>NZ_JBKQTQ010000179.1:0-65449 GCF_052143115.1 Mycobacterium sp.
TTCGGGAGCACCCTGGTTGGCTCGGGACTGCGTTTCGGAAGGTCCGCCGATGAGTACTGGTTTCCGATACTGCGGTCGATCCAAGAGAAAGTCAGCAGTTACGAGCGCTTTCTTCTGCTTGTGCAGAATGCTAGCTACTCGTGCACGGAGTAGTCTCACCACACTCGGTCGGTTAAGTCAGACCCGCCCGCACGTCCGGCCAGAACCTTAGGCGGCGATGCGGTCGGCTCGCGCCGCATCGAAGCGATCCAGTACCGTCGCGGCCACCAGCCGGTGTGCGCCCAGCGGCGCTGCCATCGGAATCTGTTCCGCTGCGGCATATTTGGCTACTCGATCAGTCAGCCGGCCGGGTGCCAGGAACCACGGTGCGATCACCACGCGGCGGGCGCCGCGGCGCCGTAGCCGGTTGGCGGCCGGGGCCGGTGACGGCCCGGACCCGGTGGCAAACGCCGTCGTCGTGCCGGCCCACCGGGTTCCTGCGATCAGCTTGCGTGCGACCTGAGCGGTGCGGGCGTTAGCCGCGGGATGCGTCGAGCCAATCGCCACCACCAGCACACCGAGCTGCGGATCGAGCGTGCTGACTCCCAGCTCGGCGAGGCGCTCGTGCAGCACGGACACCAGCCGATCGTCTTCACCGAGCACGTCGGCCTGCCGCACGGCGACGCCCCGGCTGGCGATCTGTCCGGGGATGTCGATACGGGCGTGGTAGGCGTCGGCCAGCAGGAACGGAGTGACCACCGCATCCGGCGTGAGCACGTCAACCAGGCGTGGAGTGTTCAACTCGCAGAACGCGACACGCACATCGAGGCGCGGCCGCGTGCAGCTAATCTGATCGGCGACGGCGCGGGCATTGGCCGCCGACCGCGGATCTTCGCTGCCATGTGCGGCGAGCACCAGCGCAGTCATTTGGCGCCGCTCGCCCCCGCAAGCGGGTGGGGGTACCCCCAGCCGCACAGCGGCGAGGGGGCGTGCCCCCACCTCATCGCTGCCTCCGAGATTGTCGCCGGCGCAGTCACGACGCGTGCAACCCGCATTCGGTCTTCGACAGCCCCTCCCAGCGTCCGCTGCGCGGATCCGCACCCTCAGCTACCTTCGCGGTGCAAGGAGCGCAGCCGATCGACGGATAACCTTCGTAGACAAGCGGATTGACCAGTACATCGTTTTCGTCGATGTAGGCCTGCATGTCCTCATCGGTCCAAGCGGCCAGCGGGTTGATCTTCACCAGGTGAAACGCCTCGTCGAAACTGACAAGCGGGGCGTTGGCGCGAGTTGGCGCCTCGACGCGACGCAGGCCGGTCACCCACGCGGAATAACCCCGCAGCGCCTTGGACAACGGGGCGACCTTGCGTAGCCGGCAGCACTCGTTGGGTTGGCGGGCGAACAGGTCCTTGCCCAGCAACTGGTCCTGCTCTGCGACCGAATGCTCGGGCGTGACGTTGAGCACCCGTACGTCGTAAACCGCCTCGATCGCATCACGGGTACCGATGGTCTCCACGAAGTGATACCCGGTGTCCAAGAACATCACTGGCACGCCCGGGCGTACCTTCGCCGCCAGGTCGACGAGCACCGCGTCCTGCATGTTCGAGGCCACCACGTAGTTGCACGTCGCCGACGGCCGAGGCCCTCTGACGCCGCCGAAGTGCTCGTCGGTCCAGCGCAACAGGTCGGTGGCGCTGGCGCCTTCCAGCTCAGCGGCGCCCCGCTCGGCCAATTCCCGTAAATCCGCTTCCGTCAACTCTTTCGCCTCCCCGCTCATCGCAGATCCGCCTCCTCGGCGCGCAGCGCCCACGTCGCGAAGCGTTCGCCCGTATCACGCTGCTTGATGAAGTTGCGCACCACTCGGTCGATGTAATCGCCGAGCTCGGCGCTGGTGACCTTGTGCTGGCGCAGTTTTCGGCCGAACCCGCTGTCGAGGCCCAGGCTTCCGCCCAGATGGACTTGGAATCCCTCGACCGAGCCCCCGTGGCCGTCGTCGACCATCTGGCCCTTGAAACCGATGTCGGCAATCTGGATGCGCGCACACGAGTTGGGGCAGCCGTTGATGTTGACGGTGACCGGTACGTCCAGTTGGGCGTTGATGTCATCGAGCCGGCGCTCCAGCTCGGGCACCAGTGACTGGGAACGTACCCGAGTATCGGCAAACGACAGCTTGCAGTACTCGATACCGGTGCAGGCCATCAGGTTTCGACGCCAGTGTGATGGCCGCGACGGCAACCCCAGCGCGTCCAGACCGGCGGTCAGCTCGTCGAGCTGGTCGTCGGGAACGTCGAGGATGACCAGCTTCTGGTAGGGGGTGAACCGGATCCGCTGCGACCCGGCCCGCTCGGCCAGGTCGGCCACCGCGGAGAGGATGGTTCCCGACACCCGCCCGGCGATCGGTGCAACCCCAACGGCGTTGAGCCCGTTCTTCAGCCGCTGCACGCCGACATGGTCGATCGGGTGCTTGACGGGTTCGGGGGCCGGACCATCGATGAGTTTGCGTTTGAGGTATTCGGTTTCCAGCACCTCGCGGAATTTCTCGATGCCCCAGTCCTTGATGAGGAACTTCAGCCGGGCCTTGGCCCGTAGTCGTCGGTAGCCGTAGTCCCGGAACAGCGATGTGATGGCCTCCCAGACGTCGGGGACCTCCTCTAGCGGCACCCACGCACCAACTCGCTGGGCCAGCATCGGGTTGGTGGACAGGCCGCCGCCGACCCACAGATCCAGCCCGGCTCCGTGCTCGGGGTGGTTGACCCCGATGAACGCGATGTCGTTGATCTCATGCGCGACGTCCTGCAGACCCGAGATCGCGGTCTTGTACTTGCGCGGCAGGTTGGAGAATTCCGGATTGCCGATGTAGCGGCGCACGATCTCCTGCACGGCCCAGCTCGGGTCGAGGACCTCGTCGAGTGATTCACTCGCCAGTGGGGAGCCCAGCACGACCCGTGGGCAGTCGCCGCACGCCTCGGTGGTTTGCAGTCCGACCGCGGCCAGTCGCTCCCAGATCTCGGGCACCTTCTCGATCTCGATCCAGTGGTACTGGACATTTTCTCGGTCGGAAATGTCGGCGGTGTCCCGAGCGAACTCGGTGGATATCTGGCCGAGCGTGCGCAGCGCCGCGGTGGACAATGCCCCACCGTCGCAACGCACCCGCATCATGAAGTACTTGGCTTCGAGCAGATCGAGGTTTTCGTCGCCGGTCCAGCTGCCGTCGTAACCCTGTTCACGCTGGGTATAGAGGCCCATCCAGCGCATGCGGCCACGCAGGTCGTTCTTGTCGATGCTGTCGAAGCCGGCTTTGGAGTAGTGGTTGATGATGCGGTCGCGCACATTGAGTGCGTCGTCATCCTTCTTGAATTGCTCGTTGGGGTTCAACGGCTCGCGGTAGCCAAGCGCCCACTGGCCTTCGCTGCGGCCTTTGGTGGGGCGGGGGGACGTCATGCGGCGTTCTCCTTTGTGGAGTAGCCGGCTTGGACCGCGCAGATCACCGGTTGCTGTCCCGGCGGCGCAGATCCGGGGGCCAGCTGGAGTACAGGTGGGCGGGTCTACGACATTAAGGCAGACAGCGACAGCTGCAGACACGCTTGAGATCGATGTGCCGACGCGCCACCAGTGCGATGTCGAACGGGCTGCGGTGGGCGGCGGTCACTCGGCCATTGTGCCACGGATGTCGCGGACGGTCGCTACCAGGGTGGAATTTTCCTCACAGTGAGCGAAACTACGCGGCAACCCTGTGATGCGGCACAAATGTGTCCGAGAGTCAGCTGCCAACGGCGGCCGGTTTCTCTCTCGCCCCGCTGCCACTGCGGCCAGCGCTGGAAGCTGGGCCGGGAGTCAGGAATATTGGCAGCCATGACGGCAAGTTCTGAGCCGGTCGGCCTGCCCGATGTGCACCTGAGCCCGGGCGGGCCGTTCGGCGTCTACGTGCACGTGCCGTTCTGCTTCACCCGCTGCGGCTACTGCGACTTCAATACCTACACCCCGGCCGAGTTAGGTGGCGTCAACCCCGACGCGTGGCTGCAGGTGCTGCGGTCGGAGCTCGAGATGGCCGCAGCCCGGCTGGGCGCACCGACGGTGCAGACCGTCTTCGTCGGGGGCGGGACGCCGTCGTTGTTGGGTGGCGAGCGCATCACCGCGCTGCTGCAGTCGGTGCGTGACAATTTCGAGCTGGCCGCCGACGCCGAGATCACCACCGAGGCCAACCCGGAGTCGGCTTGGCCCGACTTCTTCGCGGCCGCCCGCGCGGCCGGCTACACGAGGGTGTCGCTGGGCATGCAGTCCGTCTCGCCACGGGTGCTGGGTGTTCTAGACCGGATCCACACGCCGAACCGGTCGGCGGCGGCGGCCCGCGAGGCGCTCGCCGAAGGTTTTGAACACGTCAGCGTCGACCTGATCTACGGCACCCCGGGGGAATCCGACGACGACCTGCTGCGCTCGGTGGAAGCGGCGGTCGACACGGGCGTCGATCACGTCTCCGCCTACGCGCTGGTGGTCGAGGACGGCACCGCGCTGGCGCGCCGGGTCCGCAACGGCGAGCTCGCCGCTCCCGACGACGACGTGCTCGCGCATCGCTACGAGCTGGTCGACGAGCAGCTGTCAGCGGCCGGCTTCGACTGGTACGAGGTTTCCAATTGGAGCCGCGCGGGCGGGCAGTGCCGACACAACCTGGGCTACTGGGACGGTGGTCAGTGGTGGGGTGCCGGCCCGGGCGCGCATAGCTATGTCGGTGCAACCCGCTGGTGGAATGTCAAGCACCCCAACACTTATGCACAGATCCTCGACGGTGCGACGTTGCCGGTCGCGGGTTTCGAGCAGCTGGATGCTGGGCACCGCCACACCGAGGACGTGCTGCTGAGAATCCGACTGCGCCAAGGTCTGCCGCTGGACCTGCTGGACGACGCCGAGCGCGAGCGCGCGTCCGTCGCGGTCGACGACGGCTTGCTGACGCCCGACGGCGAGCGCCTGGTGCTCACCGACCGGGGACGCCTGTTGGCTGACGGCGTCGTGCGCATGCTGCTGGGCTAAGCCGCGTGTTGCGTCAACGCGATGCCAACCCTGACTTCGAGTTCACTGATCGTCACTGTCGGCGCGCGCGGCGGTGCCGCCGAACGGTAGTGCCCGCCGGTTGGGGTAGTGAATTCAGCTGTGTGTCTGCCGGTTTCGTCAACATCCGCGCTGACCCGCCAGCCGGCGGCCTCTTTGACGTAGTTACAGCGTTCGCAGGACCCCAGCCCGTTGGCCGCGCTGGTCGCGCCGTCGCGGGCCCATGGTCGCGCATGGTCGCGGTGTCGGATTGGCGCGTCGCAGTACGGTGTGCGACATCGTTGATCGCGCAGCCCGATAAATGCGGCCAGCCCGCGCGGAAAAAGCCGGGCCCGCGACTCCATCGCCACCAGCGCGCCGGAGTTCGGGTGAGCATAAAGTCGGCGCAGTGTCGCACGCGACCGCGAGTCAGCGACGGCCGCCGAGACCAATCCGCGAGCCACTACCGCGGGGATGGGGCCATACCCACAGATATCTGCCGGGGTGTTGTCGCCACCCAGCAGGGTTTCATCTGAGAGAACTAGGTTGACCGCGATCGGTGTCGGCGTCGCCGCGCTGCGGCCGTTAGTCCGCTCGACCAGCGTGTCCGCCATCACCTGGCCGCGCGACCGTCCGTCACCGCAGATGTCGGCTTCTCGCCGCAGGGCCGCATACACCGACACGCCCTGGGCCACCGGAAGCAGCGCGGTTAGGTACGTCATGGTGTCGGGGGCGGGGCGAATGGTGACCGTTCGTTCGGTCTCGGCTTTCGCGGCCCGGTCGACGACAGCGTGCGGGTCAAGCTGGTAGGCGATCGTTTTGGCCGCCGCCGCCATCCGGGCATCGCCCATCCCGTCCAAGGCGGCCGGATCGCCGCACAGCTCAGCGTCCAGCACTCGCCGATCTTCGACGTCCAGACAGGCGCTTTCGCGCACGATCAGCGTGGCCCGCCACTCCGTCAACAGCCCTTGCTCCAAAGCGGTCAACGTATGCGGCATCTCGTTTACCAGGGCCTTGGCGAAGCCGAGATGCCGGCCGCCACGGGCTGGTGAGTCCCTTCGGGCCAGGGCAACCTCGCTGGCCACCCCGCGCCCGCGCCGCGCGGCCGGCACACCCGCGGCCGCCTCGGCGGCTCGGCGTGCTATATCCAGCGCGGCCGCCGCTCGCGCCTGGCCCGCCGCTGCGGCGGATTTGAGCCGCTCCAGCTCGGAAATGCGCTCGATCAGCGCCGATTCGTCGGCAGACGCATCAACCATCACGAGGCCATCGAACATACATTCGAGTATAGCGCGCTCCACTGACTCAAAGTTTTTGCACGGTCGCGCAATCCGCATCTCGGTCCGCCCCGGGGCGGACGAGCCTTTAGAAGCAGACGACGCTACGTGCTCCCCGCCCGGCGGCCATGTCGGTGAATGCCTGCTCGACGTCGTCGAGACCGATGCGCCGCGTCACCAACGCCTCGAGGTCGAGCCTGCCGCGGCGGGCGAGCTCGGCCAACACCGGGATGTCGCGTGCCGGGTCGCTGGCGCCGTACACGCTGCCCTGGATTGTCTTGCCCTCGACCATCAGCGAAAGCGCCGGAAACGTCACCGACTCCTCGATCCCCGCGGCGCCGACCAGGGTGACCTTGCCGCCGCGGCGGGTGGCGTCGTAAGCCGCGCGAATCGTCGCGGGCTTGCCCACCACTTCGATTCCGTGATCAACCCCGGCGCCGCCGGTGAGGTCGCGCACGGCGCTGGCCAGGTCGACCTCGCTGGCATCGATCGTCTCGGTCGCGCCGTTAGCTGTCGCCCCCGGAAGCTGGGCGGCCACCCGGTCGGCAGCGATGATCGGCGCCGCGCCGGCCAGCCGAGCCCCTTGGATCGCCGCCAAACCCACACCGCCGCAACCGATAACAAGCACGCTCTGGCCCGGACGGACGGCTGCCGTGTGCATCACCGCACCGACCCCGGTGGTGACGCCGCAGCCCAGCAGCGCTGCCTGGTCGAGCGGCAGCGACTCGTCGACCGGCACTACCGCCGCGGCCGGCAGCAACGTCTGTTCGGCCAGCGACCCGACTCCCATTCCCGGCCACACCGGGCCGGCGCCGTCGGCGTACGGACCGCCGTAAACATGGTCGTAGGCATGCACACACAGCTGGGACTCGCCACGCAGGCAATGCGGGCAGGACCGGCACGCCACCAGCCACGTCAAGACGACGTGCTGACCCGGACCAACGGTGGTGACGTCGGCGCCCACCTCGGTGACGATCCCGGCGCCCTCGTGGCCGAGTGTGCACGGCAGCAGCGTCGGTATTGATCCGTCGCGCAACGACAGGTCGCTGTGGCACACGCCGCTGGCGGCCAACTCCACTTGGACTTCGTGGCGGCCAATCGGTCGCAGCGCCAGCTCCTCGACCGCTGTCGGTCGACCGACCTGGCGCAGCACAACACCCTTCACGTCAACGCTCCTGTGATCGGCGTCATACGACTTACCATGGCGGGGCGACCGCACCAGGTCAAGGAGGCAGCCCGATGACCGCAACATCCTCCGATACGTTCGCGACCCTCACGATCGGCGGCGAGTCGCAGCCCGGTGCCGGCGCGAGCTATCCGGTGCACAACCCGGCCCGTCCGGCCGAGATCGTCGGGTATGCGCCGGCCGCCGACCTCCACCAGCTCGACGCCGCGGTGCAGGCGGCGAGGCTCGCCGCGGCCGGGTGGCGTGCACTCGACGTCGCCGAGCGGGTCGCCGCCATCACCGCGGCCGCGACCGAGGCCGCCGGCCAACTCGCCGGCAGCGACGTTGCGCGGCTGTACACGCGCGAGCACGGCAAAGTGCTCGCCGAAGCGCGCTTCGAAATCGACACCGCGCCGGCGCTGCCCGCAATCCTCGGGGCGATCGCCGAGGCGGCGCTGGCGCCCGAACGGATCGACCCCCAGTCGGCCTACCCACGGCTGCAGCGCGAGCCGTACGGAGTGGCGGCGCTGGTGTTGCCGTTCAATTGGCCGCTGGCGCTAACCATGACCAAGCTGACGTCGGCGCTGACCGCCGGCAACACCGCGGTGGTCAAGGTGCCGCCGACCTGTCCGCTGGCGGCCCTGCAGTTGGGCGCGGCGTTCGCCGCCGGGCTGCCACCCGGTGTGGTGAACATGCTCGCCGGCCCGGGCAACGATCTGGCGCAGGCGCTGATCACCCACCCCGGCGTCGACGTCATCTCGCTGACCGGCGGGGTGGCCACCGGACGCGCCGTGATGGCGGCGGCGGCCCCGCGGCTGACCCCGGTGCTGCTGGAACTCGGTGGTAACGATCCGGCGATCATCGCGCCCGACATCTCCGTCACCGACGAGCTCGTCGAGCGGCTATTCACTGCGACCTACACCACCTGCGGTCAGGTGTGCATGGCGATCAAGCGGCTGTACGCGCCGGCCGACCAGGCCGACGAGTTGGCCGATGCGGTGCTGGCGCGCTGCCGGCGCGAAGTAATCGGAGACGGGCTCGTCGACGAGGTCACGCTCGGGCCGATGCACACCGCCGCCGGACGCGACCGGGTGGCGGCGCTGCTGGCCGACGCCGCAGCCCGCGGCGCGACGGTGCGTACCGCCGGCGTCCTGCGCGAGGCCGACGCCGACGCCGGCGGCCACTTTGTGCTGCCGACCGTCGTCACCGATCTGGACGGCGACGCACCGCTGGCGACCGAGGAGCAGTTCGGGCCGGTGCTGCCGATCTTCGGCTACCGGGATCTCGACGAGGCGGTCACCGCGGCCAACGCGGGCGACTTCGGTCTCACCGCGTCGATCTGGACCGGCGACGACGCGCTGGCCGACCGGACCGCCGCGCAGCTGGTCGCCGGCACGGTCAGCGTCAACTGTCATGGCATGGCCGCGCAGGACCCGCGGCTACCGTTCGGCGGGGTCGGCCAATCGGGTTTCGGGCGCGAACTCGGGGCCGACGGCATCCGGGCGTTCACCCAGCCGCGGGCGTTCGTGCGGCATCCGGCCCCGCAATAGGCGCGGATCTATACCCAACGCTGAGGTTTGGTGTCAGGCTAACCGCATGACAGACACCGAAGGGTACGTCGACCAGGCGGCGGCGGGTCTCGCGGAGCCGCAGCCGATGTACAAGGCGTTGCGTGAGTCGACCCCGGTATTCCGGTCGCCACAGGCGGTCGTGCTCAGCCGGCTGGCCGATATCGAGATGGCGCTCAAGCACACCGAGTTGTTCTCGTCGAACATGGATGCCGTCGATCTGGGTAACGTGCGGCCGCTGATTCCACTGCAAATCGACCCGCCCGAGCATGCGAAGTACCGCCGCATCCTCGATCCATTGTTCACTCCACGGGAGATGGCCCGGCGTGAACCGCGCGTCGCCGAGCTGGTGAATGAGATGATCGATCGCTTCGCCGATCGCGGCGAATGCGACTTCCATGAAGAGTTCGCCGTACCGCTGCCGTGCACGGTGTTTCTGCAGCTGCTCGGCCTGCCGCTGGAAGATCTGGACCAATTCTTGGAGTGGAAGGACGGGGTGATCCGCCCGGAGGGCGAATCCGGATACGATCGCCGCCACGAGGCCACGGCGCCCGCGGCACAACAGATCTACGACTACTTCGAGCGCGCCATCGACGACCACATCGCCAGCCCCCGCGACGACGTGCTGTCCTCGCTGATCGCGGCCAGGGTCGACGGAGAACCGCTGACGCGCCACGAGATCCTCGACATCTGCTTCCTCTTCCTGATCGCCGGGCTCGACACGGTGACCGACTCACTCGACTGTTTCTTTGTGTACCTGGCCCGGCACCCCGACCATCGTCATCAGCTCATCGAGCAACCCGACATCCTGCCGAGTGCAATCGAGGAGTTGTTGCGCTGGGAGACACCGGTACCCGGCGTCGCGCGAGTCGCGATGCAAGACGTCGAGGTGGGCGGGTGCCCGATTAGCAAGGGGGAGCGGATCAGCCCCCTGCTGGGCGCGGCGAACACCGACCCCGCCGAGTTCCCCGACCCGGAGCTTGTAGACTTCCGCCGCAACCCGAACCGGCACCGCGCCTTCGGCGGAGGCCCGCACCGCTGCTTGGGTTCGCACCTGGCCCGCATGGAGCTGCGGGTTGCGTTGCGCGAATTCCACCGGCGCATACCCGATTACGAGATCAAGCCCGGCACCGAGCTGAGCTACACCGCCGCGCTGAGGTCGGTGGAGTCGCTGCCGTTGACCTTCCCGGTGGCCACGTGAGCCGTGTCTGTGTCGACGCAGACCGCTGCGAAGGGCACGGGCGCTGCTACACGTTGGCACCGGACGTCTTTGACGCCGACGAGGTTGGGCATGCCGTCGTTCTCGTCGAGAACGTCTCCGGTGAGCTCGAGACGCGGGCCGCGGACGCGGAGAAGAACTGCCCCGAAGGCGCGATCACGTTGTCGCCGTGACGGCTCCGCCGCAGGCGCCCCGATCCTTGCATTCATTGCATAGATAGCATTGACAGCCGCCGAAAACCGACGATAGTCGTGAGGTATGGCGCTGCTGCCGGATCCTGCTCCCCGCGAGCGGCAGCACGTGCTGATCTCCGTTGACGACCACGTCATCGAGCCGCCCGACATGTTCGACGGCCGGCTTCCTGCCGCGCTGGCCGGCCGGGCACCGCGGATCGTGGAGACCGACGACGGCCGGCAGGTGTGGCGCTATGAGGACCGCGACTACCCCAACATCGGGCTCAACGCGGTGGTGGGGCGCCCGCGCGAGGACTGGAGTATGGAGGCGGCCCGCTTCGACGAGATGCGCCGCGGCTGCTGGGATATCAAGGCCCGGATCGCTGATATGGACTTGGCCGGGATCTGGGCGTCGTTGAATTTCCCGTCGCTGATCGCCGGGTTCGCCGGCACGGTGTTCTGGAAGAGCGACGACCCGGAGCTGGGACTCGCCGTGCTGCGGGCCTGGAACGATTGGCATCTGGAGGCGTGGGCCGGCAGCTTCCCGGAGCGGATCATCCCGCTGCAGCTGCCGTGGCTGGCGGATCCGCAGCTGGCGGCCGAAGAGCTGCGTCATAACGCCGCACGCGGTTTCAAGGCGGTGAGCTTCCCGGAGCTGCCTGCCCAGTGTGGGATTCCCAGTCTGCACAGCGGCGCGTGGGACCCGTTTTTCGCCGCCTGCGAGGAGACGGACACCGTCGTGTGCCTGCACACCGGATCGGCCCAATGGGCGCCGATTCCCGCACCGGACACCCCGTTCGAAACCATCACCACGCTGTTTCCGGTCAACGGCCTGGTCGCCTGCGCCGACATGCTGTGGTCGGGCATCCCAGTCCGCTTCCCGCGACTGAACATCACGCTCGCCGAGGGTGGGCTGGGCTGGGCGGCAATGCTGGCTGATCGGGCGGATTATGTTTTGGCGCATTCTGCTTCGGGCCGGGAGGGCGGATCCTGGAAGGGCGATCTGCTGCCCAGCGACGTGCTGCAGCGCAACTTCTGGTTCTGCTCGATCGACGACCCGTCGGCGTTCGGCGCGCTGGATGCGATTGGAGCCCAGCGCATTCTGGTCGAGAGCGACTACCCGCACGCGGACTCGACTTGGCCGGACACGCAAGAGGTCGTGGCGCGCAACGTCGCCGGTCTCTCGGCGGATGACGCCGCGCGGATCACCCATCGCAACGCGGCGCAGCTGTTCCGCCACCCGCTGCCGGACGAGGGGTGGCTAACCACCGCGTAGGAGGCCCTCATGCTCGACCTGCTCATCCGCGATGCCGAAATCGTTGACGGCACAGGCGCACCGGCCCGCCACGGCGATGTCGGTATCCGCGACGGGCGGATCGCCGCGGTCGGCCCACCCGGTGAGGTCGACGACCTTGCCGCGAAAACCGTTGATGCCCAAGGGCAGACGCTGGCGCCGGGTTTCGTCGACTTGCACACCCACTACGACGCGCAACTGTTCTGGGACCCGACCGCGAGCCCGTCGGTGCAACACGGCGTCACCACCGTCTTGGGTGGCAACTGCGGGTTCACGCTGGCGCCCGTGGCGGCCGACCAACAGGACTACCTCACCCGAATGCTCGCGCGGGTCGAGGGCATGCCGCTCGACGCGTTGCGGGCCGGGCTGGACTGGAAGTGGGCGTCATTCGGCGACTGGCTTAACCGGTTCGATGGCAGCATCGCCGTCAATGCCGGTTTCCTGGTTGGCCATTCGGCGCTTCGGCTGGCGGCGATGGGGGAGGACGCGGTCGGCGGCCAGGCGACCCCCGCGCAGGTCGATCGGATGGTCGCGCTGCTGCATGAGGCGTTAGCCTCCGGCGCACTTGGGTTTTCCACGTCGCAGTCGCAGACCCACAACGACGGCTCGGGCCAGCCGGTGCCGTCCCGTAGCGCATCACGCGACGAGCTCCTGGCGCTGGCCAAGGGCGTCCGCGACCATCCGGGCACCACGCTCGAGGCGATCATCCCCGGCTGCCTGCAAGGCTTTTCCGACGACGAGATTGCCCTACTCACTGACATGTCGGTGGCGGCCGACCGCCCGCTCAACTGGAACCTGCTCGGCGTCTCGGCGGCCAACCCGGCCGGGCACCGCGGACAGCTGCGTGCTTCCGAGGTCGCCGCCGAACGCGGCGGCCGGGTCGTCGCGCTCACCCTGCCGCACACCATGAAGATCCGGCTCTCGTTCCTCACCGGCTTCGTGCTCGACGGCCTGCCCGGCTGGCGCGACACCATGCACCTGCCGGTGCCCGAGCGGTTGGCCGCGCTTGCCGATCCGGAAGTACGCCGCCGGCTGAACGATGGCGCCCAATCGAAGGACGCCGGCATGCTGCGCGGTCTGGCGAACTGGGAGCGGTTGATCGTCGTCGAGACCTTCGCCTCGCAGAACGCCGACGCGACCGGCCGCAGTGTCGGGGAGGTCGCCGCCGCTCGCGGTGGGGAGCCGTTCGACACCCTCTTGGACATCGTGATCGCCGACGAGCTGCGCACCGGACTGACGCCGACACCGTTCGGCGATGACGCCGCCGACTGGCGGCTGCGCGCCGAGGTGTGGCGCTCGCCGCACGCCGTCATCGGTGGCTCGGACGCCGGCGCGCACCTCGACATGATGTGCGGGGCGATCTACACTACGTCGCTGCTCGGCCACGGTGTCCGCGAGCACCAGGTGGTGACGCTCGAGGAAGCGGTCCGGCTGCTCACCGATGTGCCGGCCCGGCTCTACGGGCTGGCCGAACGAGGCCGAATCACGCCGGGCTGGCACGCCGACTTGGTGCTGTTCGATCCGGCCACCGTCGACCACGGGCCGGAGCGCACCCGTTACGACTTGCCTGCGGGTGCACCGCGATTGGTCGCCGACGCCTACGGCATCAGCTCGGTGCTGGTCGGCGGTGTCGAGGTGTGTCGCGACGGCGTCGCCACCGGCGCGCTGCCCGGCACCGTGCTGCGGTCCGGCCGAGACACACACACGGTGTCGGCTGATGCTTCCTGAACCGACTCCGGCCGCCGGCGAATTCGACCCGACCGAACTGCAGGGCGGGCTGCTCATTCAGGTCGAAAACGTGCACGAGCGGCTGCGTGAGGCGCGGTCGCGGAGCCGGGTGATGGTCGGCAGCCCGTTCACCGAAGTCTCCAGCCAAACCGTGGGCGGCGCTGGGGTGACCGTGCTCGGATACGACGAATGCCAGACCGTGCTCACCCACCCCGACATGTTCTCTTCATCGATCTACGACAAGATCATGGGCCCGGTGATGGGCCGCACGATGCTCGAACTCGAGGGCGCCGACCACCGGGCCAGCCGGGCCCTGGTGTCTCCGTCGTTCCGCGCCGCGTTGCTGGACCGCTGGCGTAGTGAGTTAGTCGAGCTGGTAGTCCACGAACTCATCGACAGCTTCGCGCCGCGCGGGCGGGCCGAGCTGGCCCGCGATTTCACGTTCGCGTTCCCGGTACAGGTCATCGCGCGGATCATGGGTCTGCCGCGGCAGGATTACCCGCGCTTCCAACGGCTTTCGATCGAGTTGCTCAACGTGGTCTACAACTGGGACTGTGGGATTGCCGCGTCCGCGACGTTGAAGGCGTACTTCAACGACATCCTGGCCGAGCGTCGGCGAAATCCGCAGGACGACCTGATCACCATGCTGTCGCAGTCCGAGATCGACGGGATGAAGCTCACCGACGACGAGATCTTTGCGTTCCTGCTGCTGATCCTGCCCGCCGGAGTGGAGACGACCTACCGCGCGTCGGGCAACCTGCTGGTCGCACTGCTCACCGAGCCGGAGCAGCTCGATGCGCTGCGGGCCGACCTCGGTATGGTCCGCGGCGCCTTCGAGGAGGCATTGCGATGGGAGCCGCCGATCACCACGGTGATGCGGGTGGCCGCTCGCGACTGCGAGCTCGGCGGGGTCGCGATTCCGGCCGGAGCAAACGTCAGCGTCAGCGTCGCGGCCGCCAACCGGGACCCGAAGCGCTACCCGGACCCGGATCGCTTCGATCCGACCCGCAAGAACATCGCTCACCTGACGTTCGGCGGCGGCCCGCATCTGTGCCTGGGTATGCATCTGGCGCGGATGGAGGCGACGGTCGCGATCAACGCACTGCTGGACCGGCTACCGGATCTGCGGTTGGACCCGAGCGTCCCAACCCCGCATATCACCGGCATGGCGTTTCGATCCCCGGTGGCGCTGCCCGTCGAATTCAGCTGCTGCTGAGTCTTTCTCGCGTCAGGTGAACCATGGCGTGACGGCCCGCGAGATCTCGATATAGACGGGGATGCCGATCGTGACGTTGTAGGAAAACGTCAAGCCCAGTGATGCGGCCAATGGCAGCGTCGGGCTCGCCTCGGGGATCGCCAGCCGCTGGACCGCGGGCACAGCAATGTATGACGCAGCGCCGCAGAGTATGGCGAACAGGATATACGTCCCCGGCTTGAACTGAGCATGGATGAGATGAGCGTAGGCATGGGCGACGATGATCCCGATAGTCGCGAATAGGTTTGGCGCGAGCAGACCGAAAGCGATGAAACCGGGGCCCGCGCTCTTCAAGTCTTTCAATCGGCGCGAGGCAGTCATCCCCATCTCGAGCAGGAACAGGCACAGCACGCCCTGGAAGGCGGCCACAAAGACATGGTCGTTGTCGTGCACGACCTTTGGCCCCTGCAACCGACTGATCAGGCCGATGACGATCCCACCAAAGAGCAGATAGAGGCCCGGGTTAAGCAAGACCTCTCTGAGCAGCTTGACCGTGCCCACGCGCGTCTTTGTGTCATCCTCATCGGCGTCGTCGTCGGGTTGGTCCTGCCGTTTCAGGGCGAGCTTGGTCTCCTGCGCGAGCCCTAGCCGGCTTGCCGCACCCGGTCCCACCCTCGCCGGCTGGGTGTAGCCGGCCTCGTCGGGCATGTTCCCCAGCGCGTCCATCCCCTTCTGCCGCAGCCGCGCTGCCAAATACAGCGCCACCAGACAACCGGGCATCTCCATTACGGCCAACATCACCGACATGAAACCGTTAAAAGCCATCCCCACAGTCGCAAGGACACCCACACAGGTTGCGAATGTGCCTGCCGAGTCCGACCCGTAATAGCCGGCGACCGTGGCCCGATCGATCCGCCGCATCTTCGTCGTGCGGGTCAGTAGCAAGTAGGCGAGAAAACCGATCAGGAAGTTGAGCAGGAACCCCAGGACGATGAATCCCACGATGTTGCCGATGCTCGATACGTGGATTGTGGCGAGCTCTTCACCGCCGTGCCACCCGATGGCCAGCAGCAGGTACATCGTCACGCCCTGATAGAGCACATAGGGAAACTCGAACTGCACCTTGAGAATCGGGATAAGGAAGCCAAGGTAGAAAAACAACAACAGCGGCTTGAAGAGGTTGTGCCGGAAGTTTTCCCAGAACTCTAGGAGCATTGCTCATCTCCCTCGATGGGCGCAGCTTGCTCACGATTCGTGACCGCCGCCGTGCGGGTTTTGAATTCCTTCAGAGCCTAGTCATGGGGCGGCGCTAGGTATGTGACCGATCGCACATGGACGCTGGGAAAGTACTGGGAAAACGCTGGGAAAGTGAACGGCTTATTACTTCTTGTTGCCAAAAGTGAACGGCTTATTATTTCTTGTAGCCCACCAGCGACGGCCGCACCACGGGCTCCTTGATGCGATGCGTCACGGACGCCCACGCCGATGGTGAATAGTGCGTCGTGACTTCCTCGAACCCGTCGATCCGGGAGACGGTGAGCACGCCAGTCTCTTGATTGATGGTGAGCTGGTCGCCGTCCAGTGCGTGGACCTCTTCTCCGTCAAGGAGCCGGATGATGAACACGATGCTGTCCTCTCGTCAGAGTGCGGCCTCGCACGATCGTACGGTCGAACCGCGGCTGGACCAGTTCCATCGTGGGACTGAGACGTGAACGGCTCGAAAACCTGCAATGACAACTAATCACACGCTGCGGCCGTCGGCGCACGGAGGCTGCGAGGTCGGGCCGCCGTCGGTTATCGAGTTCAGTGCTCGGCCCGTGCTCAAGCCGCATGGACCGCGGGAACCCGGGGTTAAAGTCAGGCTTACCAAAAGTGCTGGTGACCAGGCATACGGAGGCAAAAGTAGGTCATTCGCGAACGGACAGCCCCGCAGGTTCATAGGTTAGGCTACATTTACTAAACGTGACCGAAGTCGGTGTCGAAACAAGTTCTGTCGGCGCCCCGTCACTGTCATTCCCATTGCCGACCGAGATCGCCCCGGCGGACCTGGCGGCCGAGTTGGCCGCCGCGTTGCCCGAGCGCGACGGCGATGAATACCTGCTCTACGAGCACGACGGCCAGTGGGTGCTGGCCCTCGGCGTGCTGGCCATGGTCGAGTTGGACCGCGACGAGTTGCGCATCACCCGCGACGGTGTCACTCAGCGACAAACCTGGTCCGGCCAGCCGGGACCGGTGCTCGGTGAGGCCGTCGACCGGCTGCTGCTGGAATGCGACCAGGCCTTCGGTTGGATCGCCTTCGAATTCGGCGCGTATCGCTTCGGTCTACAAGATCGCTTGGCGCCGCAGACCCCGTTGGCTCGGGTGTTTTGGCCCCGCACCCGCATCGTGGTCGCCGACGACGCGGTTCGACTGTTCGACGCCGAGGAACGCCACCGCGACACGGTGGACCGGTTGCTCAGCGAGGGTCTGCCGGCTGCGCCGCCCCCATCCGCGATCGATGTCGGCGCCGACAGCACCGATTACCGGGCGCGGGTAGCCGCAGCGATCGCCGAGATCGCTGCTGGCCGCTACCACAAAGTGATCCTGTCCCGGTCTGTCGACGTGCCCTTCGTGCTGGACTTCCCGGCCACGTATCGGCTGGGTCGGCGACACAACACCCCCGCGCGCTCGTTCCTGTTGCGGCTCGGTGGTTTTCGAGCCCTTGGTTATAGCCCGGAAGTAGTGGCGGCGGTGCACGACGACGGCGCGGTGGTGACCGAACCGCTGGCCGGCACCCGGGCGCTGGGTCGCGGCGCGGCGCGTGACCGCCAAGCCCGCGACGAATTGGAATCCGACAGCAAAGAGATTGTCGAGCATGCCATGTCGGTGCGCAGCTCGCTGCTTGAGATCACCGAGGTCGCCAAGCCCGGTAGTGCTGCGGTCATCGATTTCATGACCGTGCGCGAGCGCGGCAGCGTCCAGCACCTCGGCTCGACGGTCACCGGCCGACTGGACCCATCCAAGGACCGGATGGACGCGCTGGAGGCGCTGTTTCCCGCGGTCACCGCCTCAGGTATCCCCAAGGCGGCCAGTGTGGACGCCATCCTGCGGCTCGATGAAAGCCCGCGTGAGTTGTATTCCGGCGCGGTAGTGACGTTTTCGGCTGATGGTGGGCTCGACGCGGCGTTGACGCTGCGGACCGCCTACGAACGTGACGGGCGAACCTGGCTGCGGGCCGGGGCCGGAATCATCGCCGCGTCGGACCCCGACCGGGAATTCGAGGAGACCTGCGAGAAACTCGCCACGCTGGCGCCGCATCTGGTGGCCCGTCGGCGAGCGCGTTAGCCGACTTCAGCGTCCGGCGACCGTTCCAGATATTCGGCCAGAATGCGGCTGACCAGAGACTCGATCGTCGATTCGATCGACGCCAGAGTGTCGGTGACGGATGCGACCGCCTGAGTACGAAACCGGACCAGCATGGTTATCAGCTCGGCGATTTCGGTGTCGGCGGGCAGTGCTTCACGCGGCTTGATCCGGTCGGCGACGTGTTCGGCCCCCGCCCGCACCAGCATCTCGCTGATCTGGTCGACCAGCGGGACGATGCGCTCGTGCAAGTCGATGAGTTTTTCCATGCTGAAGCCGTAGCCGCGGATCTCGTTGAACGCGTCGATGAGTTTCGGGCGTGTGATGGTGGCCTGGGCGCCATCGATGCGGATCACCTGCAAACCGACCAGTCGATCGAATGCCTTGGCGTCATTGATGAGTCGTTGCGCCTCGGCCAGCGGCATGGTCGCAGCCTTCTCGGTAGTCCAGGTGCCCACGATCGCGGATTCCAGGCCGAGAACGTCGCCGAGATTCTTGCCCTCTTCCCAGGCGCTGAGCATCTCCCGGACATGCGCGATGTTGTATCCGCGGTCGAGCATCGAGGTGATCAGCCGCAGCCGGGTCAGATGAGTGTCGTTGAACAGCGCAATCCGGCCGACCCGCAACGGTGGCGGTAACAGCCCGCGGTCGCGGTAGACACGGATGTTGCGGGAAAAGGCATTACAGAGTACCCGTTGACGCTGGCTCACTGCTCAAATCGTCGCGGAAAACAGCGGGTGACCGTGCTGTCAGCGCCTTACGCTGCTAGCCGAAGTCCGATGGTTAGCCAGTGTTGACCGGTGCGGGTCCGAGGTTGACGGGCAGGTGTTTTATCCCGTGCAGCAGGGTGCTGTTGTTGGGGGTCGGTTCGCCGGCGAGGGCTAGATGGGGGAAGCGTTCGAAGAGTGCTTGCAAGCCGATGTGCAGTTCCATGTGGGCAAGCGGCGCGCCGAGGCAGACGTGGATACCGGTACCGAAGCCAATGTGATCACGGGCATTGGCACGGGTGGCGTCGAATTCGTCGGGACGTTCGAAGATGGCCGGATCGTGGTTGGCTCCGGCGACGAGAAGGAAGACAGCCGAGCCTTCCCGCACGGTGTGCCCTTCGATTTGAAGTGTTTCGGTGGCCACCCTGAGGCCGATTTGAGCGACGGAGTCGTAGCGCAGCGTCTCCTCGACCGCGTCGGGCCAGCCTTTGGGATGTGCCAGGAGGTGGGCCAGTTGATCGGGGTGACCGACAAGTGCCACGACTGCGTTACCGAATGCATGGGCGGTGGTGATGAACCCGGCACCCAGGAGCGGCCCCGCAAACATTCTGACCTCGACGTCGGTGAGATCGCTGTCGTTGAGGACGGCCGACAAGATGCTGTCGTCGGCGCGGCCACGACGGAGCCGCTCAATATGCGCGGCGATATAGTCTTCGAACTCGCGCAACGCCGCCATGGCGGTCTGGAAGTCCCGCCAGGACGGGGCCGTGGTGGTGAGCAGTTTGGCGCCGGGTTCGGCGTATGCGTAGAGGCGGGGTATCTCGTCATGAGGAATGCCCAGCATCTCGGCGATGACTTCGATGGGGATTCGAGAAGCGTAGTTGGACACCAAATCACAGGAAGTCTTGTCCCTGAGATCGTCAAGCAGGGCGCTGGCAATCTCCTGGATGCCGTCGTGACGGAGGAGATTGGTGGTCGCGACGACGGGCCGACCGCGGCTGTCGACTCGAGATAACGCCTCGCACTTCGGGACGACGCATCGGCGAGGTGCTCCACCGCAGAGGCGTACTCTGCAGCAGCCGGCACGAACTCAAGATACCCTGGGGGACATCGTGTTTAACTCCATCGTTGGCGCGAGTCGCGGCGTTCACCCCCAACGTTAAGATTCAGTTTCGATGTCGGACGTCATCGGTCGGCGGTGAGTTAAGGGAGGCGCGCCGAACCCTTGCGGTGCGTCGTTGTCGGTGACAACCTCTACTTCATCGCCGCTGTACTGACCTGGTTGCTCGGCCCCGGTGGACGTATCGCCACCTCCGCCACCCGCGTCGCTGATGAGATCCACCGCCAACGCCGGACGAACAGGCCACCGGGCCCTTTGCCCAACGCTTCGATCGCGCTGGCCAGTAACTAGACCACAAAGGAGACGACCCGATGACTTCCTTGGAGCTCACCAGTAGCGGACCAGCCGATTTTGACGAAGGCGAGGTCTATTTCATCGGTAACGCTACCACGTTGATCCGGTTTGGCGGGCTGACGATCCTGACCGATCCCGCCTTCCTGCACAAGGGCGAGCACGTCTATCTGGGCCACGGCATTTGGGCCCGCCGCGAAGTCGAGCCGGCCTGCCAGATCGCTGACCTTCCCCCCATCGATCTGATCGTCTTATCGCACTACCACGGTGACCATTTTGACGACGTCGCCGCGCGAGAACTCGACAAGAACCTGCCCATCGTGTCCACGGCTGACGCGGTGGGCAAGCTCAGCGCCCTGGGCTTCAACAAGGGCTTCGCCCTCGACACCTGGGAGTCCCTCGAGGTGCACAAAGGGGACGCGACCCTGACCGTGACCGCGATGCCGGGCAAGCACGCCATCGAGGAGGCCGTGAACGAACTGCTGATGCCGGTCAACGGGCACCTGCTCGACTTCAGCCGCGACGGCGACCATCTCTATCGGCTCTACATCACCGGCGACACCATGCTCATCGACAGCCTCGAGGACATTCCGCGGCGCTATCCCAACATCGACCTCGGACTGATCCACACCGGCGGCACCACGTTCCTGGTCACGGTCGTCACGATGACCGGCGAACAAGGAGTCAAGGCCGTCGAGATCACCAAGCCGCACACCGCAATTCCGATCCACTACAACGACTTCTCGGTGTTCCTGTCGGGCCTCGACGACTTCAAGAAAGCCGCCGAGGCCTCGACCACGACGACGAAGTTCGTCTACCTCGCCCACGGCGAGACCTACGTATTCAAACCCAACGCATGACCACTCGGGCCTAGCTGCCATCCCTCACCGTGGTAGGTGGCCTGATGCGTCTTCTTTCGGCGAAGGAAGTTCGGTATTTTCTTCACAGGACCTCCCACGACATCGCCGCGTCCTCAGTCTGAAGGGAGCTTCGATGACTACGCCTGCTGAGCGTGCGTCTCGCCTGGATCTGGTTGCGCGGCTAAAGTCCGCATACCCCGAGCTTCCCGACGCGCCAACGCCTGAGCTGATCGACCACCAGCGATACGCCGCATATATGAAGACCGTTCACGATGTCGGGGGCGAGCCGGATGCGCCCATCAAGTACGAGAACAAGCAATACGAAGCGTGGGAAGAAAACACCTACGTGACGTGCGAGGTGCTCGCGTGGCGCGGAATTTGGCTTTCCGAGGAGCGTCGCCGTATCGGCAACGTCGACGTCGGACGCGCGATCTATTTAGGCCTTCCGTACTACGCGCGCTGGCTCTGGGCCGCCGCCCGCATCCTCGTCGAAAAGCATCACATCACGTCGGGCGAGTTGAGCGGACGGATGGCTGAGGTCCAGGGACGTTACGACGGCGGCCTTAACGGAAAACCCTTGGAGGCCAAACCAAAGTGCCACGGTGACGGTTTGCAGATCCAACGAAACCGCCATCACGTCGACGCGGTTGGAAAGGGCGATCCACATATCTACGCTGGCCGGGCTGGCCAGCCAAAGTTTACGGTCGGCGACCAAGTGGTGGTACGAGAACTACCCGCGCTGTTCTACACTCGCACCCCAGAGTACGTACGCGGCGCTACCGGCGAGATCGCCAAGGTTAGTTACGAGAGCCCAGCGGCCGAGGACGAGAGCTGGGATCGCCCCGACGCACAACCGGAATGGTTCTACATCGTTCGGTTCAACCTTTCTCAGCTGTGGCTCGGCTACACCGGGACCAGCAGTGACACCCTGCAAACCGAGATCCCCGAACGCTGGCTCCAAGCAGCTCACTAGGGGAGGGATGAGATGACTGAACACGACCACGACCACGACCACGAGCTCACGGTCGCGCCGATGGTGGACGAGATCACCGACTTCGAGGTTCTCGAGATCGCCGTGCGGGAACTGTGCATCGAAAAGGGAATTTTCACCGCAGAGGATCATCGCCGCTTCACCGAGTTCGCCGAACAGATCGGCCCCACTCCGGCCGCCCGCCTGGTGGCTAAGGCGTGGCTTGATCCCGAATTCAAAACGCTCGCTCTTACTGATCCGATGACCGCCAGCAAAGAAGTCGGTGTCGACTGGCTAGATCCCACCGGCTTCGGCACGCCCAGCGACTTCTGCGCGTTTCACATCCTCGAAGACACCCCGACCCTGCACCACGTCATCGTGTGCGCGCTGTGCTCGTGTTATCCCCGACCGATCCTCGGCAACTCCCCGGAGTGGTACCGCACACCCAACTATCGTCGTCGCATGGTGCGCTGGCCCCGGCAGGTACTGGCCGAATTCGGGCTGTATCTGCCCGACGACGTCGCCATCCGTGTGGAGGACTCGAACCAGAAACACCGCTTCATGGTGATGCCCTTGCGCCCCAAGGGAACCGACGGCTGGGAGGAAGACCAGCTGGCCGAAATCGTTACGCGCGATTGTTTGATCGGTGTCGCACTGCCGAAGGTTGGCGTCACGACCAACGTGATCACCGACACCCGCCCGGCCGTCCACCCATTACTCAGCTGACCGAGCGGAGGCCAACAGGTGAGTGCGGCAGCGAGGTCGCAGTCGATTGAGCCTGTCAAGATAGCGGCCTTGGAAAAGATCGTTGAACGCAACCAGGTCTGGAGCCGCATGACCGCCAAGTACGGGGTGGAAAATCCCGTGCCGCCGTGGAAGACGAGTCTGGACGGCATTTGCGATGCTCTCGACCACACCATGTGCAGTGCTAACATCCCAGGCTTCAAGCAACGACGCGACGAAGAAGATGCCCTGTCGGCAACCGTCTATTCCTGCCTGCCGTATCCCGAGAGCCAGCTGGTTTCGTTGGCGCACTCCTTGGTGGTCCGTGGCGTCATCAACGAGACAGAATTGCTGCAGCGGCTAACCAGCATCCGGGCCAGGCTGGAATCCCTAACGAGATGAAGCTCAGTCGATTAGCGACTGCGTGCCGAGAACGATTGCGAGGGAGAGGCGGTCGGCATCTTCGGTGTCGGGTTCGGCGGTGTAGATCATGATGCGGAGATCGTCGGCGGCGACGATGAGCGTGTCGCAGTCCACGGTGATATGCCCGACATCGGGGTGGTCGATGATCTTGTGGCGCCCGACGTCCTGATGAGGCTCGAGAGCGCCCGATTCCCAGAGCTTGACGAAGCGCGGGCTCTGCGAGGCGAGGTCGCGGATCAGCTGCTTCAACCGCTGATCGGCGGGATAGCGCGAGGCGGGCGGCTTGGGAAAGGTCTTGTCCTGGTACTGGCAGTCCTACGAAAACGCGACGACTGCCTGACGGCCGGAGTCCGGCGAACAATCATCGCTGTACCACGACGAACGGAGAACCATGAACTCGATCGCGTCCGGCACCGTGCTGATCACCGGGCCGACCGGCGGCCTCGGAAAGGCTGCGACGCTGGCGATCGCCAACCGCCCTGCGCCGCGGCGCCCCGACCTGCTGCTGGTCGGGAGAGCCGGCAAGGCGCTGAGCGAGGTGACCGCCACTGCCCGCGCGGCAGGAGCGACCGTGCAGGAGATCGGCTGCGATCTGGCCAGACTCGCGGACGTGCGGAACGCGGGGCAGCAGGTCAAGCATCTGCTCGAGGCCGGCGCGGTGCGTCCGCTGCGGGGATTGGTGGCCAACGCCGGCGTATCGGTCGTCGACACTCACAACGCCTCCGCGGACGGATACGAACTCACCTTCGCGGTCAACTACCTCGCGCACGCACAGCTCATCGGCGATCTGCTGGACTCACTTGTCGCGCCCGCGCGTGTCGCGCTGCTGGGTTCAAACACCTACCACCAGAACATCTTCCGCCGCATGCTACGAGTCGCGCCGGCGGATTGGCGCGACCCGATCGAACTTGCTCAGCCCACCCCACCCCACCCGACCTGCCGGCGACAGCCGAGCTCTCCGGGATCGCCTATTCCAACTCCAAACTCGCGATCCTCTATTACGCGCACGAATTGCAACGTCGCGCCCCGAAGGGGATCAACGTCACGGTGTTCGAGCCGGGATTCATGCCGGGCACCGGACTGAGCAGGGGCCACGGCCCGGGCCTACAACGAATCGGGCGCCTCATCGAGCGGATTCCCGGCGTCTCGTCGCCGACGCACTCCGGCCCAATGCTCGCGTCGATCGTCCTCGACGACCGGTGGGCGCACCTGCGAGACGGCGCCTTCGTCGTCAAAGACGAAGAGCGCGAAGTGAAGCCGTTCGCGAAGGACCCGACGCGTGAGTCAAGGCTGTGGGATGCGACGGCCGAACTGCTCAACTCCGCCAGCTAAGACTGCAGCTGCCGGACGATCGCCTTCTTGTCGACCTTGCCGACAGCGGTTGTCGGCAACGAGGTCATCCCGGTCAGCACATCCGGCCGAGCATGCTTGGCCACTCCACGTTGATCGAGATAGTCGTTCAACTCCGTCAGAGTCACCGGGCTGCCCGCAAAAACAACTGCTGCGCAGACCTTTTCGCCTAGATAAGGATCCGGCAGCGCTACCGCCGCTGCTGACGAGATCGCCGGGTGCGCACGCAGGTGTTCTTCGAGGTCGCCCGTGGCGATGGTCTCGCCGCCGCGGTGGATGACGTCTTTCACCCGGCCGGTGACCTCCAGGTAGCCGTCGGCGTGTTGGCGGACCAGGTCGCCGCTGCGGTAGAAGCCGTCCGGGTCAAAGCAGCGCGCGTTGTCGCTCTCGGCGCGGAAGTACCCGTTGAACGTGTACGGACCCCGCACCAGCAGTTCCCCCTCGGCGCCGGGCGTCACCGGCCGGCCGGCGTCGTCAACGATGCGCAGTTCGTCGTGGGCAGACAGCGGCCGGCCCTGAGTCCGGTCGACCACTTCCGGCGGATCGCCGGGTCGGGTGTAGCACAACAGCCCTTCGGCCATGCCGAACACCTGCTGCAGGCCCGGCGTCAGTGTCTCGCGGATCCGCCGGGCGTCAGCGGTCTCGAGCTTTGCGCCGCCAACTTGTAACAGCCGCAACGATGTTGGCGTCACCGGCTCCCAGTCGGTGGCCTGCGCCCACAGGTTAGCCAGCGCCGGAACCAGCGCGGTGACGGTGACACCGTGGCGCGCGATGGCATCGAACGCCGACTCCGGGCTGGGGTCGGTGGTGAACACCGTGCTAGCGCCGACCGTCATGGCGCCGAGCAGACCGGGGCAGGCCAACGGGAAGTTATGTGCGGCCGGCAACGCCACCAGGTAGACGTCGTCACCGGTCAGGCCGCAGACCTCGGCGCTGGCGGTGGCGTTGTAGACATAGTCGTCATGGGTGCGGGGGATGAGCTTGGGTGTACCGGTGGTACCGCCGGAGACCAGCAGCAGCGCCGGTGACGCGGGATCGGCGTTGCTCGGTGAGGGCCGCTGGCCACGGTGCGCGTACACCTGCGACCACGACACGAACGGTCCGGGTTCGCCGTCGACAATGACATGGCGCAGCGCTGGATGGTCCTGCAGTAAGCGCTGCGCCATCGGGCGGTAGTCGAATCCGCTTGCGGTATCAGGGATTACAAGAGCCTTTGCCTGGCTGACGGCGGCGAAGTGCGCCAACTCGGCGGCGCGGTGGCCGGGCACGCACATCACTGGGATCGCGCCGGCGCGCAGCAACGCGAACAACGCCACCGCGAACTCGCAGCCGTTCGGCTGCTGCAACAGCACCCGATCCCCGCGGGCGATCCCCAGCGCCGCCAGCCCGGCCGCCGCATGATCGGCGCGTTCGTCGAGCTCCGCGTAGCTCAGGCGCTGTGGTTGGTGGGGCGTTCCGCCGGCGTCGAGCACCGCGGCACGATCCGGCCACCGCCGCGCGGCCTCGGACAGAATCGAGTCCACGGTCCGGCCGGTCCAGTAACCGGCCGCACGGTAGTGCGCCGCGCGGTCTGGCGGAAACGGCACAAAGCCGTTTAATCCGCTTTTCGCCCTCAGTGACACAAGCCCTCCTCGCTCGGGTGGCCCCAGGGTAAGGTAACCACAAATTAGGGCAGCCTTCGCTAATTAGTGGGAGGGGTAGTGGTTTCTCCGGCCGTGAGCGCGGACGCCATTCGTGGCGAGGTCGCCGAATTGCTCGGCGTCGGTATCAAGGCCATCGATCCGGAAGGCGACCTCATCGGTCAGGGCCTTGATTCGATACGGATGATGGCCCTGGCAGGCCGCTGGCGGCGGCTGGGTTTCGCGGTTGACTTCGCTAAGCTGGCCGCCGCCCCTACGATCGGCGCCTGGTCGGAGCTGATGTCGGACGTTGCGGACGTCGTTCAGCCGGAAACCCTGGAACCCCTCTCTGCCGACGCACCGCACGAGCCGTTTCCGCTGGCCCCGATGCAACACGCGCTGTGGGTCGGTCGCCACGACAACCAGTGGCTCGGCGGGGTGGCCGGGCATCTGTATGTCGAGTTCGACGGCAATGCGATTGACCCCGAGCGGTTGCAAGCCGCGGCCACCAGGCTGGCGCTGCGCCACCCGATGCTGCGGGTGCAGTTTTTGCCCGACGGCACCCAGCGGATCCGTCCGTTAGCGGAACGTCCGAATTTCCCGGTCACCGTCCACGACCTTCGCGACCTAGAGCCTGACGTCGTCGACCAGCGGCTCGCTGACATCCGAGCCGCCAAGTCGTGCCAGCAGCTCGACGATGCGGTGTTCGAGCTGGCAGTGTCGTTGCTGGCAGGGCAGCGGTCACGGCTACACGTCGACCTGGACATGCAAGCCGCCGACGCGATGAGCTATCGCACCCTGATGGCTGACCTCGCCAGCTTTTACCGGGGTCGGCAACTTCCCGAGTTGGACTACAGCTATCCCGAGTACCGTCGGGCCATCGCGGGGGGAGAATCTCGGCAAGAGCCTTTGGGCGAGGCCAGCCGCGATTGGTGGGCGCAACGAATCCCGCAGCTGCCGGATCCGCCGGCATTACCCGAAGCGCCCGGACAACACAGTGCGCCGAAAAGCAGCCGGCGGTGGCATTGGTTGCACCCGACGACTCGCGACGCGCTGTTTGCCGCGGCCCGCGCCCGTGGCATCACCCCGGCGATGGCGTTGGCCGGCTCGTTCGCCAACACCCTGGCGGTTTGGTCGTCCAGCCCGCGTTTCCTGCTCAACGTCCCGCTATTCGGTCGCCAGCCGCTGCATCCCGACGTCGATCTACTGGTCGGCGACTTCACCTCGTCGCTGCTGCTCGACATCGACCTGACACACACCACAAGCCCCGTTGCGCGGGCGCACGCGGTGCAGGAAGCCATGCGCGCCGCGGCCGCCCACGCCGATTATTCGGGATTATCGGTGCTGCGGGACCTGGCCCGGCACCGATGCGCCCAGGTGCTGGCACCGGTGGTGTTCACTAGCGCGCTGGGCCTGGGTGAACTGTTCCGGTCCGATGTCATCAAAGCGTTCGGCACACCCGGCTGGATCATCTCCCAGGGCCCGCAGGTTTCGCTCGACGCACAGGTCACCGAATTCGACGGCGGCGTCCTGGTGAACTGGGACGTGCGGGAGGACGTCTTCCCGGCCGGTGTCATCGACGCCATGTTCGCTCACCACATCGACGAACTGCGGCGGCTGGCCTCTGCTGACGACTGGGACGCGCCGGGTCCGCCGGCACTGCCGGCGGCCCAGCGCGCGGTGCGAGATAAGGTCAACGGCCGCAGCGCCGCGCCTAGCGGAGAGGCGTTGCACGACGGGTTCTTCCGCCGCGCTCAACAGCAGCCAGACGCGCCGGCGGTGTTCGCGAGTTGCGGTGATCTCACCTACGCGCAGCTGCGCGACCAGGCGTTGACGTTGGCTGCGGCGTTGCGCGCGAGAGGGATTGGCCCGGGCGACACCGTCGCGGTAGTGGGCCCCAAAACTGCCGAACAGGTCCCGGCCCTACTGGGGATCCTGGCCGCGGGTGGTGCTTATCTACCGATCGGTGTCGACCAGCCCCGCGACCGCGCGAAACGCATCCTGCAGACCGGTCAGGTGAGTCTGGCCCTGGTCTGTGGCGGGCAGCAGCTCTCGCTACCGATGCCCGCGCTGACGATTGCTGACGTGGTCCACGACGCGTCTGTCGACGTTGAAATCCAGCCCGCGACAACCGATCCCGACGAGCTCGCCTATGTGTTATTCACTTCGGGCTCAACCGGGGAGCCGAAAGGCGTCGAGGTCGCACATGACGCCGCGATGAACACCGTCGAATTCATCACCCGGCATTTCGAAATCGGCCCGACCGACCGCTGCCTGGCGTTGTCGACCCTGGAATGCGACATGTCGGTGCTGGATATCTTCGCCACGTTGCGGGCGGGTGGCGCAATCGTGGTGGTGGACGAGGCTCAGCGTCGCGATCCCGACGCGTGGGCACGGCTGATCAATACCCACAGCGTGACGGTGCTGAATTTTCTGCCAGGCTGGTTGGAGATGCTGGTCGAGGTCACGAAAAACTCAGCGGGGTACCTGTCGTCGCTGCGAGTGGTGCCCACCGGCGGCGACTGGGTAAGGCCGGAGCTGGCCCGCCTGCTGAGATCCCAGGCGCCGCAACTACGGTTCGCCGGGCTTGGCGGTGCCACCGAGACCGCTGTGCACGCGACGATCTGCGAGTCGGCCGAGCTGCCGGCGGACTGGACCGCGTTGCCCTATGGCACACCGCTTCCCAATAACGCCTGCCGGGTGGTGAACGACATGGGCGGCGACTGCCCCGACTGGGTCGTCGGCGAGCTGTGGGTATCGGGACGCGGCATCGCGCAGGGCTACCGGGGACGTCCCGATCTCACCACTGAGCGTTTCGTCGTGCACGACGGCAGGACGTGGTATCGCACCGGCGATCTGGCCAGGTATTCGCCGAACGGCACGCTGGAGTTCGTCGGACGCGCCGACCACCGCGTCAAACTCAGCGGCTACCGCGTCGAGCTCGGCGAGGTTGAGGCCGCTCTGCGGCAGGTGCCGGGTGTGCGGGCGGCGGTGGCCTCCTTGCTTCCGGCGTCTGGTGGCTCCGAGGTGCTGGCCGCAGCGGTCTGCGCGGAGACCTCCATCGATGCTGGGCTGACCGCCAAGCGGATTCGCGAGGTTCTTGTCGATCTCGTTCCCGCGCACATGATTCCGCGCCACATATCGCTGGTAGAGCGCATCCCGTTCACAGACAACGGCAAGATCGACCGTAAGGCGGTCACCACTCTACTTGTCGAGGCGTCGGCCGAGCAGTCCGGCGACACGTCAGTGAGCTACGAGGCGCCGCGAACGCAGCTGGAACGGGCGCTGTGCCACATTGTCGCGGACCTGCTGGGCAGTGACGTCGACGCCGTGGGCGTGCACGACGACTTCTTCTCCCTCGGTGGCGATTCCGTGCATGCAACGCAGGCCGTCGCAGCTATCAGGCAGTGGCTCGATTCGCCGAGTCTCATGGTCCCCGACGTCTTTGCCGCCAGGACCGTCGCCGCGCTGGCCCGATTGCTCATCAGCCGGGAAGCAAACGGCGACCGACTCGAGCAGGTGGCCGACGTGTACCTGGAAATCGCGGAAATGCCGAGTGTCGATGTGATGTCGGCGCTCGATCCAACGGCCGGCGAAGAAACAACGACCGAACCGGCGCAGCGGGAGTTCACGCCCTGGGTGAAGCGGTTTACCGGTATTACTGCGCGCGGCTCAGTGGTCGTGTTCCCACACGCCGGCGGTGCCGCCGCAGCGTACCGGTCGCTGGCTAAAGCGTTGTCGGCCAACGACGTTGACACCTTCGTGGTGCAGTACCCGCAGCGGGCCGACCGGCGGCATCACCCTGCAGCAGACAGCATCGGTGCGCTGGCGCTCGAGTTGTTCGAGGCAGGCGACTGGGGTTCAGCGGCCCCACTGAGTCTGTTCGGCCATTGCATGGGGGCGGTGGTGGCCTTCGAGTTCGCTCGCATCGCCGAACACAATGGAGTGCCGGTGCGTGTACTGTGGGCTTCTGCCGGGCAAGCTCCGTCGACCGTCGCCGCGTCCGGACCGCTGCCGACCAGCGATAGTGGCGTGCTGGCAGACATGGTAGATCTCGGTGGCACCGATCCCGTGCTGCTGGAGGACGAGGAATTCGTCGAACTCCTGGTGAAGGCTGTGCAGGCCGACTACCGCGCCCTGAACGCCTATTCATGTCGGCCGGACGTACGCATCAGCGCCGACATCCATGCGGTCGGTGGCAACCGCGACCACCGGATCGGCCGGGAGATGTTGGCCAGCTGGGAAACTCACACATCGGGCCGATTCACGCTGTCGGATTTCGAGGGCGGTCACTTCTACCTCAATGATCACCTCGACGCGGTGGCCCGGATGGTGAGCGCCGATGTCCGATAACGACCCGGTCGTCATTGTCGGGTTGGCGGTCGAAGCACCTGGTGGGGTCGAAACCGCCGATGATTTCTGGACGTTGCTGTCCGAACAGCGGGAGGGACTTGGCCCGTTCCCCACCGATCGAGGCTGGGCACTTCGCGAGCTGTTTGACGGGTCGCGGCGGGACGGATTCAAGCCCATCCACGACCTTGGTGGATTCCTTTCCAGCGCGACAACATTCGATCCAGAGTTCTTTCGCATCTCACCGCGCGAAGCGACGGCCATGGACCCGCAGCAGCGAGTCGCGTTGCGACTGGCATGGCGCAGCTTGGAGAACAGCGGGATCAACCCTGATGATCTGGCCGGCCACGATGTGGGCTGTTATGTCGGGGCATCTGCGCTCGAATATGGTCCCGGTCTTTCCGAGTTCTCGCACCACAGTGGGCATCTGATCAGCGGGACGTCGCTGGGTGTCATCTCGGGGCGGATTGCCTACACGCTGGACCTGGCGGGGCCGGCGCTGACGGTCGACACCTCGTGCTCGTCGGCGCTGGCGGCGTTTCACACCGCGGTCCAGGCGATTGGGGCCGGCGACTGCGACCTCGCGCTTGCCGGCGGCGTTTGCGTGATGGGTACCCCAGGCTATTTCGTCGAGTTCTCCAAGCAGCATGCGCTGTCCGATGACGGCCACTGCCGACCGTACAGCGCGCATGCCAGCGGAACCGTCTGGGCGGAGGGCGCGGGTATGTTCGTACTTCAGCGCCAGTCCAGAGCAAAGGCCGACGGGCGTCGCATCCTCGCCGAGGTGCGTGCCAGCTGCCTGAACTCCGACGGACGCAGCAACGGGCTGACGGCGCCCAGCGGCGACGCGCAGCTGCGACTGTTCCGGCGCGCCATCGCGCAGGCCAAGGTTGAGCCCGTCGATGTCGGGATGGTCGAAGGGCACGGCACCGGGACCCGGCTCGGTGACCGGACCGAACTGCTGTCACTGGTGGCCAGTTACGGCACTGCACCGGCCCGACACGGACCGCTTTTGGGATCGGTCAAGTCCAACATCGGGCATGCGCAGGCCGCGGCGGGCGCGCTGGGTCTCGCTAAGGTCATCCTGTCCGCTGAACACGCCGCGGTACCTCCGACTCTGCACGTCGACGAACCCAGCCGCGAAATAGACTGGGAGAGGCAAGGTTTGCGGTTAGCGGACAAGCTGACGCCGTGGCAGGCCGTCGATGGGTGGCGAACCGCGGCGGTATCCGCGTTCGGGATGAGTGGCACCAATACCCATCTGATCATCTCGATGCCTGACACCGCGAACGCATCCGGCGCAAGGTCGCCTGATGGCCCTTAAACGTCTGCCCGACGGGCGGATCCCGGTACTGCTCAGCGCCCACGCCGACGAACTCGTTTCCGTGGATGCCCGGGCGATCGCCGACTACCTCGACCGCCTTCCGGAAACGACTGTGGCCCAGGTGGCCCGGCAGCTGAGCAGGAAACGACGGGTCCGCAGGTACCGTGCGGTGCTCCGCGCCGCGGACCGGCTCGAGCTCATCGACGGGTTGTGTGCGCTGACCGCCGGGCGCGAGCATCCGCTGGTCGCCAGGTCGGCGCTGAGTTCAGCCCCCCGACAGGCGTTCGTGTTTCCCGGTCAGGGCGGTCATTGGCCGGGCATGGGCACTGTTGCGTACCAGACGCTCCCGAGCTATCGGACTGCGACCGATAGCTACGTCGCAGCATTCGAGGCCGCTGGTATCGAGTCGCCGCTGCGCTACCTGACAGCTGCGGACGATTTGCAGACCTCTTCTGAAATCGAGATCCAAGGCGCACAATTCGTCCATGCCGTTGCGCTGGCGGAGGTTTGGCGCTCTTGCGGTGTGCTTCCCGACCTCACCATCGGTCAGAGTCTCGGTGAGGTCGCCGCGGCCTTCATCGCCGGCGGCATCACGTTGTCGGATGCTGTCGCCGTGGTCGCGGCCCGCGCCAGTTTGGTCGACCGCCTTCCGGGTCGCTACGCGATGGCAACGCTGGGCATCAGCGCCCACGCGGCCGGGGCGCTGATCGCGGCCACCGACGGCTGGGTGGAGCTGTCTGTGGTCCACTCCGCCTCGACCGTCGCAGTGTCGGGTGATCGCGACGCGGTGCTGGCCATCGTGGACGTGGTTCGCTCCAGCGGTCAGTTCGCCCGCGAGATCACCGCGGGCTTCCCGGGACACACCAGCTTGCTTGAGCAGCTGCGCGATGAATTGCGGGCGCAGCTGCCCGCCTCGGAATTCGCCGAGGCCCCGGTGCAATTCATCGGCGGCGCCACCGGCGACGTGGTGGCGGCGGACACGCCCTTCGGCGACTACTGGTATGCGAACCTGCGTAACACGGTGCGATTGGACCGCGCATTTGAGTCGGCAATCCGTTGTGGTGCGGGGTCGTTCATCGAGCTGTCGGCCCATCCCGCGCTGTTGTTCTCGATTGGTCAGATCTTCGAGGGGGACCAGCCGGAAGGCCCGGCGGTACTGGTCGGCTCGGCTCGCCGCGACGAGCCGTTCGTCGACGCGCTGTCGGCGAATATCGTCACCGCGGCGGTGGCTGACCCTGGCTACGCCTGGGGTGGCCACCTGGACGGTGTGGCCGACGGCGATGTTGGTTTGCATGGATTCCCGAACGCGCCGATGCGCGCAATCCCGATGTGGGCGCACCCAGAGCCGCTGCGTCCGGTGTCCGGAACAACCTCAGGACTCAAGATTGCCCTTGAGCACTGGGAGCAGACGGCGCCGTCCGCACCGGTCGTGGGACCGCCCGTGCATTTCGCGTTGGTCGATCTCGGCGGCGACGGCGCGCTGGCTCGACCGCTGCGCGCGGCGATCGAGTCCCACCCCGCGGCCAAGCTCAGTGCACCGCGGGATGCGGAGATCGTCGTGGCGATCGCCCCCGCCCTCGACGGCGCCGACGCCGGCCGGGCCGCCGAGACCCTCACCGGACCGATCGGGGCCGGTCTGCTCGACTATGCAAATGCGCTCGATCCCCGGTGCCAAACGGTCTGTCTGGTCACCGTGGGCGCTGAGCGGGTCGGCCATCAAGACGCGCTGCCGTCAGCCGGCCACGCAGCGCTGGCCGCGATGCACCGCAGCATCGGATTCGATTATCCCGAACAGACTTTCACCCACCTTGACCTGTCGTCGTGGGAGTTGACGCCCGCCGCCGGCTACGCCGTCGTCGACGCCGTGCTAGCCGGTGTCGCTGAAACCGCACTGCGTGGCTCCGCGGGCGGGTACGCGTTGTTCGAGCGCTCATTCCGCGACGCGCCCGCGGCTTTGCACTGGCCACTGGACTCCGGAGTGCTCGACGACGTCGTCATCACCGGCGGTGCCGGCGCCATCGGCCTGCACTACGCTCGCTATCTCGCCGAGCATGGCGCGCGGCGCATCATCCTGCTGAGCCGCCGCTGCGCGGATCCCGAAGTGCTGAAGGCCTTGGCGGCCGAATACGGCACCGAGCTGGTGTCAGCATCGTGCGACATCACCGACCCGGCCCAATTATCGCTCGTTGCAGCAGAATACGGCGCTGCCGGTGCCTCGTTGATCGTGCACGCGGCGGGCAGCGCCACCTTCGGTACCGTCGCCGGGTTGACGGGGTTTACAAAGGCCGCCATCACCGACACTTTTGCCGCCAAGGTCAGGGGTCTTGCTCACCTTGCCGAGCTGTGGCCCGTCCGCTCTGATGCGCGAATGCTGTTGTGTTCGTCGGTATCCGGGGTGTGGGGCGGGCGGGGACACGTCGCATATTCGGCGGCTAACCGCCTTCTGGACGTGATGGCCGCCGAGCTCCGCGCCGGGGGCAGGCACTGCGTTGCGGTGAAATGGGGTCTGTGGCAGACGTCGACCGACGGCGAATCGGGGCGGGGCATCGTGGATGCGGCCGAAATGGCAAACATCGAGCGTTCCGGGCTACGCCAAATGGCGCCGCGAGACGCGATCGAGGCGAGCCTGCACGAGTGGCACGACGACCCGCTGGTGTTCTCGGCCGACGAGGCCCGGCTGCGGGTCTTCCTGAACAGCAGGCGGTCTGAGCCGCCCGGCACGCGTTACCGGGAAGCGGAAGTCGCCGCGCACAGTCCTGCCGACACCACCGTGTCGGTCGTCGACGCGGTGCGCAGCCAATTGGCGGCCGTGCTCGGAATTGCGCAGGCGGGCGAACTGAACCTCACCGAATCGCTCTTCGATCTGGGCGTCGACTCCATGCTGGCAGTGGACCTGCGCAAACGCCTCAAACGAATGACCGGCCGGACGGTGTACCTGGCGACGCTGATGGGCGAAATCACCGGCGACGAACTTGTCGAAAAACTTCAGGGCGCCGACGAGCGCTCCGACAGTGCACAGAAAGTGGACATTTCGCGTGACTGATATCGCCGACACCGGCGCCCGGCTCGATGCGGCTCGACTGGAGCTACTTCGTCGCAGGCTCGCCGAACGCGGTCTCTCGTCTGACACCGAGGAACCTGGTCCCCGCGCCGACGACCAGCTCTCCGACGGCCAGGCCCGGATGTGGTTCGTGCAGATGGCCGATCCCAGTGGCGCGCTGCTCAACGTCTGTGTCTCCTATCGGATCACCGGCGATATCGATCTCGCCCGGCTGCACGATGCCGTCAACGACGTCTCGCGCCGCCATCGGGTACTGCGCACCACCTACACCGTCAGCGACGAAGGCGACCCCCGGCCGACGGTGCACGACGATCTCCGCCCTAGGTGGGCACAACACGACTTGACCGACTTGTCAGAACAAGCACGCCGGCTTCGCCTCGAAGTGCTGGCTCAGCGCGAATTCTTCGCGCCCTTCGACCTTTCCACCGATGCACCGTTGCGGATCACCATCGTGCGCACGGCCGCCAAAGAACACGTGCTGCTGTTGGTGGCCCACCACATCGCCTGGGATGACGGCTCGTGGCGGGTGTTCTTCGCCGATCTCACCAAGGCCTACGGGGGCGCCGATCTGGGGCCCGAATGCTACTTGTCGGCCCCGTCCGGACCGGACACCACCGAGGCCGATCTCGACTACTGGCGGGCCGTCATGGCCGATCCGCCGGAGCCACTGGAGCTCCCCGGCCCAGCCGGGACGAGTATGCCGACCAACTGGCGCGCCGCTCGCAGCACGCTGCGGCTGTCCGGCGACACCGCCCAACGAGTGATGGCGGTGGCGCGAGACACCGGCTGCACCCCTTACATGGTGCTACTGGCCGCTTTCGGCGTCCTGGTGCATCGCTATACTCACACCGACGACTTTCTCGTGGCCGCACCGGTGCTCAATCGCGGCGCCGGAACCGAGGACACCATCGGCTATTTCGGCAACACGGTGGTGATGCGGCTGCGGCCGCAGCGGGCGATGAGCTTTCGTGAGTTGCTGAAAGCAACGCGCGACATCGCCACCGGGACATTCGCACACCAACGGGTCAGTCTCGACCGCGCAGTGCGCGAATTGAATCCGGATCGCCGACACGGTTCCGAACGGATGACCCGGGTCAGCTTCGGATTCCGCGAGCCCGACGGTGGCGGATTCCGCCCGCCCGGCGTCGAGTGCGAGCGCTACGAGCTGCGCAGCAACCTCACCCAGCTACCACTGGGTTTCATGGTCGAATTCGACGACACCGGCGCGCTGGTTGAGGCAGAACACCTGGTGGAGATTCTTGAACCTGCCCTGGTGCGCCAGATGCTGGATCACTTCGCCGTGCTGCTCGACGACGCCCTCGCCGGACCGGACAAGCCGTTGGCCGGGCTGGCGCTGATGGACGAGGCCAACGCCGGGTGGCTGCGTGAGGTGTCGCGGGGCGAGTCGTTCGATACCGCCCCGCGGACCCTCGCCGACCTGGTGTCCGAACAGGCCGCCCGGACTCCGGATGCAATCGCCGTCATCTATGAGGGCCGCCGGTTCAGCTACCGCAACATCAACGAGGCTGCAAACCGGTTGGCGCACTGGCTGATTGATCAGGGAATAGGCAGCGAGGACCGGGTCGCTGTGCTGCTCGACAAGTCACCGGATCTGGTCGTTACCGCACTGGCTATTGCCAAGTCCGGTGCGGTGTATGTGCCCGTGGACCCCACCTACCCGCAGGACCGGCTGGAATTCATCCTCGACGACTGCGAAGCGAAGCTGGTGCTGCGCGAGCCGGTAGCTGATCTGGCCGCATACCGCGGCGACGACCCCACGGACGCTGATCGGGTCCGGCCACTGCGGCCGGAGAACACCGCGTATTTGATTTACACGTCGGGGACCACCGGGCTGCCCAAAGGCGTTGCGGTGCCGCACCGCCCCGTCGCGGAGTACTTCGTCTGGTTCAAGGGCGAGTACGGTGCCGACCACACCGACCGACTGCTGCAGGTCGCCTCACCAAGTTTCGATGTGTCGATAGCCGAGATCTTCGGCATGCTGGCGTGTGGCGCGCGGATGGTGATCCCGCGTCCCGGGGGACTCAACGACATCGGTTATCTCACTGCCCTGTTGCGCGACGAGGGAATCACGGCAATGCATTTTGTGCCGTCCCTACTCGGCTTGTTCCTATCGCTACCGGGCGTCAACCAGTGGCGGACGTTGCAGCGGGTGCCCATCGGCGGCGAGCCGCTACCCGGCGAGGTGGCCGACAAGTTCCACGCCACATTCGACGCGCTGCTACACAACTTCTACGGTCCGACGGAAACCGTGATCAATGCCAGCCGGTACAAGGTGGAGGGCCCACAAGGCACTCGTATCGTGCCCATCGGCCGGCCCAAGATCAACACCACGATGTACCTGCTCGACGGTTCGCTGCACCCCGTACCGGTTGGGGTGATCGGCGAGATCTATCTTGGTGGAACGCATCTGGCGCATGGATACCATCGCCGTACCCAACTGACCGCCGAGCGATTTGTGGCCGACCCGTTTAATCCGGGTGCCCGGATGTACCGATCCGGAGATCTCGCGCGCCGCAATGCGGACGGCGATGTCGAGTTTGTGGGTCGTGCCGACGAACAGGTCAAGATCCGCGGTTTCCGAATCGAACTGGGTGACGTCGCGGCGGCCATCTCGGTCGATCCCACGGTCGGACAGGCCGTTGTGGTGGTTAGCGAGCTGCCACGGCTGGGCAAGAGCCTGGTTGGCTACGTGACGCCCGCGGTGGGCGACGACGGATCGGCTGATGTCTCCGTGGTCGACCTCGACCGCATCCGCGCCCGGGTGGCGGCAGCACTACCCGAATACATGGTGCCGGCGGCGTACGTTGTGCTCGACGAGATTCCGATCACCGCGCACGGCAAGATCGACCGCGCTGCACTGCCGGATCCCGAGGTCGGTTCCGGCGCCGAGTTCCGCGAACCGGAAACGGCTACCGAGCGCCGCGTTGCCAAACTGTTCGCTGAGCTGCTCGGCCGGGACCAGGTCGGCGCCGACGACTCGTTCTTCGACCTCGGCGGGCACTCGCTACTTGCGACTAAATTCGTTGCAGCGGTGCGTAATACGTTCGGAGTCGATATCGGTGTGCGGGAGATCTTCGAACTGGCAACGGTAGTGCGGATCGCCGGACACGTCGACACGTTGGATCCGGGCTCGGCAAGGCCGCGGTTGACGCCGGTAAAGCATGACGGGCCGGCGCGACTGTCGTCGTCGCAGCTGCGTAGCTGGGTCACCTATCGTTTCGACGGACCCAACACTGTCAACAACATTCCGTTCGCCGCGGCACTGCGTGGCCCCTGCAACACCGATGCACTGGCGGCGGCCATCACCGACGTCGTGGCGCGGCACGAGATCCTGCGCACCACCTACCGCGAAATCGACAGTGTGCCAAACCAGATCATCCACCCGCCCGCCGAGGTGCCGGTGCGTCGTGCCGACGGGCCCGACGAGGACTGGCTGCAAGCCGAACTGGTTAACGAGCGACGTTACGTCTTCGATCTGGAGACCGACTGGCCGATCCGGGCAGCGTTGCTGAGCATGCCGGATCAGAACGTGTTGTCGGTGGTGGTGCACCACATCGCCGGCGACCATTGGTCCGCCGGGGTGCTGTTCACCGATCTCCTGACCGCCTACCGGGCCCGCAGCAACGGGCAACAGCCGTCGTGGGAACCGCTGCCGGTGCAGTACGCGGATTACGGCGTGTGGCAGGCGGCCCTGCTGGACGACAGTGCGGGCATCGTCGGTCCGCAGCGCAATTATTGGATCCGCCAACTCGAGGGGTTGGCAGGCGAAAGCGGTCTGCGCCTGGACTTCCCGCGCCCGGCCTTGCTCAGCGGTGCCGGTGATGCGGTCGAGTTCAGTTGCGGGTTGGTGACCCGCGAGAAGCTGACCGCCCTGAGCCGTGATCTCGGCATCACCGAGTTCATGCTCCTGCAGGCCGCCGTCGCAGTGCTACTGCACAAGGCCGGCGGCAGCCCGGACATCCCCATTGGCACCCCGGTGGCCGGTCGCAGTGAATCCGACCTGGATCAGCTGATCGGGTTCTTCATCAACATCCTGGTGCTGCGTAACGACTTGCGCGGAAATCCGACGCTGCGTGAGGTGCTGCAGCGGACCAGGGAGATGGCGCTGGGGGCCTACGCGCATCAGGACCTGCCGTTCGACCAGGTGGTGGACGCGGTCCGCCCCGCGCGGTCGCTGTCGCGCAATCCGCTGTTCGACGTGGTGGTGCACGTTCGCGAGCAGTTGCCGCAAGACCGCGTCATCGACAGCGGGCCTGACGGTGACACCACGTTCACCGCGCTGGAGCCGACATTCGACGTCGCACACGCGGACATGTCGGTCAACTTCTTCGCATCCGGCGACGGCTACCGCGGTCACGTCATTTACCGCCCCGAACTCTATAAGCGCAGCAGCGCGCAACGGTTCGCCGAGTGGCTGGTCCGTGTCATTGAGGCGTTCGCGGACCGTCCCGATCAACGGCTGCACGAGGTTGAGATTGGCAGTGTGCAAGAGAGACAACGCATTCTGGACCGGTCCAACGCGGGCGACGGTCTGGCGCGGGTATACCTGCTGGAAGCGTCGCTGAACCCCGTCCCGGTCGGTGTGGTGGGCGACGTCTACTACGGTGGCGGTCCGGCCCTCAGCGCCCGGTTGGCGCGGCCATCGCTGACCGCCACCCGCTTCGTTGCCGATCCGTTTGCCGCGCAACCTGGTTCGCGGCTCTACCGCAATGGCGAGCGCGGCGTGTGGAGTGAGGATGGCCAACTGGAACTGCTGGTCGGCTTGCAACCACCCGGGCAGGCGCAGGCAACACCGGTCACCAGCCCGGCCGAACCGCCCAACACTGCAACCGAGCGCGCGCTGGCGGCCGTCCTCACCGACGTGCTCGATGCGGGGGAGGTCGGGCGTTACGACGAATTCTTCAATCTCGGCGGGGATAGCATTCTCGCGGTGCGGGTAGCCGCACGGGCGCGCGACGCCGGATTGCCGCTGACCCCGCGGATGGTTTTTGAACAGCCTGTGCTTCACGAGCTCGCCGCCGCGCTCGACGCCAAGTCGGAAGCCGAAACCGACCCCCAGGACTGGCCAGACACGCATCACGCGCCGATGAGCACATCAGGGCTTTCTCCCGAAGAACTGGCGGCCCTGACCTCGTCATGGGGTCATCAGCCGTGACGCGAGCCGACGAGCGACCGGCCGTCGAGGATGTGATGGCGCTCAGCCCCTTGCAGCAGGGGCTGTTCTCGATGGCGGCGCTGACCGATGCCGGATCCGATGACGCCGACCCGTACGTCATCGCGATGACCGCCGACGTGGTGGGCCCGCTCGACGTCTCCCTGCTGCGCGAGTGCGCCGGGACGATGTTGAGCCGGCACCCGAACCTGCGGGCAAGCTTTGTACACGGCAATCTGAGCCGCCCCGTGCAGGTGATTCCCAGCAGCGTCGAATTGCCCTGGCGTTGTGTGCGCGCCGTACCCGATGAGGTAGGGGTGCTGGAAGCCGAAGAGCGCCGGCGCCGTTTCGACGTGGGTCGCGGGCCGCTGATTCGATTCCTGCTCATCGAATTGCCGGACCAACATTGGCATCTGGCCGTCGTTGCGCACCACATCGTCATCGACGGGTGGTCGTTGCCACTTTTCGTCTCCGAAATGCTTGCCCTGTACCGGGCCGCTGGCGACACCGCCGCGCTGCCGTCACCGCCGCGGCCGTATCGCGACTACATTGGCTGGCTGGCCGGCCGGGACCAGATGGCCAGCCGGGCACTGTGGGCCGAGCACCTGAAGGCCCTGGACGGCCCGACCCTGTTGTCGCCGGCGCTGACCGCCACCCCGCCACAGGCGGGCATTCCGCGTCAGACCACGCTGCGGCTGGACCGCGATGCCACCACTGCGTTGGCCGAGGCGGCCCGTACACGAGGGGTCACACTCAACACGCTTGTCCAAATGGCCTGGGCAACAATGCTTTCGGCTTTAACTGGTCGCGGCGATGTGGCGTTCGGGGTGACGGTGTCCGGCAGGCCCGGCGAATTGGCGGGCGTGGAGACGATGGTCGGCATGTTCATCAATACCGTGCCGTCGCGCGTACGGCTGGATCCCCGCAAGACGGTTGGGACGCAATGCCTTGCCCTGCAACGTGAATCCGCCGCATTGCGGGACCACAGCTACCTGGGGCACGCCGAATTGCGTTCCATCGCCGGTGTCGGTGAGATGTTCGACACCCTGCTGGTGTACGAGAATTTCCCTCCCGGCGAGGTGGTGGGAGCCACTGAGTTCGTCGCAAACGGGGCGACCTTCCGTCCGGTGGCGCTAGAGAGTGTGTCGCATTTCCCCGTGACCATCGCTTCGCACCTGAGTGCGGGGGAGCTCACGGTGTTGGTGGAGGTGCTCGACGGTGCGCTCGGCACGATGGCGCCCGCGGACCTCGGCGGGCGGCTGCTGGCGGTGGTGCAGCGTTTGGTGGACAAGTGGGACCGGCCGCTGCGCGAGGTGGACATCCTGCTCGGTGGCGAGCACGACCCGACCGTCCACGACCTGCCGGATGTGAGCGCAGCCGCGGTCGGGGTGCACACCCGGGTCGCTGAAGTCGCTGCGGCGCAGCCCGATTCGCTGGCGATCAGCTGGGCCGGCGGTCGGCTGACCTATCGCGAGCTCGACGCACTCGCCGGCCGGCTGGCCGCTGCCCTGAGTCGGGCGGGCGTGGGTAGCGAGACTCCCGTGGCGATCATGCTGTCCCGGGGCCCGAGCTATGTGGTCGCGATGCTGGCAATCCTCAAAGCCGGCGGCATGATCGTGCCGCTGGATCCGGCGATACCGGACGAGCGAGTCGCCGAGATCCTCCGCCAGACGTCGGCTCAGATCGTTGTCGACGAGGAATTGTTCACGGCTTCCACTAAGACCTTGGCCGCGCCTGCCGACTATAGGGCGGCGACGGTGCCACCGGGGCATGCGGCCTACGCGGTCTTCACCTCGGGCACCACCGGCGCGCCAAAGGGCGTCATCGGCACCCACCGAGCGCTTTCGGCCTACTTCGACGACCACATCGAGCGCGTTCTTCGGCCGGCAGCCGGGCGGATCGGGCGACCGCTGCGCGTTGCGCATGCCTGGTCTTTCACCTTCGACGCGGCGTGGCAGCCGTTGGCGGCGTTGCTCGACGGCCACTCGGTGCACATTGTCGACGATGACCGCCAGCGTGACGCCGAGGCGCTAGTCGAAGCGATCGACCGGTTCGGTCTGGACATGATCGACACGACGCCGTCGATGTTCGCCCAGCTGCACAACGTAGGACTGCTGCACCGGGTGCCACTGGCAGTCCTCGCGCTCGGTGGCGAAGCCCTGGGCATCACCGCGTGGCAAGCGATCCAAAAGGAATGCGCCCGAACGGGTATGGCTGCCTTCAACTGCTACGGGCCCACCGAGACCACGGTCGAGGCGGTTGTCGCCGCGGTCAACGAGCACGCGCGGCCGGCCATCGGGCGTCCGACCCGGACTACCCGCGCCTACGTCATGGATTCCTGGCTCCGGCCGGTGGCTGAGGGTGCCGCCGGCGAGTTGTACCTGGCGGGCGATCAGCTGACCCGCGGCTACCTCGGGCGCGCGGCCGAAACCGCCGAAAGGTTCGTCGCCGACCCGAATGGCCGCGGCGCCCGGATGTACCGCACCGGAGATGTGGTGCGCCGGATGCCCGACGGCGGTTTGGAGTTCCTCGGCCGCAGTGACGACCAGCTGAAGATACGCGGTTTCCGTGTCGAGCCGGGTGAGATCGCCGCGGTGCTCAACGGTCACGACGGAGTGCGCGGCGCCTACGTGACGACGCGCAGCCATGCCAATGGTCCCCGACTCGCGGCGTATGTGGCGGGTGGAGCGAACCCGCCGGCCGTAGCAGAACTGCGTTCGATGCTGATCGATCGGCTGCCTCGCTACCTGGTTCCACATTACATCGTCGTCCTTGACGAGCTGCCGCTGACTCCACACGGCAAGGTCGACGAAAACGCCTTGGCGGCAAACGATGTCGCCGAGGGCCCAGCAACCCCGCCTGAGACGCCGACCGAGATGGCGCTGGCCGAGGCGTTCACCGACGTTTTGGGAACTGCGGACGTCGACGTCACGGCCAGCTTTCTGCAAATGGGCCTGGACAGCATCGTGGCCCTGTCGATCGTGCAGGCCGCCCGCCGTCGTGGCATCGCGCTGCGGGCGAGGTTGATGGTGGAGTGCGACACTGTCCGTGAACTCGCCGCGGCGATCGACTCCGATGCCGCGCATGCCACGCCCTTGAACGGCGAAGTTGAGGCCGGCGAACCAACCCCGGTGTTGCCCAACGTTCATTGGCTCTACGAGTACGGCGAACCGCGGCGGCTCGCGCAGACCGAAGTCATCAGGCTGCCCGACACGATCACCCGCGAAGGTCTGGATGCGCTGCTGGACGCCGTCATTGACGGACACGAGGTATTGCGATGCCGGCTGGACCGCGATGCGATGACGCTTGTAGCACAACCGAAAGGAGACATCCTCAGCGAAGTATGGGTCAGCGGCGAACTGGTCAACGATGTCGCCAAGCAGACCCTTGGCGCGATGGATAGCCTCGACCCACAGGCCGGTCGACTGTTGTCGGCGGTGTGGCTGCGCGAGCACGACGGGCCCGGTGTTCTTGTTTTGACGGCCCACGTGCTGGCGATGGACCCGGCCTCGTGGCGAATCGTGCTGAGTGAACTTGATGCCGGCCTGCACGCTCTGGCCGCCGGACGCACACCCATGCCGGCCCGTGAGCACACCAGCTACCGGCAGTGGTCGCGGCTGCTGGCCGAGCGGGCCCGGGCACTGGATACCGAAGAATTTTGGGCCGCCGAACTGCAGGGCACCGATCCGCCATTGGGCACCCGCAGGCTGCGGCCGGAGACCGACCGGGTCGGTGATTTGGCGATCAGCATCTCGACCTGCGGGGCCGACCTGACCGCCCGGCTGCTTTCGATGGCGCAGCCGATGGGCGAACTGCTGGCTACCGCTGCCGCGCGGACACTGACCGCGTGGCGGCGGCGACGCGGCCAGGACACACCGGCACCTTTGTTGGCGCTGGAGACGCATGGTCGCGCGGACGTCGACATCGACGCAAACACCGATACCAGCGACACGGTCGGACTCCTCAGCGCGATCTACCCATTGCGAATTCACTCCGACGGCCGCACCGACTTGGCCCGGATTCACGGCAGTTCCATCGATTACGCCCTGCTGCGGTACTTGCGGTCCGATACCCGGCTGCACGAACACCCCGAACCCCAACTGCTGCTGAACTACTTCGGGAGCCTGCATGCCCGCGTCGGCGACCTGCAGCTCGACCGCCAACTCATGGCCGAGGTGGGGCGACTGCCCGAACCCGAGCAGGCGGCACGCCACGAACTGACCGTGGTGGCAGGGATTCTCGGGGCCGGCGATGCCCGCATGCTGGCCACGCAGTGGCGCGCGCTGCCCGACATCCTCCCTCCTGACGACATCGCCGAACTGCAATCGCTGTTCCAAGAAGCGCTATTGGAGATCGCACGATGACACCGACACTTGCTGTCCTGGGCGCCGGAGCCAAGGCGGTGGCCGTCGCGGCCAAAGCATCTGTACTGCGCGAGATGGGTGTTGACGCACCCGAGGTGGTAGCCGTCGAGCGGATCGGGGTGGGCGCCAACTGGCAGGCCAGCGGGGGCTGGACCGACGGTGCGCAGCGGCTGGGGACGAGCCCGGAAAAGGATGTCGGCTTCCCGTACCGCTCGTCGCTGGTGCCTCGCCGCAACGCCGAACTCGACGAGCTGATGACTCGCTACAGCTGGCAGTCTTATTTGATCGCCACCGGTCAGTTCGCCCAATGGATCGACCGCGGTCGACCGGCGCCCACCCACCGGCGGTGGAGCCAGTACCTGCGCTGGGTCGCCGAGCAGATCGAGATGACAGTGGTTTACGGCGACGTCGAGCAGCTCGCGGTCGACGGTGACCGTTGGGCGCTACGCACCAACGAAACCACCGTGCACGCAGACGGTTTGATGATCACCGGCCCCGGCCAAGCCGAACGGTCGTTGCTGCCAGGCAATCCGCGGGTGCTCTCGATCGCGCAGTTCTGGCATCGCGCCGGCCAGCACGAGCGGATCAGCGCTGAACGCGTGGCGGTCATCGGCGGCGGCGAGACCGCCGCGGCGATGCTCAACGAGCTTTTCCGACACCGGGTTTCGACCATCACCGTGATCTCGCCGCAGGTGACGCTGTTCACCCGCGGCGAGAGCTTCTTTGAGAACACGCTGTTCTCCGACCCCACCGACTGGACCGCGCTGACGCTGGACGAACGTCGGGATGCGATCGCCCGCACCGACCGTGGGGTGTTCTCTGCCAACGTGCAGGACGCCTTACTGGCCGACGACCGCATCCGTCATCTGCGCGGACGGGTTGCTCATGCGGTGGGCCGCGACGAGCAGATCCGGTTGACGCTGTCGACCAACAGGGGCAGCGAAAACCTCGAAACGGTGCACGGATTCGACTTGGTCATAGACGGATCGGGTGCCGACCCGCTATGGCTCACCACGCTGTTCAGCCAGGACGCACTCGACCTGCTCGAGCTGGGGTTGGGTGGCCCGCTGACCGGGGATCGCCTGCAGGAGGCCATCGGGCACGACCTCGCCGTGATCGATGTTGCCCCCAAGCTGTTCTTGCCCAACCTCGCCGGACTCAACCAGGGTCCCGGATTCCCCAACCTCAGCTGTCTGGGACTGCTGTCCGACCGGGTGCTAGGCGCCGAACTGGGCCCCCGTACCGACCCCTCGACCAGGAGAGACGATGAGCACCAATCCCTTCGATGACGAGGCCGGCACCTTTTCGGTGGTGGTCAATGACGAAGACCAACACAGCCTGTGGCCGGCGTTCGCTGACGTTCCGGCGGGCTGGCGGAAAGTCTTCGGTGAAGCCAGTCGTGCGGAGTGCCTGGCGTATGTCGAGGAGCACTGGACCGACATACGGCCCAAAAGCCTCCGCGAGGCGATGGACCGCTAATGGCACGCGGATTCCAGGGCGCGATGCTGCGGGGCTTCGGCGCTCGCGACCACACCGCAAGCGTCATCGAAACCGTCCGGATCGCACCGCATTTCATCCGGATACGGATGCAGTCACCGACCTTGTTCGACGACGCGCAGGCCGAACCCGCGGCGTGGCTGCGGTTCTGGTTTCCCGACCCGGAAGGGTCGAGTGCTGAGTTCCAGCGCGCATACACGATCTCCGAAGCCGACGTTTCCGCCGGCCGCTTCGCGATCGACGTCGTGCTGCACGACGCGGCCGGTCCGGCGTCGTTGTGGGCGCGCACCGTCCCGCCTGGCGCGGCGATCGCCGTGATGTCGCTGATGGGCTCATCGCGCTTCGACATTTCCGACGAGCAGCCCGCCGGATATCTGTTGATCGGTGACTCGGCGTCGATACCCGGGATGAACGGAATCATCGGGGTCGTCCCCGATGACGTCCCGATCGAGATGTATCTGGAGCAACACGACGACAACGACACACTGATCCCGCTCGCGGCGCATCCCCGACTGCAGGTGCACTGGGTTAGCCGTCGCGACGAGAAATCACTCGCAGCGGCGATCGAAAACCGGGACTGGTCGAACTGGTACGCGTGGGCGACACCGGAGGCCACGACACTCAAGCACATCCGAACGCGGCTGCGCGACGAATTCGGTTTTCCTAAGTCCGAGATACACGCCCAGGCCTACTGGAGCGCCGGGCGTGCGATGGGCACCCGCCGCGGCGACGAGACTGATACCGCCGACATCGTGGTGCAGCCCGTCGGTCAACCGGAAGTCGTTGCAGCACAGCTAGAGTCAGTCGCTGAACGAGCTGCGACGCCTGCTCGTGGCAGTTGGCGCGCCCAGGCCGCCGGCCGGTTGCTCGCGCCGTTGCGTTCGGCGCTGATCGCCTCGGGTGTGCTGCAGGCGGTGATAACGCTGCTGCAGCTGGCGCCGTTCGTGCTGCTGGTCGAATTGGCGCGGCTACTGGCGGGTGGTGCCGAGGCGGCACGGTTGCGGGAGATCGGAATCGCCGCCGTCGCGCTGCTCGGGTTCGGCACCATGCTCGGTGCCGCGCTGACACTGTGGCTGCACGTCATCGACGCCCGGTTCGCCAGCGACCTGCGCTCGCGGCTGTTGAGCAAGCTGTCGCGATTGCCGTTGGGCTGGTTCACCGCCCGCGGGTCGGGGTCGATCAAGCAGCTGGTGCAGGACGACACACTGTCGTTGCATTACCTGGTCACCCACGCCATTCCGGACGCGGTTGCCGCGGTCGTTGCCCCGGTGGCGGTGCTGGTCTACCTGTTCGTCGTGGACTGGCGGGTAGCGCTGGTGTTGTTCGTGCCCGTGTTGGTCTATCTGCTCTTGACGTCGTCGATCACGATTCAGTCCGGGCCGCGCATCCCTCAATCGCAGCGCTGGGCCGAGAAGATGAACGGCGAGGCGGGCGCCTACCTCGAGGGCCAGCCGGTGATCCGTGTCTTCGGCGGTGCCGCCGCGTCGAGCTTCCGGCGCCGCCTGGACTCCTACATCCGATTCCTGGTCGACTGGCAGCGTCCGCTGGCCGGCAAGAAAACCTTGATGGATCTGGCCACCCGTCCCGCGACTTTCCTGTGGCTCATCGCTGTCACCGGCACCCTGCTGGTCGTCACGGGCCGGATGAATCCGGTGAACCTGTTGCCGTTCTTGTTGTTGGGCACCACATTCGGTGCGCGACTGCTCAACATCGCCTACGGGATCGGCGGCATCCGCGCCGGGATGTTGGCCGCCCGGCGCCTGCAGATCACCCTCGACGAGCCGGAACTCTCCGTGCGTGAACAGCCGCGTGACGCGTCCGACGACGACGCAGCTGCCACCGTCGTGTTCGACCAGGTCAGCTTCGGCTACCGCCCCGACGTACCGGTGATCAAGGACGTCTCACTGACGCTGCGGCCGGGCACGGTTACCGCCCTCGTCGGCCCTTCAGGATCCGGAAAGTCCACGCTGGCCGCGCTGCTGGCTCGATTCCATGATGTCGAGGATATTCCGCACTGCGCGATACGCGTTGGCGGACAGGATATCCGGTCAATGACGGCCGACGAGCTCTATACGCGAGTCGGTTTCGTCTTGCAGGAAACCCAGCTCGTGCACGGCACTGTCAGCGAGAACATCGCGCTGGCCGTCCCGGATGCCACCGCCGCCCAAGTCCAGGCCGCCGCCCGCGAAGCGCAAATCCACGATCGCATCATGCGATTGCCGCAGGGCTACGACACCGTGCTGGGTGCGGCCACCGGGCTCTCGGGCGGAGAGCGGCAACGGCTCACCATCGCCCGTGCCATCCTCGCCGACACCGGCGTCCTCATCCTCGACGAGGCCACGGCGTTTGCCGATCCAGAATCGGAATACCTTGTGCAGCAGGCGCTCAACCGGTTGACCCGGGAGCGCACCGTGTTGGTGATCGCTCATCGACTGCACACCATCACCGGAGCCGACCAGATCGTCGTGCTCGACCATGGTCGGATCGCCGAGCGCGGCACCCACGAGGAGTTGCTGGCCGCGGATGGACGCTATCGACGGTTATGGGAGAGCGGCCATTGCGCCCCGGTGACGGTTACCACAGCTCAGGAGGCGGCGCGATGATCCGCACCTGGTTGAGCCTCGTCCCGGCCGATCGCCGCGGCAACGTGATCGCATACACCGTGCTCGCGTTGGTCTCCGTGGTGGCGCGGGCGGTAGCCACCGTGCTGTTGGTTCCCCTGGTGGGTGCGTTATTCAGCGACACACCGCAACGCGCGCTGGTGTGGCTGGGCTGGCTCACCGCGGCGACGGTGACCGGATGGGTGATCGACACCGCGACCGCGCGGATCGGTTTCAATCTGGGCTTCGCCGTGCTCGACCGCACCCAGCACGACGTGGCGGACCGACTCCCGGATGTGCGACTGGATTGGTTCAGCGCCGACCAGACCGCGACGGCACGGCAGGCGATCGCTGCGACGGGGCCCGAACTCGTCGGACTCGTGGTCAACCTGTTGACGCCGCTGGTCACCGCGGTCCTGCTGCCGGCAGCCATCGCGCTGGCCCTGGTGCCGGTCTCCTGGCAGCTCGGCCTGGCCGCGATGGGTGGCGTGCCACTGCTGTTGGGAGCGTTGTGGGCCTCGGTACGGCTTGCGCGCCGCGCCGATGCTGCGGCCGGTGAAGCCAACAGCGCGCTCACCGAACGGATTATCGAGTTCGCCCGAACTCAGCAGGCGTTGAGGGCCGCGCGGCGCGTCGAGCCGGCTCGAAGTCTGGTCGGCGACGCGCTGGCCGCGCAGCACGGCGCGACGATGCGGTTGCTGGGCATGCAGATCCCGGGCCAGCTGCTGTTCAGTATCGCCAGCCAGCTGGCTCTCATCCTGCTGGCCGGTGCGACCACCGCGCTGACGGTAACGCACGCGCTGAGCGTGCCCGCGGCGATCGCCCTGATCGTCGTGATCGCCCGCTATCTGGAGCCTTTCACCACCATCAGCGAGCTGGCGCCGGCTTTGGAGAGCACTCGCGCAACGCTCGACCGCATTCGTGCCGTGCTCACCGCACCGGTCATGGAGGCCGGAACCGACACGCTGCGGGCCCATGCCGCGTCACCACGAATCGAGTTCGAAGACGTCGCGTTCAGCTACGACGGCGCAAGCGCGCCAGTGTTCGACGGAGTGAGTTTCACCCTGCAGCCGGGAACCACGACAGCGATAGTCGGGCCGTCCGGGTCGGGCAAGAGCACCATCTTGGCGCTGATCGCCGGCCTGCACCAACCGACCCGCGGCCGGGTGCTGGTCGACGGCGTCGACGCCGCGACACTCGATGCCGAAACTCGGCGCACGACAAGCAGCGTGGTGTTTCAGCATCCCTACCTGTTCCACGGGACGATTCGCGAGAACGTGTACGCCGGGGACCCCGCCGCCACCGACGATCAGTTCACCCGGGCTGTCGCGCTGGCGCGGGTCGACGAGCTCACCGGCAGGTTGCCCGAGGGTGTCGAGACGACCGTCGGCGAGGCCGGTTCCGCGCTGTCGGGTGGTGAACGGCAACGGGTCAGCATCGCTCGCGCCCTGCTCAAACCCGCGCCGATACTGCTGGTCGACGAGGCGACCAGCGCGCTAGACACCGAGAACGAGGCCGCCGTGGTCGACGCGCTGACCGCGGATCCGCAATCGCGCACCCGGGTGATCGTCGCCCATCGCCTGGCGAGCATTCGTCATGCCGACCGGGTCCTATTTCTCGACAATGGCCGGGTGGTCGAGGACGGTTCGGTCGACGGGTTGCTCAGCGCGGGCGGACGGTTCGACGAATTCTGGCGACAGCAGCAGGACGCCGCCGAGTGGCGAATCCATGCTGGCTAGACATGACGGTTCGGTCGCGGACCCACCGGGTATGTTGAGACAACCACTGATACGACACGCCCGCATCGGCGCCGCCACAGATGACGCCGTGACCAGCAGAATGACACCGATATCGAAGTCCGAGTCGAAGGGACAGCCATGACCGTAAAATTGCTCGCCACCGGGGCGGCAGCCGTTGCCGCGATTGGAGCCGCGGCGGCCGGCCTGACGTCGGTTGCCTTTGGCGCCACGCCGGGCTTCGAGGTGCAGCCCGCCGCCTTGGGCGTGCCGTTTGCGCAGGACCCCCCGCCGCCTCCGCCGCCGGGTGCACCGGCAGCTCTGCCCAGCCCGGAGCAGTTGTCCAGCCTGTGCAACCAGGTCACCGACCCTGGCGTGTCATATGAGAACAAGTTTGGTCTGGTTGAAAACGGCATCAGTGGAGACGAGGGCCATGTGGCCGACCACGACCTGAGGAAGGCCTTCCGGAACGGGAACTTCCCGGAGCAGTTCAACGTCACGAACATCCAGCCGGTCGCTCCGAACGCGGTCAGCGCCGACGTCGCCATCACGGGTCCGAAGTTCGCCGGGCCGGTCACCAAGCAACTCGCGTTCATCGATCAAGGTGGCACCTGGGTCATGCAGCACGACGCCGCGATCGCGCTGGTGCAGGCGGCCACCGCCGCGTGACACCGGCTAGCCGGTAACTGCGCCCAAGTCGATCCGGGCGATGCGTTCTGGATCGGCCAGCACGTCGATCGCGGCGACACGCTCACCGCGCACGACGAAGCCCATGATGGCGGTCGGCTCGCCGCCGACGAAGATCACCGCGCCGGCGGCGCCGTTGACGATGGCGGGGCGGACTTCGCGTTCCGGCGCTGCGTAGCCTCGGGCGAGTCCGGCCACGGCGGAGGCACCCTCAACCGAGCGCAGTCCGGCCGGGCCGCGGCCGAAATCGCCGCGCAATGACACGTCGGGGTCCAGTACCGCGACCAGCCGGTCGAAGTCACCGGCACGCCCCGCGGCAAAGAAGGCGTCGACGACGGCGTGTTGGGCCGCCAGGTCGGTGTCGGGATTGGGCGCGGCATCCTGGATGCGGCGCCGCGCCCGGCTGGCCAGCTTGCGGGTGGCCTCGGGTGACCGCTCGACGATCGGCGCAATCTGGTCGAACGGCACGGCGAAGACGTCGTGTAGCACGAACGCCAGCCGCTCCGCCGGCGGCAAGGTGTCCAGCACCACGAACAACGCCAACCCCACCCCGTCGGCCAGCATCGCCTGATGCTCTGGATCGACGTCGCCGACCCCGTCGACGATGGGGTCCGGCACTCGGGCGACGAGTTCTTCGCGGGGTCGTGCCCGGCGATTGCGCAGCGTGTTCAGACAGATCCGGGCCACCACCGTGGTCAGCCAGGCGTCGAGGTTGGCTATCTCCCGAGCATCCCGGTGGTCGCCGCCGGTCAGCCGCAGCCAGGCCTCCTGTACGGCGTCCTCTGCGTCGTCGACCGAACCCAGCATGCGGTAGGCCAGCGCGCCCAGATGCGGCCGGGCCGCCTGGAAACGTGCTGCCAGGTCCGTGTTGGTGGTCACCGTCCACCGGCGTCGGGCAGTGCGCACACCCTGCCGTCGCTGAAACCCGATGCCCCGATACCCAACGCGAGATTGAAGCGCCCCCGCAGATTGCCGAGCGTGATGATGTGGGTCAGACCGACGAGTTGCGCGTTGTCGAAATGCGCGCGCAAGCCGTCGAACAGATGGTCACTCACCTCGACCGGTGTGCGGCTGATCGCCGTGGCGTATTCGAGGATGAGCTTGTCGAGGTCGGAGAAGCAGGTGGCGTTCTGGTAGTCCGATAACGCCAGCAGTTCCTCGTCGGTAAGCCCCCAGCCGCGCGCGATCGCCGAACCGAGGTCGATGCAGTACTCGCAGCGCACCGTCGCCGCCGACTTGAGCTCGGCCAGCGCGCGATGCCGGGGGCTGAGGATATCCATTTTCGACTCTGCCAGTTCCAAGCGGCCATAGGCGTTGAGCAGCTTGGGGATATACGCATACATCCGCAGCGGCTCGAGCATCGTTGCGGTTTCGAGTCCGGTCATCTGCTTGAAGCGCCGCTTGGTGAAGAAATAAGCGATCTTGGCGCCGAGTCCGGCGTCGCGGTCGGAAACTCCGGTGAGTCGTGGCATGGCGGTCCTCCTCAAAGCCTTTCGGGCGTTCCTACCTACCTCGACACCGGGCGGGGCAAGAATGTGACCGAGCGCTACGCCTGCTGGGTGACCGCATCCAAATCGAGCAGCCGGGCATGCAGCACTGTGCGATTGCGCAGCGCCGCACGCACCGCGCGATGCAAGCCGTCCTCGAGGTAGACGATGCCCTTCCACTTCACCGCGTGCGGGAAAAGGTCACCGTAGAACGTGGAGTCTTCGGACAGCAGGCGATCAAGTGCCAGCACTGTCGTGGTGGTGACTATCTCATCGAGTCGGATCTGCCGCGGAGGAATCTTCGACCAGTCCCGGTAGGACAGCCCATGCTCGGGGTACGGCTTGCCCTCTCGCACGCCCTTGAAGATCATCCGCAGACCGTCTCCGGCGCGTCGCCGCGGCTCGACGTGGCCATGCAGGAAAGGCTAGCGCGGCGACGATGCGGGCCGGAACGGCGCGAGGAGGAGCGCGCCGTTGGCTAGCGCGGCGACGATGCGGGCCGGAACGGCGCGAGGAGGAGCGCGCCGTTGGCTAGCGCGGCGACGATGCGGGCCGGAACGGCGCGAGGAGGAGCGCGCCGTTGGCTAGCGCGAGCGACGATACGGGCCGGAACGGCTGGCGGGTGTGGGTGCGAGCAGCGGTCGCGGCCGATGATCACCGTAAAATGGGTCAGGTTGGAAAGGTGGATCCGGATGGCTAGTGCCGACGACCGTCGCTTTGAGGTGCTGCGTGCGATCGTCGCCGACTTCGTCTCCACCAAGGAGCCGATCGGGTCGAAGTCGCTGGTTGAGCGCCACAACCTCGGTGTCTCTTCCGCCACGGTCCGCAACGATATGGCCGTGCTGGAGGCCGAGGGTTACATCACCCAGCCGCACACCAGCTCCGGACGCGTGCCGACCGAAAAGGGCTACCGCGAATTCGTCGACCGGCTCGACGACGTCAAGCCGCTGTCGGTGGCTGAGCGCCGAGCCATCCAAGGCTTTCTGGAATCGGGTGTCGACCTCGACGACGTGCTGCGACGCGCAGTGCGGCTGCTGGCGCAGCTGACCCGCCAGGTGGCTATCGTGCAGTACCCGACGTTGTCCACGTCGACCGTGCGGCATCTGGAAGTGATTGCGCTGACCCCCGCCCGGTTGCTGATGGTCGTCATCACCGACTCCGGCCGGGTCGACCAGCGCATCGTCGAACTCGGTGATGTCATCGACGACCACCAGCTGTCCCAGCTGCGCGAGATGCTCGGCCAAGCGCTGGAAGGTAAAAGGCTTTCGGCGGCATCGATCGCGGTCGCGGATCTGGCCGTGCAGCTCGACGGCCGCGGCGGGCAGCGCACCAGCCTCAGCGACGCCGTCGGACGCTCGGCGACGGTGCTGCTGGAGTCCCTGGTCGAGCACACCGAGGAGCGGCTGCTGCTCGGCGGCACCGCCAACCTGACCCGCAATACCGCCGACTTCGGCGGTTCGCTGCGGTCGATCCTGGAAGCACTCGAGGAACAGGTCGTGGTGCTGCGGCTGCTGGCTGCCCAGCAAGAAGCCGGTAAAGTGACGGTGCGCATCGGGCACGAAACCGAGGCCGAGCAGATGGTGGGCACATCGGTGGTGTCCACCACCTACGGCACCACCGACACCGTCTACGGCGGCATGGGTGTGCTCGGGCCCACCCGAATGGACTATCCGGGAACTATCGCCAGCGTCGCAGCGGTTGCTCTGTATATCGGCGAAGTGCTAGGTGCGCGATGAGCGCCCACTCATTGCAGAATTTATGGATGGCCGTGGTAGTGCGGTCTGAAAAGGCCTAAGGGCCTAAGAAAGGTCAGGCGTGGCACGCGACTACTACGGTCTGCTCGGCGTGAGCCAGAAGGCGAGCGATGCGGAGATCAAACGCGCCTATCGCAAGCTGGCGCGTGAGCTGCATCCCGACATCAACCCCGACGAGGTCGCCCAGGCGAAGTTCAAGGAGATCAGCGTCGCCTACGAGGTGTTATCGGACCCAGAGAAGCGACGCATCGTCGACATGGGCGGCGACCCGCTGGAGAACGCGGCCTCGGCTGCGAACGGATTCGGTGGCTTCGGTGGTCTGGGCGATGTGTTCGAGGCGTTCTTCGGTGGGGGCTCAACCTCGCGCGGACCGACCGGACGGGTCCGACCGGGCTCGGACTCGTTGCTGCGGATGCGGCTCGACCTCACCGAATGCGCGACCGGCGTCAGTAAACAGGTCACTGTTGACACTGCGGTGCTGTGCGACCGGTGCCAGGGCCGCGGCACCAACGGCAATTCGGCACCCGTGACCTGCGACACCTGCGGTGGTCGCGGGGAGGTGCAGACGGTGCAGCGCTCCCTGCTCGGTCAGGTGATGACATCGCGACCGTGCCCGACCTGCCGCGGCGTGGGCGAAGTCATTCTCGACCCGTGCTACCAGTGCGGTGCCGACGGAAGGGTGCGGGCTCGTCGCGAGATCACCGTGAAGATCCCCGCCGGCGTCGGCAACGGCATGCGGGTCCGGCTGGCTGCGCAAGGCGAGGTTGGGCCTGGGGGAGGACCGGCGGGCGATCTCTACGTCGAGGTCCACGAACAGCCTCACGACATCTTCGTGCGCGACGGCGACGATTTGCACTGCACGATCTCGGTGCCGATGGTCGACGCGGCCCTGGGGACCACGGTGACCCTGGACGCGATCCTCGACGGCCTGACCGAGATCACCATCCCCGCGGGGACCCAGCCCGGTTCGGTGACGACCCGGCGGGGCCACGGGATGCCCCACCTGCGTTCCGGTGCGCGCGGTGATCTGCACGTGCATGTCGAGGTGGTCGTGCCGGATCGGCTCGATCATCGCGACACCGAACTGCTGGGCGAGCTCAAGAGCCGCCGAGGTCGTGACGTGGCCGAAGTCCGTTCGACGCACGCCGCCGGCACCGGCGGATTGTTCAGCCGGCTGCGTGAGACCTTTACCGGGCGCTAATTGCCCGGCCTGTTCTACATCGACGCGCTGCCCGCGACCGGTGAGCTGGCCGTCGTCGAGGGCGACGAAGGCTTTCACGCCGCTACCGTGCGGCGCATCCGGCGCGGCGAAGAGCTCATTCTCGGCGACGGCGACGGGGGCCTGGCCCGTTGCGTGGTCGAACACGCCGGCCGCGACGGGGTGCAGGCCAGGGTGCTGGACCGCTGGCAGGTACCGCCCGTCCAGCCGCCGGTCACCGTCATCCAGGCGTTGCCCAAGGCCGAGCGCTCCGAGCTGGCGATCGAGTTGGCCACCGAAGCCGGAGCTGATGCCCTGGTGGCGTGGCAGGCCGCGCGGTGCGTGGCCCGTTGGGAGGGCGCCCGCGCCGATAAGGGCCTGCGGCGCTGGCACGCGGTCGCTCGCGCTGCGGCACAGCAATCCCGTCGGGCGCACATCCCGTCGGTCGACGGTGTGCTGTCCACCGCGGCGCTGACCCAGCGGATCGGCGACGTGGTGGCGTCCGGGGGCACGGTGTTGGCTCTGCACGAGTCGGCTACCGGTCAGCTGACGGATCTCAGCCTGGCGCAAGCGAAGTCGGTGATGTTGGTGGTGGGCCCCGAGGGCGGCATCGCTCCCGACGAGCTCACTGCATTGACGGACGCCGGTGCCGTGCCGGTCCGGCTTGGCCCGACCGTGCTGCGCACATCGACCGCGGCCGCGGTCGCATTGGGCGCGCTGGGTGTGCTGACCCCGCGGTGGGAGCAACCAGGCGACGCGAGCCCGTGAAAGGCACGCTGCATGCGTTTCGAGATTGACGTCAGCGCGTCTTTTTCGCGATTTTTCCGCGCTGGCGTCGATCTCGACGCCGCCGAACTGGTGGCCGCAGCGCGGCTAACCATTGGGTTCGCAAACCTACCGGCGGTAGACTTAACCGTCCGAGCAACCCGCTGAACACACCGCAGAAAGCAGGCATTAGAGACCACGTGACGCCCCGCGAAACCAACGCTGCTGGTTCGCCGACATCCCAGGTTCGCAGCAGCATCGACGTTCCGCCCGACCTCGTGGTGGGCCTGCTGGGTTCCGCTGACGAAAACCTGCGTGCGCTCGAACGCATTCTGGCCGCTGATCTGCATGTACGTGGCAACGCGGTGACGCTTTCCGGTGAGCCCGCCGACGTCGCGCTCGCCGAACGGGTGATCTCCGAACTCGTCGCGATCGTCGCCGGTGGCCAGCCGTTGACGCCCGAGGTGGTGCGCCACAGTGTGGCCATGTTGATCGGCACCGGCAACGAGTCTCCGGCCGAGGTGCTGACCCTTGACATCTTGTCGCGTCGCGGCAGGACGATTCGGCCCAAGACCCTGAATCAGAAGCGCTACGTCGACGCGATCGATGCTCACACCATCGTCTTCGGGATCGGCCCGGCAGGAACGGGCAAGACCTACCTGGCGATGGCCAAGGCGGTCAACGCGCTGCAGCGCAAACAGGTCACCCGCATCATCTTGACCCGACCGGCAGTGGAAGCCGGTGAGCGGCTTGGCTTTCTGCCCGGCACACTGAGCGAGAAGATCGACCCGTATCTGCGTCCACTTTACGACGCGCTGCACGACATGATGGATCCCGAGCTGATCCCCAAGCTGATGGCGTCCGGGATCATCGAGGTCGCGCCGCTGGCATATATGCGCGGTCGCAGCCTTAATGACGCGTTCATCATCCTGGACGAGGCGCAGAACACCACCGGCGAGCAGATGAAGATGTTCCTCACCCGACTGGGATTCGGCTCGAAAGTCGTTGTAACCGGCGATGTTACACAGATCGACCTGCCGGGCGGCAACAGGTCGGGACTGCGGGCCGCGGTCGACATCCTCGATGGCATCGACGACATTCACATCGCCGAATTGACCAGCGCCGACGTCGTCCGGCATCGGTTGGTCGCCGAAATCGTGGATGCCTATGCACGATACGAGGAACCCGGTCTGAACATGAACCGGGCAGCGCGGCGGGCGTCGAGTGCCCGCAGCCGCCGGTGACAGCGCCGTGAGTCGCGCCGGCGACGAATCAACGCCGAGTGATGAGGTGGGGGCACCTCCCGCTCGCGGGGGAGAGGGGCGCTCGTGAGTATCGAGGTCGCCAACGAATCGGGAGTCGACGTCTCCGAATCCGAATTAATCAGCGTCGCAAGGTTCGTCATTGCCCAAATGGACGTCAACCCGGCCGCCGAGCTGTCGATGGTGCTGCTAGACACCGCGGCGATGGCTGATCTCCACATGCGCTGGATGGATTTGCCCGGACCGACCGACGTGATGAGCTTTCCGATGGACGAGCTCGAGCCGGGCGGCCGCCCCGACGCTCCGGAGCCGGGACCGGCGATGCTCGGCGACATCGTGCTGTGCCCCGAATTCGCCGCCGAGCAGGCCGCGGCTGCCGGTCATTCGCTGGGTCACGAATTGGCGCTGCTGACAATCCACGGCGTTCTGCACCTCCTCGGCTACGACCACGCCGAGCCGGACGAAGAAAAAGAGATGTTCGCCCTGCAGCGCCGCTTGCTCGAAGACTGGGTCGCCAACCAAGTCGAGGCCTACCACCACGAACGCCAGAGCGAGAGAGACCAGCGATTGCTCGATAAATCAAGGTTTTTCGACAATTGACTGGGGTCGGTCCGCTGCTCGGCGCGATCGTGCTGATCGGTCTGGGCGGTTTGTTCGCCGCGGTCGATGCCGCGATCAGCACGGTGTCGGTGGCGCGGGTCCACGAACTGGTACGTGACGAGCGGCCGGGCGCGGTGCGGCTGGCCAAGGTGATGGCCGACCGGCCCCGCTACATCAACTTGGTGGTGTTGCTGCGGATCATCTGTGAGATCACCGCGACTGCGCTGCTGGTGGTGAGTCTCCGCCACAACCTGGGCCACGGTTGGGGGCTGCTCGCCGCCGCCGCGACCATGGTGGTGATCAGTTTCGTCGTCATCGGTGTCGGTCCGCGCACGCTCGGCCGCCAGAATGCCTACACGATTTCGTTGGTGGCAGCGCTACCGCTGCAGGTGATTTCGGTCTTGCTGGCCCCGATTAGCCGATTGCTGGTGGTACTGGGCAACATGCTGACCCCGGGTCGGGGCTTCCGCAACGGGCCGTTCGCGTCCGAGATCGAGTTGCGCGAAGTCGTCGACCTGGCCCAGCAGCGCGGCGTGGTCGCCGCCGACGAGCGCCGGATGATCCAGTCCGTTTTCGAACTTGGCGATACACCGGCCCGCGAGGTGATGGTGCCGCGCACCGAGATGATCTGGATCGAAAGCGACGAATCGGCCGACAAAGCGATATCGCTGGCGGTGCGCAGCGGGCATTCCCGCATTCCGGTGATCGGTGAGAACGTCGACGATGTCGTCGGTGTTGTGTATCTGAAAGACGCTGTGCAGCAAACACATTACTCGAGCACTGGCGGACGGGACACCCCTGTTGCGCAGGTCATGCGTCCAGCGGTGTTCGTGCCGGACTCCAAACCCCTGGACGCGCTGCTGCGCGAAATGCAGCGAGATCGCAACCACATGGCGCTGCTGGTCGACGAGTACGGCGCGATAGCCGGGTTGGTGACGATCGAGGATGTGTTGGAAGAGATCGTCGGCGAGATTGCCGACGAGTACGACGCGGCCGAGGTCGCGCCGGTAGAAGATCTGGGCGACAACCGGTTCCGGGTTTCGGCGCGACTGCCGATCGAAGACGTCGGCGAACTGTACGGAGTGGAGTTCGACGAGCACCTTGACGTCGACACGGTCGGCGGGCTGCTGGCTCTGGAGCTGGGTCGGGTCCCACTGCCCGGCGCCGAGGTGGTATCACATGGGCTGCGGCTGCATGCCGAGGGCGGCCAGGACCATCGCGGCCGGGTCCGGATCGGCACCGTGTTGCTGAGCCGCGCCGACCCCGACGGTCAGGAGGTAAACCATGACGGCTGAGCCGCTCGTTGCCGAGGACGCAAAGCTCGTCGTGCTGGCCCGCTCGGCCATGGCACGCGCCGAGGCCCGCAGCGGCGCAGCGGTGCGTGACGTCGATGGCCGGACCTACGCCGCAGCGCCGGTGGATCTGTCGACGTTGCAGCTGACCGCGCTGCAAACGGCGGTGGCCGGGGCGGTATCCAGCGGAGCGGTCGGGTTGGAGGCTGCCGTGCTGGTGGCCGGTTCCGCCGACGACGCCGGCATCGCCGCCGTCCGTGAGATATCGGCGACGGCGGCGGTCATCATCACCGACGGCGCAGGCAATGTCCTGCCATGACCGTGCCCGTCGCGGACTCACCGCGAAACCATGACTGAATTCCATTCCGGCTTCGTCTGTCTCGTCGGGCGGCCGAATACCGGGAAGTCGACGCTGACCAATGCGCTGGTCGGCTCGAAGGTGGCGATCACCTCGAGTCGCCCGCAGACAACCCGGCACACGATTCGCGGCATCGTGCACCGAGAGGACTTCCAGATGATCATGGTCGACACTCCCGGACTGCATCGGCCGCGGACCCTGCTGGGCAAGCGCCTCAACGACTTGGTCCGCGATACCTACACAGAAGTCGACGCCATCGGTTTGTGCATACCCGCCGACGAGGCGATCGGCCCGGGAGACCGGTGGATCGTTGAGCAGATCGACTCCGTCGCGCCCACAACGACGTTGGTCGTCATCGTCACCAAAATCGACAGGGTGACCAAGGACAAGTTGGCCGCGCAGCTGGCCGCGGTCGGCGAACTGGTCGGGATCACCGACGATCGTCAAGCCGAGATCGTCCCTGTCTCGGCGGTCACCGGTGAGCAGATCGACGTGCTGATCGACGTGCTGGCTGCTGCGTTGCCGGCTGGGCCGGCGTACTACCCCGACGGTGAGCTGACCGATGAACCCGAAGAGGTTCTGATGGCCGAGTTCATTCGGGAAGCCGCCCTGGAGGGCGTGCGCGAGGAGTTGCCACATTCGCTGGCGGTGGTTATCGACGAGGTCAATCCGCGGGAGGGGCGTGACGACCTGATCGACGTGCACGCCGTTCTCTACGTCGAGCGCGACAGCCAGAAGGGCATCGTGATCGGCAAGGGTGGCGCCCGATTGCGCGAGGTAGGCACCTCGGCGCGCGGCCAGATCGAGAAGCTGCTGGGTACCAAGGTCTACCTCGACCTGCGCGTCAAGGTCGCCAAGAATTGGCAGCGCGACCCCAAACAACTTGGTCGGCTGGGCTTTTGAGCTAAGGTTCGGCTCTCATCGCAGTTGCGGTCCGCTGGAGATCGGTGGCGTGTCCGTGCCAGTGTTCCACCAAATCTCCGGTTGCTTGGCCGGCCAGCCGCCGAGCCCCTCCAATTCGGCGGCCAGAGAGATCAGCAGTGGCTCGCTGTTGGCCGGTCCCATCAGCTGCACGCCGATCGGCAAGCCTTCGGAGGTAAAGCCCGCCGGGACGTTGATCGAGGGCCACCCCAACACATTCCACGGCCAGGTCACCGGGCAGGCAGCGATCATCACGCGGTCGGTGTCCAGGCCGCGCAACTTGTCGAACGTGTGCACCAGCGGAGGCGGCTGCGCGGTTGTCGGCGCCACCACGACGTCCACGATGCGGAAAATCGAGCCCACCCGGCGTTGATCGGCGACTTCGTGCGCACGCGCGGCGCGCAGTATCGACTGCGAGAGCACCCGCCCCATCCGCATATTCGACATCGTGCGTGGATCGAGCTCCACGCCGTCACCTAACCGGTCGGCCCAGTCGATCAGTCCAGAAGTGGAACGTGACAGAAAGTTCCACGACAGCCGCAGTCCGTAATCGGGATTGCCCGACATCACCCTGTGGCCGAGCAGTCGAAGTTGATCGCCCACCGACTCAAGCGCCGCCCTGATCTCCGGATGCAAGCGAGCCGGAAACCCGGTGAACGGGAAAAGGGCTGACAGCGCGATCCGCAACGGCCCGGGAGCGATGCCCACGTGGTCGGTCACCGTCACCGGCCGCGGCTTGTGCAGATCGCCCTCGGCGTTGCCGGACGCCGCATCGAGCACCAGCGCCGCATCGGCGACGGTGCGGGCCAGCACGCCGTTGACCGTGATGCCGTTGAACGCCTCCGGTAACGGCCACGTCGAGATGCGGCCACGTTGCGGTTTGATGCCCACCAAATGCGTCCAGGCCGCCGGGATCCGAACACTGCCCGCCCCGTCCGAGCCGATCGCGGCGGTGACCAGGCCGGCGGCGACCGCGGCCGCGCTGCCGCCTGACGACCCGCCCGGAGTGTGTTTGCGCGACCACGGATTGCGGGTGTGGCCGAACCCGGGTCCGCTGGTGAACGGCCATTGGCCCAGTTCGCAGGTATTGGTCTTGCCGACGATCACTGCGCCGGCCGCCTTAAGCCGGCGCACCACTTCGGCGTCCTGCGTGGCGAGCCGAACGGACCCTGATGTGCCGAAGGCGGTTGGCACTCCGGCGATGTCGACGTCGTCTTTGACCGCGATTGGGACACCCAGCAGCGGCGCTTGATCATCGTTGGCGCGCCGCAGGTCGGCCGCGGCAGCATCGGCCAGCGCCGTCTCGGTGAGCACCACGCGGAAAGCGTTCAGTGTCGATTGGCTCAGGTCGATGGCGTGCAGCGAGCGACGGACCAGCTCGCCGGAAGTCACCTCACCGTTGGCCAGCTGGTAGAGCTGGTCGGTCAGGGTGGGGAAGCGTGATGCGGGCGAGTGAGTCATCGCCTATGAGCGTATCGGCGCGGGTATGAGGGGATGTGGCCACTCAATGCCACACTGGTGTGATGCGGCTGTACCGAGACCGGGCGGTGGTGCTGCGCCAGCACAAGCTCGGCGAAGCCGACCGGATCGTCACCATGCTCACCCGCGACCATGGACTGGTCCGTGCGGTGGCCAAGGGTGTACGCCGCACCCGTAGCAAGTTCGGCGCGCGACTGGAGCCGTTCGCGCATATCGACGTGCAGTTGCACCCGGGCCGCAACCTGGACATCGTCACCCAGGTCGTCTCGCTTGACGCGTTCGCCACCGACATCGTCAGCGACTACGGCCGATACACCTGCGCGTGCGCGATGCTGGAAACCGCCGAGCGCCTCGCCGGTGAAGAACGAGCACCGGCCCCGACATTGCACCGACTCACGGTCGGTGCGCTGCGTGCGGTGGCCGACGGTCGCCGACCCCGCGAGCTGGTGCTGGACGCGTATCTGCTGCGGGCCATGAGCATCGCCGGGTGGGCCCCCGCGCTGACCGAATGCGCCCGCTGCGGCACCCCGGGCCCGCATCGGGCATTTCACATCGCCGCAGGCGGCAGCGTCTGCGGCTACTGCCGCCCCGCCGGTGCGACGACGCCGCCGCTGGGTGTGGTGGATCTGATGTCGGCGCTGCACGACGGTGATTGGGAGACCGCGGAGACCGCACCGCACTCGGCCCGCAGCCACGTCAGCGGATTGGTGGCCGCCCACCTGCAATGGCATCTGGAGCGGCAGCTGCGAACGTTGCCGCTGGTCGAGCGGCCAGGCCGAGTCGACCATGTCTATCAGAGCCTCGCCGACCGTCGCATCGCTCTGGTCAGGCAGGATGTGGCCCATGGGGACGAGCCGGGTGAGCCGCTCAGAGCGGAGGGCTGAGCGCACCAGGAAGGTCGTCCACTTCCCACAGCTGCCGCCTGCCCCCGACGACTACCCGACCTTTCCCGACAAATCCACCTGGCCGGTGGTCTTTCCGGCGCTCCCCCCGTCGCCCGACGGCGGCCCCTGCCGGCCCCCACAACACGTTTCCAACGCAGCCGCACCGCGGATCCCCGCGGACCAGCTGCCCAACCACGTTGCGATCGTGATGGATGGCAACGGCCGCTGGGCCACCCAGCGCGGACTGGCCCGCGTCGAAGGCCACAAGATGGGTGAGGCCGTCGTTATCGATATCGTTTGCGGTGCAATCGAAATCGGCATCAAATGGCTCAGCCTCTACGCCTTTTCCACGGAGAACTGGAAGCGGTCAGCCGAGGAAGTTCGCTTCCTGATGGGGTTCAACCGCGACGTGGTGCGACGGCGGCGGGTCAACCTCAACGAGATGGGCGTGAAGATTCGCTGGGTGGGCTCGCGGCCGCGCCTGTGGCGAAGTGTCATCAACGAATTGGCGATCGCAGAGGAGATGACGATGCACAACGACGTCATCACGGTGAACTACTGCGTCAACTATGGTGGCCGCACCGAAATCGCCGAGGCCGCAAGGGATATCGCGCGCGAAGCCGCCGCGGGCAGGCTGGACCCGGAGCGGGTCACCGAGGCGACTGTCGCTCGCCATCTACACCGCCCCGACATTCCCGACGTGGATCTGTTGCTGCGGACCTCGGGCGAGCAGCGGACCAGCAATTTCATGCTGTGGCAAGCGGCCTACGCCGAGTACATCTTCCAGGATAAACTCTGGCCCGATTACGACCGCCGCGATCTCTGGGCGGCCTGCGAAGAGTACGCGTTGCGTCATCGACGATTCGGGACGGCCTAGATGCCTTCGTTACAGGAGCGGTTGTTAGCGGTGCTGTCAGAGGTATTACCCCTCGACGAGGAATCCGACGGCGCGCTGACCGTGCGCCACGACGGCACGATCGCGTCGTTGCGGGTCGTGACCATCACCGAGGACCTCGACCTGGTGTCCCTGACCCAGATTCTGGCGTGGGATCTGCTGCTGACCAAGAAGATTCGTGACAGCGTGGCCGAGCACGCGCAGAGCACTCTGCTGGGATCGGTGGCGCTGATGGAGAAGGTCGGCGAAACGACCGGCAAACGCAACTCAAGCAAAACGGCAGACGTGATGCTGCGCTACAACTTTCCGGGCAGTGGCCTGAGCGACGACGCGCTGCGCACGCTGATCCTGATGGTGCTCGACAAGGGCGCCGAGATCCGTCACGCGCTAACGGGCTAAGTCTGACCGCGGCAGTCCGCGCAAGTGCCGAACATCTCGATGGTGTGGCTGACATCGGAGAATCCGTGTTTGGTCGCCACCTCGGCCGCCCACACCTCGACCTCGTGGTCGCCCACCTCCACGGTCGACCCGCAGTTGCGGCACACCAAGTGGTGGTGATGGTGTTCCGAGCAGCGCCGGTAGACCGACTCACCGGTGTCGTTGCGCAGCGTGTCGAGCATGCCCGCGGCCGACATCGACTGCAGCGTCCGGTAGACGGTGGTCAGGCCGATGTTCTCACCGCGGCGCCGCAGCTCGTCGTACAGCTCTTGGGCCGACCGGAAGTCGTCGAGGGTTTCCAGCAGCGACGAGATCGCCGCCCGCTGCCGGGTAGAACGCACGCTGCCGTTAGTCATGGCGCCGCTCCTCCGGATCGCTGCGCTCTGCATCGTCGCCGGCGGTGCTCATACGCCGCTCCTCAGCATCGCTGCGCTCTGCATCGTCGCCGGCGGTCATGGCTTGTCCTCGCCGGCGTGTGCGACGGCGTCGATCACGATATGCGCCAAGTGGTGATCGGCCAGCCGGTAGAGCACCTCGCGACCCGACCGTTCCCCGGTGACCACACCCGCCGCCTTGAGGATTTTGAGGTGCTGGCTGACCAGCGGCTGCGGCACAGTCAGCGCATCGACCAGCTCGTGCACGCAGCGCTGAGACTCGCGTAACTGCAGCACAATGGCGATCCGCACCGGCGCAGCCAGCGCGCGCAGCAGCTCGCCCGCGGCTTCCAGAATTTCCCGCGGGGGTGGCGCCGGCAGCTCGGTGAAGTCAGAAACGCCGTGCTCATGGCCTTCATCCAAACCGGAGCCGAGGTCGCCGTGGCTCTCGGTCGACGCTGCGGGGGACATGACCATCACTTTCGGGCCGGCTGCTGGGGATCGCTGGAAAACGCTGCCGGCTGGTTCCACTGTCACATGCATGATCACGCATGTCAAAGAGCTCGGGGTCGATCGTTACGATGACGGGTGCTCACCGGCGCGCACCGGCTCAGTGCCGGCCAGATCGTTCGCGCATCGAAAGTCAGGAGTCATCACCTCGTGGCGTCCGTCATCGACACCGTCGTCAACCTCGCCAAGCGGCGCGGCCTGGTCTACCCCTCCGGCGAGATCTACGGCGGCACCAAATCGGCATGGGACTACGGGCCGTTGGGGGTGGAGCTCAAGGAGAACATCAAACGGCAGTGGTGGCGCGCGGTGGTCACCGGCCGCGACGACGTCGTCGGCCTGGACTCGTCGATCATCTTGCCGCGTGAGGTATGGGTCGCCTCCGGGCACGTCGAGGTCTTTCACGATCCGTTGGTGGAGT
>NZ_JBKQTQ010000180.1:0-12273 GCF_052143115.1 Mycobacterium sp.
ACCCCAAGGTGAGGCGAAGTGGACTGGTGGGAGTGCCCGCACCGGCGGGCGAGCTGCCCGTCCTCTGCGTCGAGGTCGAGCCCGACGTTGGCAAGAACGAGCTCGCCGGCTTGCACCAGGAACTACTCGCGCGGGCTGCAGATTCCGAAATGGCGAACAAGATCCATGCCATCCTCTTCAAGCGCAGGCTGCCGGTGGATCCGCGCCACAACTCCAAGATAGAGCGCCCGCGCCTTGCCAAGTGGGCCGCCCAGCAGTTGTCGGGATCCCGCTCCCGCAGCCAGCGCACCCGCCCTGTCGCCGAATCCTCGCCTCCCCCGGCCGCCAGTTCCGCCACCGCGGCGGTCACCGTCGTGCGCGACGCCCCGGTCACACGAGTTACCGCTGGCAGCACATCTGAACACGTCCGTACAACCAGACCGCCACCGCCTGACCACGCCTAAATCAAGATCAACAACCGCCACCTACAAATATGATCGCGCAGCGGCGGGTCGGCTGCACCGCCGGCGGCAGCGATCCGCCGGATATCGCCGCGCGATCGAGCAGCGCTACCACCGGCTGAATACCGAACACGAGACCACCATCTTTCCCGGCTCCGACGCTCTCATCGTGACAGCCGCCGAACAGCAAAAGGCCGACGAGCGGGCACGGTCGCAGATCGCATCGGTGCAAGCCGCCCTCGGCCATCACCCCACCGCCGAGTAGTCCCACCTGACACAGGCGACTACGAGTGATTGACGGACCAGGCCGCGGCCGCCGCGGCTGGCCAGGCGACCCACTGACATGGGTCACGGCGCGGTGGAAGATGACGGTACAGATGTCGCCGTGGTCGGCGATGATGCGAACGAGGTCATAATACCGAAGGACACCCTGGAGGCATCGATCAGGAATTGCCACGGGCGTCCATCGACGTCGGGGCTGCTCACCAACAGCGGTTGGCCGGCGCTAGTCGTCATACCAATTTCCTATCTCCTGGACAATTCACCGCAGCCCAGTCAGGCCGATGTCATCGTTTCGCCGCGACCGCCCGTGGGGATAGGGTCTGAAGTCATCACGGCCCCGGTCACACGGCGCACGGCCGGGCGCCAGCGGCTACGTCGTCAAGGACATCAAGGGGATGGACCTGGCCCGCGCGATCAAAGACGTCGGCGCCGGTAAGTCGCTGCTCGACAACAGAGCGGCTGCCGCATTGATGGCGAAGCTGCGCGGCGAGGCCGCACATTCCAATCCGCTGTCGGGACTGACCGACCAAGAACGGGCATTGCTTGACCTGCTCGGTGAGGGGCTGACCAAGAAACAGATCGGGGAAAGGATGTTCCTGGCCGAGAAGACCGTCAAGAACTACGTGTCTCGGCTGCTGGCGAAGCTCGGCATGGAACGCCGAACCCAGGCGGCGGTGTTCGTTTCCAAACTCGATCGACCACAGCGGTCTGGCGAATAACACCGCATCGATCCGGTCGATGCCAGCCGGCTACAAGGGCTGAGGCCTAGGTTGCGCCATCCGATTCGATGACGGCAACGCCGGCAGCCAACAGGCGCCGGCACCGATTCAACGTTAGGGGTATCAAATGAGTGGTGACCGTCGCCTTTCACGCTCAGTGGTTTTCGGATCACCCTGAGGCTGTGACGTTCGCAGAAGCCTGGGCCGACCGCAACTTTGAGAGGAACTGCCGCGCCGGTAGCCGTGCGGCGCAGGGACATCTGGGAAGGGGCCTCAGTCGGTGGTCACACCGGCGAGGAGCCGCTTCAACGTTCGCGCGTTGTGCACGGCGTTGCCGCCGCCGTCGTTGTTGAAGTAGACCACCACGTCGCGACCTTCGCCTTTCCACTCTGCTATCCGGTCGGCCCACCACCGCAGCGCTGCGTCGGTGTACGAACCGGCGTACAGCGGTTGGTCGGGCGGCCCGTGCATCCGCACGTAAACCTTATCGGTGGTGGTGCGCGCGATTTGCGGCAAGCCCGCGCCACTCATCACCACATATGCTGCTCGATGCCGCTCCAGTAGGTCATAGACCGCCGCGGCTTGCCACGACGGATGGCGCAGTTCCATCGCGACCCTGATCTCATCCGGCAGGCAGCCGAGGAAGTAGTCGAGGCGAGCGTCGTCGCGTTCGAGCTGCGGGTGCACTTGCACCAGCAGCATTTCGCGCCGATCGCCCAACGCCGCCCAGCATCGCTGGAACCGCTCGATCCAGGGTTCGGGCGAGCTGAGCCGACGGAAATGCGACAGCCCTCGATGGGCCTTAACCGACATCGAGAACCCGGCGGGCAGCCGCTCGCGCCATCCGGCGAACGTGGCATCCCGCGGCCACCGGTAGAAGCTGGCGTTCAGCTCGACGGTGTCGAACTCCTCGGCGTAGCGGGCAAGTCTCGCTGCCACAGGCATTTTCGGTGGATACAGCACACCGGTCCAGTGGTCGTAAGACCAGCCCGACGTACCTATCCGCACCGTCACGTTGCCGGCTCACGCGCTGGCCGGCCAGCGGGAACTTTCGCGGCGGATCGGTCACTGCGGCCGTCTTTGCGTGGTCGAGGACATGGCGCAGCGCCGGGCAAGTCGATGAGCCCGCGGCGGACGACTTCGTAGTCATCGACGAGAAAGACCTTAACCATGGCGAGCCCTTCGAGGTTGACGTAGCGGCGATTGACGACGAGCAACGAGCAGCCGCCGACGACGTTACCATTCCGCTGCAGCGGCGAGTTACGTTACCCGCCAAGCTGATTCACTGATTTTACCGCATCGCGGAGTGGGTGCTACAGGCCGCTGGGGTAGGTCTCCGGCGTCTCTCCGGCGATCCACAGACTGGTCGCTTCCAGCGGCTCGAGGGCTTGCGTGGTGTCGATGTGGATCATTGCGTCGAACTGATCTGCCGGGCGGACGTGGAAGTAGTGGCTTTGCCGTTCGGTCGCGGGCTGGTAGATCACGCCGATGGCGCGGCCCAACCGGGCCATGTCTAAGACGTCCCCGGCCGCGGGGTTGTCGTGCATGGCGATGAGGAACGCGCCCTTACCGCTCTCGTGGAACAGTTCCTCGACGCTGCCGTTCAGTGCGGGTCGGACGACTTTGCGTTCGGCGACACCTCCCCATTCGCTGGCGGCGGTAACCGTTCCGGTGTAGGTGCTGAGACCGATCAGGCGCGACTCGTCGGCGTATCGTTGCCGCACTAGCTGACCCAATGTGAGCTGGCCGTCCGCGGCCACTTCGGTCGCGCGGGCGTCACCAACATGGGAATTGTGGGCCCACACCACGATTCGTGCGGGTTCGGCGCCATCGTGGCGATCCAGATGTGTCAGCAGTGCCGCCAGGGTCTCCGCCATGTGCTCGTCGCGGAGATTCCACGACGTGACGCGGCCGCTGAACATCGCACGGTAGTAGACCTCCGCGTTGCGCACCGTCTGAGCGTTTTGCTGCGCATAAAACAACTCGTCCTCGGCCAGCAGCCCGTCGCGGCGGGCGTAGGCAAGCGCGTTGCGCTGCAAGTCAACCAACTGCTCGAGCGCCTCGCGCTCACATGACAGACCGGCGCCGAAGGCTGCCGCGAATCCGTAGGCCTGCCCATCGTCGGCGGAGGCATGATCGAAGCAGGCGTAGCGTTCACGCGCTCGGGCCGCCGCCCGCGGGTCCACCGTGTCGAGATAGGCGATCACCTCACGGATAGACCGGTGCAGGCTGTAGAGATCCAGACCATAGAAGCCCACTTGTCGCTGGTCGTCTACCACACAGCGCTGGTTATGCCACCGTAGCCACTGGGCGAAGTCGCGGACGACGACGTTGCGCCACATCCAGGCCGGGAAGCGTTCGAATCCTCGCAACGCTTCTTCTGCGGTCTTGTCCGTACCGCGGCCCCGGACGTATCGGTTCACCCGGTACGCGTCGGGCCAGTCGGCCTCCGCCGCGACTGCGCAGAAGCCCTTCTCTTCGATCAGCCACTTCGTCATATCGGCGCGCGCTTGGTAAAACTCGTGGGTGCCGTGCGAGCTTTCGCCGATGAGCACGATCCGCGCGTCACCGATCAACTCGGCCAACACTTCCCGTGGCGGCATTCCGGCCGGTGCGTCGATGGCGGCGGCGCAGATGACATCGGCCGGCGTCTTCGCCGGAGCCCCCGCCAACGCGGCGGCCCCAGTCGTCGGCGTGTCGAGCAGTGCACGAACCTCTTGGTCGCTGACTTGGTTGAAGTCCCAGAAGGATTCTCCGACGGCGAGGAAAGGCGTGGGCATCGTCGCGCAGACCACGTCGTCGACGATCCCGGCGAATTCACGGCACGTCGATTCGGGCGCCGCCGGCACCGCGATGACGATTTGCGCCGGTTCCGCTTCGCGTATTGCGTGGACTGCGGCAAGCATGCTGGATCCGGTCGCCAGCCCGTCGTCGACCAGAATGACCGTCTTGCCCGCCACGTCGGCCGGCGGCCGACCGCCGCGATAGGTCGCCTCCCGCCGGATCAGCTCACGACCCTCACGTTCGGCGACATCGCGCAATTGCTGCGCTGTGACCTGCAGGGCCCGCAGGATATCGTCGTTCACCACGACGCGGCCACCGCTGGCCAGCGCGCCCAGCGCGAACTCCTCATGACCCGGAGCCCCCAGCTTACGGACAACGAAGGCGTCCAGCGGGGCGCCGAGTGCTCTGGCCACCTCCCATGCGACGGGAATCCCGCCCCGGGCCAACCCCAGGACGACAACGTCCTTTTTGTTGCGGTATGCCGCCAGCAGATCGGCCAGTATCCGGCCGGCTTCGCGGCGGTCGCGGAAAACCCGCCTAGGCGCGCGTCGCGCCAAGCTTGTCGCCCTTGCCATTGGTGTACTTCCTCCGCCGACGTTTCGGGTGGTCAGTGCAGCTGCGACACCGGTTCGTGGGTGACGGCTTGAATGTCGGATGCTGTTGCGGCCAGGAGTTGGTGGGCCAGGTCAGACAGCGCGCGGGCAGCCGCGAGTTCGTCGCCGATATCCGTAACACTCCGGTCTGCCGGGTTGCAACGGGCAAGGCCCACACCAACAAGCTTCTGATCGCGCCAGTGCAACCGTGCCTTGGCCCGTGTGCGCTCGTCATGTTCGTCGATGGAGATCTCGACGTTCCAGTGCTTCTGCTCTTGATCGGAATCTTTGTGCGCCATTTCGCCTCCTCGTAATGGCCAGCTGGACCCGCGCTGTCGAACGGTGAGCCGGGGATCCCGGGATGGTTGCTCCGGGATCCCCGCCCAAGTCAATTGGTGCACTGAACCTGAACGTGCTTCTCAGTAGGCTGCGCTTCGGGAACCGCCACCGAGACCGTCAGGATGCCCTTGTCATAGCTGGCTGTGATGTCGTCTTCATCGGCACCGGCCGGCAGCGTGACCGAGCGCATGAATGAGCCGTAGGAGAACTCCGAGCGGCCCTTGGATTCTTTCTTTTCACCGCGCTCGGCCTTGATCGTCAGCTGCCCATCGGTCACGGTGATGTCGACGTCTTTGGCCGGGTCGATTCCGGGCAGCTCGGCGCGAATCACGTAATGACCGTCCTCGACCTCGTCCTCGAGCCGGATTAGGTGGGTGTCGATCATCGGCGCGAGATTCGCCCAGGCCGGGAAACCGGTGAACAGCTCGGAGATGTCGGGCAGCAGCGATCGCCGGCGATGCTTCACGGGAAGTTTGCTCATGATGTTCCTCACCGCATGAGTGGCTGGTTCAGACGTACCGTTTGATTCGAGCACCTCGCAGCCGCACGTCGGTAGGGACCAAAGTCCCTTGGGGCCGCGCTTGACGACGACCACGGCCCAGCCGCTCGGCAACCCTTCGATTGCCTGCACCCCCCACCTCGGCGGCGGCGGCCGAAGCGTCCAACTCGCCTAGGAAGTCGGAAGCATCCCGGGTTTCATGCACACCTCGTTACGTGTGACCGGTGTGCTGCCCGATCCGGAGATGAGCGTAGTACTCGGCCTCGGCTTCTGCCGGCGGGCGGCGGGCACTTGGCCGGGGTGTCCCCGGCAGGCGACCGACTGCGCGACGTGCAAGCTTTGCGGTGCTTGGTCTTCGCCGTTGACTAGATGGACCAGTGTCAGGATTGCATGTGATGCACAGACTCCAGCCGATACAGGCGTGGGTCAAGGCTGATCGCGATCTCGGCCAGACGTGCAAACTCGGCTTGGATTCGCGCGCCGCCACCGCGGCGACCACGACCTCGACGCTTCCCTTGGCCGGCTTGATCAGCGCCGACGGTGCGATACGCGCTGCACCCAGGATGCCGATCCGCAGCGGAGCGGCCCCGTTACGAGACACGGACCCGACGCTAGCACCGGTCCCGGCTCGGTCGGTGACACGAGAAGTCGGAGGCGACTCAGCAGGGCAGGCACCGCCTACGGTGGATTCCTCTGTGTTGTGTGCACCGGTGAGCGGGTACACGCTGACGTTGGCGTTGTCCAAGACGGGACCGACTGAGCGGTCTTTTGATGACTTTCGTCTCTATTGCGGCCGGTGTCGGTGCGGAAACCATGAAGGCGTGGTACCTGCATCCAGAGGGTTTGTGACGATGCGGTCCGGCCGCGTTGAGCTGCCAAAACAGAAGCTGGACGCGATCGCGTGGAAGTTTCTCGGTTCTGAGTTCACCGGGCAGGTCTATGCCGGCTGGCCGATCGACCGGCGTGTGGACGCCTACCTGCTGCGCCAGGGGCTGATCGATGTCGCCAATGACGGGGGCGCCTGCAACGCCTTACTAGAACGCGTGATGGCCAACATCGGTCGCGCTGTCCGCGACGGCCTGCTCACGGCGCCGCACAGATAGGTACGGCCGTGGAAGTGATCCGCAAGACGCCCGCCGACTGTCGTGTCCCGCCGAATCTGAAGGACTACGACCACGCCCGCGGGGTATTCGACTGGTCCGATGTGCCGGCGTTGTGCGAAGGCATGGGGAGTGGGGGCTGCAACATTGCCTACGCCGCCGTCGACCGGCACGTCGACGGCCCGGTGGCGGCGCGTACGGCGCTGCGGTTCATAGCCGACACCGGCGCCGCGGGCGAACTGGTCACCCACGACATCAGTTATGCGGAGCTCGGGCGGCTGGCCCGCCGGTTCACCAACGTGCTGCGCTCACTGGGTGTCGGCAAGGGCGAGCGGGTCTTCGCGATCATGGGACGCATTCCTGAGCTCTACGTCACGGTGCTGGGTGGGCTGCGCAACGGCAGCGTGGTCTCCCCGTTGTTCTCGGCCTTCGGGCCCGAGCCGATCGCCACCCGGGTCACCATCGGTGAAGCCAGGGTGCTGGTGACCACTACGGCGATTTATCACCGCAAGATCGAGAAGATGCGCGATCAGCTGACATCGGTTCGGCACGTCCTGTTGGTCGACCAGGACGAGGACGCGGACGATGTTCCGGGGACGCTGAACTACCAGCACTTGATGGCCCGGGTCGACGACCACGCGCCGATCGAACACACGACCGCAGCGGATCCGGCGCTGCTTCACTTCACCAGCGGCACCACCGGTACGCCGAAGGGCGCGATCCACGTGCACGGCGCGCTCACGATGCACTACATCACCGGCCTGTACGCACTGGATCTGCATGCCGACGACGTCTTCTGGTGCACCGCCGACCCGGGTTGGGTCACCGGCACGTCTTACGGCGTGATCACCCCGCTGCTACACGGTGTCACCTCGATCGTCGACCAGGCCGAGTTCGACGCCGAGCGCTGGTACCGGATCCTTCAGGACGAACGCGTGACGGTGTGGTACACCGCGCCGACCGCGGTGCGGATGCTGATCAAAGCGGGACCCGAAGTGGCTGCGCGGTACCGCTTTTCGGGGCTGCGTTTCGTCGCCAGCGTGGGCGAGCCGCTTAACGCCGAGGCGGTCTGGTGGGGTAAACGCGTGCTGGGCTTGCCGATTCACGACAATTGGTGGCAGACCGAGACGGGTGGAATCATGATCGCGAACACTCCCGCGTTCGACATCAAACCCGGCTCGATGGGACGCCCGCTGCCAGGGGTGGACGCATATGTGGTGCGCCGTGACGATTCCGGCATGGTCTCCGTGGTTGAACAGCCGGGCGTCGAGGGCGAGCTCGCCCTGCGGCAGGGCTGGCCGTCGATGTTCCGTGGCTATCTGCACGAGGATGCGCGATACCGGAAGTGCTTCACCGACGACCTGTACCTGACCGGGGACCTCGTCAAACGCGACCCCGACGGCTACTTCTGGTTCGTGGGCCGCGCCGACGACGTGATCAAGTCGGCCGGACATCTGATCGGCCCGTTCGAAGTCGAGAACGTGCTGACCGACCACCCGGCGGTCGCCGAGGCGGGCGTCATCGGCAAGCCCGATCCGGTGGTCGGCGAAGTCGTGAAGGCGTTCGTCTCGCTGAAACAGGGCTTCACCGCCGACGAGGCTCTGCGCCGGGAACTGCTGGGCCACGCCCGCAAGCGGCTCGGCGCGGCGGTCGCGCCCAAGGAGATCGAGTTCGTCGACGCACTGCCCCACACCCGCTCCGGCAAGATCATGCGGCGCCTGCTCAAGGCACGCGAACTCGGGCTGCCCGAAGGAGACACATCCACCATCGAGACGCCGGCCGAGCGCCACGGCCAGGAGGTGTCGCTATGACCGGCCATGACCTCGCACTGGGACTGCTCTCGGACATGATCCGGGTGCGCCGCATGGAGGAGAAGTGCGCGGAACTTTACGGGGAAGCCAAGATTCGTGGATTCCTGCACCTGTACGTCGGGGAGGAGGCGGTCGCCGCCGGATCATTGCGGGCGCTGACCGCCGACGACGCGGTGGTGGCAACCTATCGCGAACATGCGCACGCCCTGCTGCGCGGTATTCCGATGACCGCGATCATGGCCGAGATGTTCGGCAAGCAGGAGGGCTGCTCGCGGGGCAGGGGCGGGTCGATGCACCTGTTCGACGCGGCCACCCGGTTCTACGGTGGCAATGCGATCGTCGCCGGCGGCCTGCCGCTCGCGGTGGGCCTGGCCCTGGCCGACGCGTTGTTGCACCGGAACCGGTTGACCGCCTGTTATTTCGGCGACGGAGCCGTCGCCGAAGGCGCATTCCATGAGTCGCTGAACATGGCCGCGCTGTGGCGGTTGCCAGTGCTGTTCCTGTGCGAGAACAACCTCTATGCGATGGGAACCGCATTGCATCGCGCACAGTCGCAGACCGACCTCGCTGCGAAGGCGGCCTCGTATCGGGTTCCGACCGCCACGGCCGACGGGATGGACGTCATCGCATGCCACGAGGCGGCGCAGCAAGGTGCGGACCACATCCGAACCACCGGCGGTCCGTTCTTCATCGAGTACCACACATACCGCTTCCGCGCGCACTCGATGTTCGACCCGGAACTGTATCGCGACAAGACCGAGGTCGAGCAGTGGCGCAAGCGCGACCCGATCCCTGCATTCACCGAGCAGTGCCTGCACGACGGCACCATGAGCGCCGATGACGTCACGTCGATCGAGAAGGCGGCCCAGGAGGAAGTGGACGCTGCGGTGGCATTCGCCGAAGCCGGAACATGGGAAAGCGTCGACGATGTCGGGCGTGACGTGCTGACGCCCGCACCCGAAGGGGTCCGATGAAGACGACATACCGCACCGCCGTGCACGATGCGATGCGCGACGCACTGCGCGACGACCCACGGGTGGTGTTGATGGGGGAGGACGTGGGCCGATACGGCGGAACCTACGCGGCGTCCAAGGGCCTGCTCGAAGAGTTCGGCCCGGACCGGGTACGTGATACCCCGTTGTCGGAGCTGGGCTTCGTCGGGGTCGGAATCGGCGCGGCTCTCAACGGACTTCGCCCGATAGTCGAAGTGATGACGGTGAACTTCAGCCTGCTGGCGCTGGATCAGATCGTCAATACCGCTGCAGCGCTGCGTCATATGTCCGGCGGCCAGTTTTCCGTTCCCCTCGTCGTCCGGATGGCCACCGGCGCCGGCCGCCAGCTGGCCGCGCAACACTCGCATAGCCTGGAATGCTGGTATGCCCACATTCCAGGGATCAAGGTGGTGTCCCCCGCGACCGTGGCGGATGCCTACGGGATGCTCGGCTCAGCGCTGGCTGACCCCGATCCGGTGGTGATCTTCGAGCATGTCCAGCTCTACAACACCTCGGCGGACGTCGACGTGCTCAGCACAACCGATATTTCTCGGGCCGCCGTTCGCCGCGACGGATCCGATGTCACCGTCATCGCCTACGGCGGCTGCGTGCCGAAAGCACTTGACGCGGCAGACAGGTTGTCGCTCACTGGAATCGATTGCGAGGTCGTAGATTTGCGCGTGCTGCGGCCGCTAGATACCGACACCATCATCGAGTCGGTATCCAAGACGCACCGTGCGGTGGTCGTGGATGAGGCGTGGCGCACCGGCAGTCTGGCGGGCGAGATCAGCGCACGCATTATGGAAGGCGCGTTCTTCGAGCTCGACGCGCCGGTCAGCCGCGTGTGCAGCGCCGAAGTTCCGATGCCGTATGCCAAGCACCTCGAAGAGGCCGCCCTGCCGCAGGCCGACAAGATCGTCGCGACGGTGCAAAGCCTCTTTGGTGGTCGCTGATGATCGATTTCACCATGCCGGCCCTCGGCTCGGACATGGACGAAGGCACCCTCGACCAATGGCTGGTCGCACCGGGCGACACGGTGACCCGTGGCCAGGTCGTGGCCGTGGTGGAAACCACCAAGGCCGCGGTGGAAGTGGAATGCTGGCACGACGGAGTGGTCGGTGAGCTGCTGGTTCCGGTCGGCGAAACGGTCCAGGTCGGAACGCCATTGGCGACGCTTCTGGCGCCCGGCGAGACGGCGCAGCCAACGCCCCGGACATCGACCGCACCGAGCGCAGCGGCGGCCCGAGCCGGCGCGGCGCCCGCGGCTGTCGCGCCGGCAACCGTCCCGCCGGCGACGGAGCCGCATCGGCGCCGGTGGGTGTCCCCCGCCGCTCGCCGGGTAGCCGAGTCGCTCGGCGTCGACATCACGACCGTGACCGGTACCGGTCCGCAGGGCGCAGTCACGATCACCGACGTTGAGCACGCCGCTGCGGCGAAGCAGCCGCGAGCCAAGCCCACCGTGGCGGACCGCGCCGCCCAGATTCGCAAGTCGATCGCGGCCGCGATGGGTCGGTCGAAGCGCGAGATTCCGCATTACTACCTCGCCGACGAAATCCTGATGGAAAAGGCGCTGACGTCGCTGGCCGAGCGCAATGCGCAGCGGTCGATCACCGAGCGTGTGCTGCCGGCCGTCCTGCAAATGAAGGCCGTTGCCCTCGCGGCGCAGCGCTTCAAAGAGTTCAACGGATTCTGGCGCAATGACACGTTCGAGCCCGCTTCGGCCGTGCATGTCGGTGTCGCCATCTCATTGCGGGGCGGTGGGCTCCTCGCCCCGGCCATTCACGATGTCCCCGACAAGAAACTCGACGAGCTGATGAGCGACCTCACCGATCTGGTGGCTCGGGCCCGCGCCGGCTCGTTGCGCAGTTCGGAGATGTCCGATCCGTCCATCACGATCACCAACCTCGGTGACAAGGGCGTCGACGCGGTCTTCGGCGTCATCTACCCGCCGCAGGTAGCGCTGGTGGGGTTCGGTAAGCCGGCGCAGCGGGTTTGCGTCATCGACGGTGAAATCCGCGTGGCTACCGTTGTGCAGGCCACACTCTCGGCCGACCACCGTGCCAGCGACGGTCATCGTGGCGCACTGTTCCTCGCCGCGATCAACGAGCTGCTTCAGCAGCCGGATGTCCTGGAGAAGTGAAAGCAAAACATGACCGAAGATGATATTCGTGGCGTGGTCTTGTCGGTGTTGACCGCCATTGCGCCTGAGGTGGATTCAAACGATATCCGCGATGACGTACTGCTGCGAGACCAGGTGGACCTGGATTCGATGGATTGGCTGAATTTCCTGGTTGGTATTCACAAGCAATTACACGTCGACATCCCCGAGGCGGACTACGGCTCGTTGCGGACACTCACCGACGTGGTCCATTACGTCCATCAACACCCGACACGAGCATCCTGAGAACGGTTTAGCCACATAGGATCGATGTTTCTGCTCGCGCTGACCTACAGTTAGCCGACAAACTGTGGCGCCCAATTTGGCAGCGCCAGTGCGGGATTGGCCATCTGCGAGGAACATGAAAATCGGGATGGGGCCGCTCGCCGGTGCGCCGGGCGAACGGGCTGCGGCGGTCGAGCTGCCTATACCAGATGCCGAACACGATGATGTTTGGTGGCTACAATTTCGACGCCGCTACCCAACAACAACGGGCCGTTTCTACTGACAGATCCGGTGAGGATGTGGTGGTTCAGCAATCGTCCATGGTCCATCA
>NZ_JBKQTQ010000181.1:0-112829 GCF_052143115.1 Mycobacterium sp.
CAAGCGTTCCTGGCTGGTTGACCGTTGGAATCGGCAGCGTTGATCGTTTCATAATCGTCGCTGATCCTCTGGCCGTTGAAGCCGTTGGAATCGGCAGCGTTTTCGCAGAGTGCCGTGGCTTTGTTTCGCGAGCGGTCCACGCTGCTTGACCCCTGGAATCGGCAGCGAAGTTGGTTTCGCAATCGTCGTTTATCCTCTGACCACCATCGCGCTCGGCTTCGAGAAGATGCAACCCGGCTCGCTGAGCGGTGGCGCCCAGGACCGCGAATCGCCGATGGCCAGACACGTCAAGGCGATGTCCGAGATCGACGAGTTTGCGATGCCCGTCGCACCGTGGATGTTCGGCGCCGCCGGCCGCGAACACATGCGCCAATACGGCAGCACCGCAGAACATTTCGCGAAGATCGGCTACAAAAACCACAAGCACTCGGTTAACAACCGATTGGCGCAGTTCCAGGAGTCCTACACCCTCGACGACATCCTGGCAGCGCGGATGATCTCCGACCCGCTGACCAAGCTGCAGTGTTCGCCGACATCGGACGGCTCGGGTGCGGCGGTCCTGGCCAGCGAGTCGTTTGTCGACAAACATGGGTTGGCCGGCCAGGCGACCGAGATCGTCGGACAAGCCATGACTACCGATTTCGAATCGACCTTCGACGGCACCGCCAAAGCACTCATTGGCTACGACATGAATGTGCAAGCCGCACAACAGGTCTACGAGCAATCCCGCCTTGGCCCAGAAGACTTTCAGGTGATCGAGCTGCATGACTGCTTCTCGGCCAACGAGCTGTTGCTCTACGAGGCGCTGGGCCTGTGTGGGCCGGGTGAGGCGCCCAAGCTGATCGACAACGGCGACACCACATATGGGGGGCGCTGGGTCGTCAATCCCTCCGGTGGCCTGATCTCTAAGGGGCACCCGCTGGGCGCGACCGGTTTGGCTCAATGCGCCGAACTGACCTGGCAGCTGCGCGGCGCCGCCGACAAACGTCAAGTCGACAATGTGACCGCTGCCTTGCAGCACAACATTGGGCTCGGTGGTGCGGCCGTCGTCACTGCCTATCAGCGCGCCGAACGATAAACTACTGCGCTACCATCCAGATCGCTTGCGCGGCTGGACTTCCCAGGTCGACGGTGGTGGGCACGCCGTCAGCCGATTCGACCGCCACGGAGATCATCCCGGCGAATTCGCGGCGGGTCAGCACCCGCAGCCGCGAGTCGAGGCTGATACCGATGCTGTCGAAATAGCGCAGCATCTCGGGGTCTTTGTCGGATATCCGCGCTACCGTGCCGGCGTCGCCGTCGGCGCATGACCACAGCTGGCGAGCCGGTGGCGTGGGCACTTGCCCGTCGGAGCCCGGGATCGGGTCGCCGTGCGGATCGCGCTGCGGGTAACCCAGCTTGGCGTCGATGCGCGCCACCAGCCGGTCGGAGACCGCGTGCTCGAGCACCTCGGCCTCGTCGTGCACTTCGTCCCAGCGGTAACCGAGCTCCGTGACCAGGAAGGCTTCCAGTAGCCGGTGGCGGCGCACCATCGCCAGCGCCGCCCGGCGCCCCGACTCGGTCAGCGTGACCGCGCCGTACTTCTCGTGGTCGACCAGACCCTGCTCGGCGAGTTTGCGGATCGATTCCGAGGCCGTGCTTGCCGAAACCCCGAGCTTCTCGGCCAGCATCTTCGTGCTCACCTTGTCCAGCGACCACTCCTGGGCGTTCCAGATGACTTTCAGATAGTCCTGGGCAACCGCGGTGAGCTCGTTGGGCTCGTCGGCAGGGCGCACAACGGAAGTTTAAGCAATCCTCACCTGATCTGGGGCTCTCGCACGATCAGCAGCTACCTTGCACCGTAGGCTTGCTCTTGTGCAGCGGTGGCGCGGCCAGGACGAGATACCGACGGACTGGGGCAGATGCGTGCTCACCATCGGGGTGTTCGACGGTCTGCACCGCGGGCACGCCGAGCTGATCGCGCATGCGGTGAAATCGGGCCGCGCGCGGGGAGTGCCGGCGGTGATGATGACGTTTGACCCGCACCCGATGGAAGTGGTCTTTCCCGGCAGTCACCCCGCTCAGTTGACGACGTTGACCCGGCGTGCCGAGCTCGCCGAGGAGTTCGGCATCGATGTGTTTCTGGTAATGCCGTTCACCACGGATTTCATGAAGCTCACGCCGGAGCGCTACGTCCACGAATTGCTTGTCGAAAACCTGCACGTCGTGGAGGTCGTGGTGGGTGAGAACTTCACCTTCGGCAAAAAGGCCGCCGGCACTGTCGACACGCTGCGCCGCGCCGGCGAGCGGTTCGGGTTCGCGGTGGAGTCGATGTCATTGGTTTCCGAGCACCACGATACCGAAACCGTGACGTTCTCGGCGACCTACATCCGGTCCTGCGTGGACGCCGGAGACGTGGTAGCGGCGGCCGAGGCGTTGGGCCGTCCACACCGCGTCGAAGGCGTGGTGGTGCGCGGCGACGGGCGGGGCACCGAGATGGGCTTCCCCACCGCCAACGTGGCGCCGCCGATGTATTCGGCCATCCCGGCCGACGGCGTCTATGCCGCGTGGTTCACCGTCCTCGGGCACGGACCCGTGACCGGCACGGTGGTGCCGGGCGAGCGCTACCAGGCGGCGGTTTCGGTGGGCACCAATCCGACCTTCTCTGGACGCACCCGCACGGTCGAGGCGTTTGTGCTCGACACCGCCGCCGATCTGTACGGCCAGCATGTGGCGCTGGACTTCGTCGCGCGTATCCGCGGGCAGAAGAAGTTCGGATCGGTGAAGGATCTCGTCGCCGCCATGGGCACCGACACCGAGCGCGCCCGCTCCTTGCTGTCTGCGGGCTGACCTGGCCTTGATTGGCCAGCTCGCCCCCTCGCCGCTACGCGGCTGGGGGTGCCCCCACCTCGGGCTGCTCGGCAGCCCGCATCGTCGCTGACCTGGCCTTTTCAGGTTCACGGGGTGGCCGCTGCTAGACTTCCCGACGACACGGCGCGTGCTGCAGTTCGCGGCGGCCGCAGCCCAGATCGACGATCGCGGACCGATTGATGGAGATATTTCGTGGCGCTGACTGCCGAGCAAAAAAAGGAAATCCTGGGCTCTTACGGCCTGCATGAGACCGACACCGGATCCCCTGAGGCGCAGGTCGCCCTGCTGACTAGGCGGATCGCCGACCTGACCGAGCACCTCAAGGTGCACAAGCACGACCACCACTCGCGGCGGGGTCTGCTGCTGTTGGTGGGACGGCGGCGCCGGCTGCTGAAGTACGTGGCCCAGATCGATGTGGAGCGGTACCGCTCGCTTATCGACCGGCTGGGTCTGCGCCGCTGACCCTGCCCCGCGCGGGTAGGAATCGCCAGGTCGGCGTGTAGAGTGAGGGCGTTCTGGGCCGTATCGGCCCGAGCAGGTGCGGCGCGCGCGATCCGCGCGCACCGTCCCAGCGAGTCACAAGGGACCTGCATCGCGCGGTCTTCGGTAGTGGCTGCCGGGCTCCCGAATCGGGGCAGGTCGGCAGCTTCGATCGACGGCCGTAGCCGCATCCAGGCTCTCCGAACCTCCGGGTTGAGCGTGACCACGCGAAACAGCTGAATAAACCCAGAGAGGCCGCACGGACTTCCATGTCTGTAGCTGAAATTGACCAAGGCGTGTTCGAAGCGACCGCCATCATCGACAACGGGAGCTTCGGTTCCCGCACCATCCGTTTTGAGACCGGTCGGCTGGCTTTGCAAGCCGCCGGCGCCGTCGTCGCCTACCTCGACGACGAGACCATGCTGCTGTCGGCTACCACCGCCGGCAAGAGTCCCAAAGAGCAATTCGACTTCTTTCCGCTGACCGTCGACGTCGAGGAGCGGATGTATGCCGCCGGCCGCATCCCCGGCTCGTTCTTCCGTCGCGAGGGCCGGCCGTCCACCGACGCGATCCTGACCTGCCGGCTCATCGACCGGCCGCTGCGTCCGTCGTTCGTCGACGGGTTACGCAACGAGATCCAGGTCGTGGTGACGATCCTCAGCCTGGATCCCAACGAGCTCTACGACGTGGTGGCGATCAACGCCGCATCCGCTTCCACCCAGCTGGCCGGTCTGCCGTTCTCGGGCCCGGTCGGCGGCGTCCGGGTGGCGCTGATCGACGGCACCTGGGTGGCATTCCCGACGGTCGAGCAGGCCGAGCGGGCGGTGTTCGACATGGTGGTGGCCGGGCGCGTGGTATCCGGCTCGTCTAGTACCGAAGGCCCCAACGCCGACGTGGCCATCATGATGGTCGAAGCCGAGGCCACCGAGAACATCATCGAGCTCATCGCGGGCGGCGCCCAAGCGCCGACCGAAGCCGTTGTGGCGCAAGGCCTGGAGGCCGCCAAGCCGTTCATCGCCGCGTTGTGTACCGCGCAGCAGGAGCTGGCCGACGCCGCGGCGAAACCCACCGGTGAATACCCGGTGTTCCCCGACTACGGCGACGACGTGTACTACTCGGTGTCCTCGGTGGCCACCGACGAGCTGTCCGCCGCCCTGACGATCTCCGGCAAGAACGAGCGCAATACCCGCACCAACGAAATCAAGGCCGAGGTGCTCGAGCGGCTGGCCGACACCTACGCGGGCCGGGAGAAAGAGGTCGGGGCGGCGTTTCGCGCGCTGACGAAGAAACTTGTGCGGCAGCGCATCCTGAGCGACCACTTCCGCATCGACGGCCGCGGCATCACCGACATCCGCGCCCTGTCAACGGAAGTCGCGGTGGTGCCACGGGCGCACGGCAGCGCGCTCTTCGAGCGCGGCGAGACTCAGATCCTGGGTGTGACCACCCTCGACATGGTCAAGATGGCTCAGCAGATCGACTCGCTGGGGCCGGAGACCTCCAAGCGCTACATGCACCACTACAACTTCCCGCCGTTCTCCACCGGGGAAACCGGTCGGGTCGGCTCGCCCAAGCGGCGCGAGATCGGTCACGGCGCACTGGCCGAACGGGCGCTGGTGCCGGTGCTGCCCCCGGTCGAAGAGTTCCCCTACGCCATCCGTCAGGTCTCGGAAGCCTTAAGCTCCAACGGTTCCACCTCGATGGGCTCGGTATGCGCCTCGACCCTGGCGCTGCTGAACGCCGGGGTTCCGCTCAAGGCGCCGGTCGCCGGCATCGCGATGGGTCTGGTGTCTGACGACGTCGAGGTCGAAGGCGGCGGCACTGAGCGCCGCTTCGTCACCCTCACCGACATCTTGGGGGCCGAAGACGCGTTCGGCGACATGGACTTCAAGGTCGCCGGTACCAAGGACTTCGTCACCGCGTTGCAGCTGGACACCAAACTCGACGGGATTCCGTCGCAGGTGCTCGCGGGCGCGCTCGAGCAGGCCAAAGACGCCCGGCTCACCATCTTGGAGGTGATGGCCGAGGCCATCGACAAACCCGACGAGATGAGCCCGTATGCGCCGCGGGTCACCACGATCAAGGTGCCGGTGGACAAGATCGGCGAGGTCATCGGTCCCAAGGGCAAGATCATCAACGCCATCACCGAGGAAACCGGCGCGCAGATCTCCATCGAGGACGACGGCACCGTGTTCGTCGGCGCCACCGACGGACCTTCGGCACAGGCCGCGATCGACCGGATCAACGCGATCGCCAACCCGCAGCTGCCCAAGACCGGCGAGCGATTCCTCGGAACAGTGGTCAAGACCACCGACTTCGGTGCGTTCGTGTCGCTGCTGCCGGGTCGCGACGGGCTGGTGCACATCTCCAAACTCGGCAGGGGCAAGCGCATCGCGAAGGTCGAGGACGTCGTCAACGTCGGCGACAAGTTGCGCGTGGAAATCGCCGACATCGACAAGCGCGGCAAGATCTCGTTGGTACTCGTCGACGAAGAAGCCGGAGAATCCGGCGACGGTGACGCAGCACCTCCCTCGGAGACCGCGGAAGCCGATTCGTCGGGTTCTCAGCGGGCCGACCACCGGCCCGCATCGTCGCCGACGGAAGCCGATGCCGCAACGGCCAGCAGTTAGTCCGGGGACGCAGCCGCTGCGACGCGGCCGGCATAGCGCCGAGCCGTCTTCGGCGTTCCGCCGCACCACCCTGCCCGGGGGATTGCGAGTCGTCACCGAATACCTTCCGGCGGTGCACTCCGCGTCGGTCGGGGTTTGGGTGGGCGTCGGATCGCGCGACGAGGGTGCGACCGTGGCCGGGGCCGCGCACTTCCTGGAGCATCTGCTGTTCAAGTCCACCCCGACGCGAACGGCTGTCGACATCGCGCAGGCGATGGACGCGGTCGGCGGCGAGCTGAACGCGTTCACCGCCAAGGAGCACACCTGCTACTACGCGCATGTGCTCGACAGCGATCTGGAGCTGGCCGTCGACCTGGTCGCTGACGTGGTGCTCAACGGGCGTTGCGCCACCGACGATGTCGAGCTCGAGCGCGACGTCGTGCTCGAGGAGATCGCCATGCGTGACGACGACCCAGAGGACGCACTGGGCGACATGTTCCTGGCGGCGCTGTTCGGTGACCACCCGGTGGGCCGTCCGGTAATCGGCAGCGTGCAATCTGTGTCGGCGATGACGCGCGCTCGACTGCATTCGTTTCACGTGCGGCGCTATACACCCGAGCGGATGGTCGTCGCCGTGGCGGGCAATGTCGACCATGATGACGTGGTGGCGTTGGTCCGCGAGCACTTTGGGCCGCGGTTGATCAGGGATCGGCGGCCGGTGCCGCCGCGCAAGGGCACCGGCCGGATCGCCGGTCGCCCTCGGTTGATGTTGGCCAACCGGAACGCCGAGCAGACGCATGTCTGTCTGGGGGTGCGCACGCCTGGCCGGTATTGGAAGCACCGCTGGGCCCTCTCGGTGCTCAACACCGCGCTCGGCGGTGGCTTGAGTTCGCGCTTGTTCCAACAGGTTCGGGAATCCCGCGGGTTGGCGTACTCGGTCTACTCGTCGTTGGACATGTTCTCCGACAGCGGTGCGCTGTCGGTGTACGCCGCGTGCCTGCCCGAGCGTTTCGGCGAAGTGGCGCGGGTGACCACCGAGGTGCTCGAGACGGTGGCGCGCGACGGCATCACCGAGGCGGAATGCCGGATCGCCAAGGGTTCGCTGCGCGGCGGGCTGGTGCTCGGCTTGGAGGACTCCAATTCCCGGATGAACCGCATCGGCCGAAGCGAACTCAACTACGCTGAGCACCGAAGTATCGACCGCACATTGCAGGAGCTCGGCGAGGTCACCGTGGACCAGGTTAATGCGGCGGCCCGCCAGCTGCTGGGTAAGCCCTACGGCGTGGCCGTTCTTGGTCCTCACCAGTCGAAAAGGTCGCTGCCTCAACAGCTTCGGGCGATAGCGGGGTAACGCCATGGTACTGGGGTTCTGGGATCTCGACGTGCCGATCGTGGGCGCGCCGATGGCGGGTGGCTCGGGTACGCCGGCACTGGCCGCGGCGGTGACGAACGCGGGCGGCCTTGGTTGCATCGCTAGTGGCTATGTGAGCCCGGAACGCCTCGCCAACGACATCGCAGCCGCGCGTGCCGCGACCACCGGCCCGATCGGCGTCAACCTGTTCGTGCCGCAACCCAGCGTCGCCGACGTCTATCAGCTGGACCACTACGCCGAGGCGCTCGACGAGCTCGCCGAGCACTACGGGGTCGAGATCGGTTACCCGCACTTTGGTGACGACGACGGCTGGCAGCAAAAACTCGAGGTGGTGGCCGACCTACGGCCAGAGATGGTGTCGTTCACCTTCGGCGCCCCGCCACCGGACGTCATGCGGTGGTTGGGTGCACTGGGAATGCTGCTTTTCAACACCGTGACATCAGCCTACGAGGCCGGAGTGGCCCTGGCCGCCGGTGCGGACGGCTTGATCGTCCAGGGCCCGGATGCCGGCGGGCACCGCGGTACCTTCGCGCCGGACATGGAACCGGGTACCGAGTCGTTGCACGAGTTGCTCGCCCGGATTCGCCGCAACGCGCGCGATGTACCGCTCATCGCAGCCGGCGGACTCGGCACCACCGAAGACGTTGCCGCCGTGATCAACCGGGGAGCGGTGGCCGCCCAGATCGGTACCTCGCTGTTGCTCGCCGACGAAGCCGGGACCAACGCCGCACACCGGGCCGCCCTGCAGCATCCGGAGTTCGTCAGCACCGTTGTGACTCGGGCATTTTCGGGCCGGTACGCGCGCGGTCTGGAGAACGACTTCGCCCGGCTGTTCGACGACGTAGCGCCGTTGGGCTACCCCGAGGTCAACCAGATGACCTCGCCGATCCGTAAGGCCTCGGCCGCCTTGGACGACCCGCACGGCACCAACCTGTGGGCGGGCACGGCGTACCGGGCGGCCCGGTCCGGGCCTGCGGCGGACATCGTCAAAAAGCTCGGCGACGTCTAGCGAGCGGTCACACCTGGGGCGTGCGGTGTGCCCACGGCTTAGCCAATTCCAGTTGGCTGGCCACTCGGAGCAGAACGTCTTCGCGGCCATACGCGGCCGCCAATTGCACCCCGACCGGCAGCCCCTCTGCGGTCCACTCACCGGGCACGTTGATCGCGGGCTGGCCGCTCATGTTGAACGGCGGAGTGAACGGAATGAACTGGCCCGACCGTTCCATGGCATCCATCGGGTGATCCCGATTGTTGCCGATGGTCCCGAGCGGCAGCGGGAGTTCGGCCACCGTCGGTGTGAGCAACAGATCCCAGCCATCGGCCCACCACGACTGCAACGCGCGCCGGAAGTGGGTGGTGGCCGATAGTGCGAGTGCATAGTCGACGGCGCTGATGTGGGCGGCGAACTCTGCCTGCACGCGGTTCATGGGTTCGAACTCGTCCTCGCCGAGCGCCCGTCCAAGTTGTTCCTCGAACCGCCGCAGGCTGACGCCCACGTTCGTGCTCCACATGGCCCCGAAGCGCAAGCTGAGCCCGGTGTCCTCGAGCGCTGCGGGCCAAGCTGGTTCGACCGTATGGCCGAAGGATTCGAGCAACGTGGCGACTGACCGCGCGGCCGCGGTGCATTCGGGCGCGACGCCTGCTCCTTGGGGATGGTGGTCGAGCAGGCCGATGCGTAACCGGCCCGGGTCGGCACCGACCTCGTCGACATACGGGCGCGATGGGGCGGGCGCGATCACCGTGTCGCCGATGGCAGGTCCCCGAACAGCGTCGAGCAGTGTCGCGGTGTCGCGCACCGTACGACTCACGCAAAGCTCAACCGACAGCGCGGTTTCGTCGCGGATCGGACCCAACGAGATCCTCCCCTGGCTGGGCTTCAGGCCAACCAGCCCACAACACGAGGCGGGAATGCGGATCGAGCCGCCACCATCGCTGGCGTGCGCGAACGGGACCATGCCGCTGGCGACGGAGGCCGCCGCGCCGCCGCTCGACCCGCCGGGTGAACGACTGAGGTCCCACGGGTTGTGCGTTGCGCCCCAGGCGAGCGGTTCGGTGGTCGGCACGCTTCCGAGTTCGGGACTGTTGGTCCGGCCGGCGATCACCAAACCGGCGCGACGGTAGCGGGCGACCAACGTGGTGTCGGCATCCGATATCACCTTCTCGTTTTTGAATGCGAGGTTGCCGTTGCTGATGGGCTGGCCGGCATAGCCGGCGAACAGGTCCTTGATGAGGAACGGCACGCCACGGAAAGGCCCGTCGGGCAGCTCAGCGCGGGCCGTGTCGCGAGCATGATCGAACCAGCGGATCACCACTGCGTTGAGCACGGGGTCGATGCGCTCGATGCGCTCGATGGCCGCTTCGAGCAATTCGAGCGGCGTCACCTCACCGTTTCTCACCAGGGCGGCCTGGTCGACCGCATCCATCCAACGGGTCTCGTCGGCGAGTGAACTCACGCGGTCTGTGTAGCACGCGGCTACTGCGGGGAGTCCGTCAGGTCAGCACGTCGGCGGGGTTTGTGAACGGCAGCGCCAGGTCGGCGGCCACTCGCCGACACAGCAACGCTCCGTCGTGTGTCGAAAGGCCTTTAGCGAGAGCAGGATTCGACCGGCAAGCCGCTTGCCAACCGTGGTCGGCGAGTTCGATCACATAGGGCATCGTTGCGTTGGTTAACGCGAACGTCGACGTTTTCGGCACCGAAGCGGGCATGTTCGCCACGCAGTAGAACAGCGTGTCGTATACGGCGAACGTCGGGGTGTCATGCGTGGTCGGGTGGGAGCCCTCGAAGCAGCCGCCCTGGTCTATGGCAATGTCGACCAGCACCGCACCCGGTTTCATCTGCGCGACAAGAGAATTCGACACCAATTTGGGCGCCTTGGCGCCGGGCAGCAGCACAGCGCCGATGACCAGGTCGGCGTGTTTCACGGCTTCCTCGAGCTCCAAGGCGGTCGAGTAGCGGGTCTGCACTCGGCCGCCGAACACGGTGTCGAGATCGCGCAGCCTGTTGATGTTGACGTCGAGGACCGTGACCGTTGCGCCCATCCCGTCGGCGACACGGGCGGCGTTGTAGCCCGCGGTACCGCCGCCTACCACGACGACGTTGGCCGGCTCGACACCGGGCACGCCGCCCATCAGCACGCCGCGGCCGCCGTGGGTGCGCATCAGGTGATAGGCACCGACCTGAGCGGACAGCCGCCCGGCGACCTCGCTCATCGGGGCCAGCAGCGGCAATGCGCCGTCGGCGGTCTGGACGGTCTCGTAGGCGATCGAGGTGGTGGCCGAAGCCAGCAGCGCGTCGGTGCAGGCACGGGAGGCGGCCAGGTGCAGGTAGGTGAACAGGGTCTGCTCGCACCGCATCCGGGTGTATTCGATCGGCACCGGTTCCTTGACCTTGAGCACCAGATCGGCCTGGGCCCACACTTCCTCTGCGGTGGCGACCACTTGCGCGCCCGCGGCCTTGAAATCGCTGTCGGCGATTGCCGAACCCTCGCCGGCGCCGGCCTGGATAAACACCTCGTGGCCGCGGCGGGTCAGCTCGGCGACGCCGGAGGGGGTTATCGCCACTCGGAACTCGTTGTTCTTGGTCTCGGTTGGAATTCCGACGTGCATGATCGCTCCCTGAATCGCCTGAATCGGAGGAAATGACCTCAACTCAATTGTGAAGAAAGTTCGGACATCATTCAAAGACCATGAAGACACATCTGTAAGATTGCCTGATGCCCGCAGAAATCACGGAAAACGCGGCCAACACCGGGGTCGCGCCGAACGATCTTCGGCCGGCCGGTCTCGACCACGTGGACCGCCGAATTTTGAGCCTGCTGCACGCGGACGCCCGCATCACCAACAGCGCGCTGGCCGCCGAACTCGACATCGCCGCGTCGACCTGTCACGGCCGGGTCCGGAGGTTGCTGGACTTGGGTGTCATTCGCGGCTTCTACGCGGACATCGACCCGGTCGCGGTCGGATTGCCGCTGCAGGCGATGATCTCGGTCAGCCTGCAGTCCCACGCCCGCGGCAAGATCCGCGACTTCATTCAGCACATTCGTCGCAGGCCCCAGGTGATGGATGTCTACTTCCTGGCCGGTGCCGACGATTTCATCTTGCACGTCGCCGCTCGCGACACCGAGGACCTGCGCTCATTCGTCGTGGAAAACCTCAACGCCGACGCCGACGTGGCCGGCACCCAGACGTCGCTGATCTTCGAGCACCTGCGCGGGGCCGCGCCCATCTGAATATTTCCCGATACCGGGGGTACCGGGTACGCTGCTGTGCGAACGGGCCTTAGACATTAGGCTCGACTTTGTAAACCTGAGCTGAAGGCAGGGATGCACGATGTTCACGGTCAACGACCACGCCGTCGGTCCGCATCTGTCACGTCGGGGGGCGCGGGACGACCACGAACGACTGGTCCTCGAGGCGCGGGACGTCGACTTCGACTGGGCGAAGCTGCCGTTCCACTATGTGCCGGGTGAGCCGTTCACCACCCATATGCTGAATGTCCTGCACCTGCTGCTGCCCGCCGGCGAAGAGTTCTTCGTCGACGTATTCAAAAAGACCTTGCCGCTGATCAAGGACGACCAACTGCGGCTTGACGTGCAGGGATTCATCGGCCAGGAGGCGATGCATTCTCAAGCGCATTCTGGTGTGCTGGACTACTTCGCCGCCAACAATGTCGACGTGACGCCGTTCACCGACCAGATCGCCTGGTTGTTCGGAAAGCTGATGGGCGACCGGCCCCGGTGGAGTCTGCGACGACGGCACAGCTGGTTGCTCGAGCAGGTGGCGACCGTGGCGGCAATCGAGCATTACACCGCGATCCTGGGCGAATGGATTCTGGACACTCCGCAGCTTGACGCGGTCGGCACCGACCCGGTGATGCTGGACATGCTGCGCTGGCATGGTGCGGAGGAAGTCGAGCACAAGGCCGTCGCCTTCGACGTGATGAAGCATCTGCGGGCCGGGTACTGGCGGCAGGTGCGGACCCAGCTGGTGGTCATGCCGATGATGCTGCTGATGTGGATGCGTGGGGTGCGATTCATGTATTCGGTGGACCCGCAGCGAACGCCCGGAGCCAAAGCGCGGTGGCGAGATTACTTCAAGGCCGCGCGACGTGGTCTGATGCCTGGGCCGCTGCGGTTCATACGGGTTATCGCCGCCTACTACAAGCCGAATTTCCATCCGTCACAGCTGGGCGGGGTCGAGCGGGCGGTTGACTACCTTGCCATTTCGCCCGCCGCCCGCGCCTCCCACTGAGCCAAGAGGAATCGATGACCACCATTTCGGCGCCGCCGACCCGTACCACCGTGACCGCCTCCGACGGCGTCACGCTGGCCGTGCACGCCTATACCGAAATCGACCGGCAGCGTCCGACCGTTCTCGCGATTCACGGCTACCCCGATAACCATCACCTGTGGGACGGGGTGGCCGCGCACCTAGGTGGCCACCACAACGGCCGGTACAACTTCGCGGCGTATGACGTTCGTGGAGCGGGCGAATCCGCCCGCCCGCCCGGCCGGTCCGGCTACCGCTTCCCCCAACTGATCTCTGATGTCGGTGCGGTGATCGACAGCCTGGGTGTCGATCAGGTGCACTTGCTGGCCCACGATTGGGGTTCCATTCAGGGCTGGGCCGCGGTCACCGACGACGCGGTGATGAGCAAAATCGCATCGTTCACGTCGATCTCGGGACCGCACTTGAATTATGCGGGCAAGTTCTTGCGGTCACCGCGCACTCCGCGCGGCGTCTTTGACGTGGTTAGGCAGTTCTTGGCGTCGGGTTACATCTGGTTCTTTCTGAGCCCCGGTCTGCCGGAGTTGATGATCCGGTCCGGATTAGGAGTGAAAGTCATTGACGCCTTTGGGCGTATCGGCAACTCGAGCACCCGGACCGAATCTCGTGCGCCGGTCCGGTCAACGGGCGACTACGTCAATGGCCTCAACCTGTACCGGGCCAACATGCCCGCGCCATTTCTTGCCCCCGGCGCTCAGCTGCCTGCGACCAAAGTTCCGGTCCAGGTGCTGGTGCCGCGCAAGGACATCTTCGTCACGCCCGCGCTGCAGCGGTTCACCGGATCAATCCCGTTGGGCAGCAGGGTCATTCCGATCGAAGGCGGCCATTGGGTGGTGACCTCGCGTCCGGACGTCATCGCCAGGCTGACCAGCGAATGGATCGACCGAGTCGTCAGCGGCGCGGCGTCGCCGAGCGCGTCCGTCGTGGGCACCGGGCGGCGTGACGTCCGTGGCAAGCTCGCATTGGTCACCGGGGCGGGTGCCGGGATAGGTCGGGCCACTGCGCTCGAACTGGCCCGGAAAGGTGCCCGCGCCGTCATGATCGTCGACCGCGATCTCGCCGCGGCGGAGGAGACTGCGGCGGCTGTCCGAGACGCCGGTGGCGATGCCGCGGTCTACCAGGCCGACGTCGGCGACGAAACAGCGATGAACAAGCTTGCCGCACAAGTCAACGACGAGCACGGCGTGGTGGACATCCTGGTGAACAACGCAGGCATCGGGATGGCGGGTCGGTTCCTGGAGACGACGCCGGCGCATTGGGACAACATCTTGGCGGTGAATCTGCGCGGCGTGCTCAACGGTAGCCGGGCGTTCGGCACGCAGATGGTCGACCGCGGCCAAGGCGGCACCATCATCAACGTGTCGTCGGCCGCGGCGTTTCTCCCGTCGAAGTCGATGATCGCCTACGGCACGACCAAGGCCGCGGTGCTGGCGTTCAGCGAATCACTGCGCGCCGACCTGGCCGACGAAGGCATCACCGTCACGGCGGTGTGCCCGGGGTTCGTCAACACGAATATCGCCAAAAGCACCGTCTACGCCGGGATGACGGTCGACGAGCAGCAACGTGCCCGGCGGAAGGCCGACGCCGCGTACCGGCGTCGCAACTACACGCCGGAAGCCACCGCTAAGGCGATCGTCAAGGCCGTCAAGACGGGCCCACCGGTGCTGCCGATCGCGGCCGAATCGAGGGTTGGTTATGCGATGCGCCGCATCAGTCCGTCGTTGGTCCGGCTGTTGGCGCGCTACGACATCCGGCAGTAATAAGAATTGACATTGGCCGTGCCGCAAAGTATCTGGGCTAGCAGGTCCGCCGACATCTACGGTCCCCGTAAGCGGGACCGTTTCTGCACGGCGTTGTGGGGTGTGGGCGTGGTGCTCGGCGGGTTCGCCTCGGCGACGCGATGGAAACCGTCGCGGGTCGTGCCGGTCGGCCGGACGCATACCGCCGTCGTAACCAAGCGCGAGCTCCTCACCCCGGACGTGGTCGCGTTGACCCTGGCCGACGCCGGCGGGGGAGTGCTCCCGTCGTGGACGCCCGGTGGGCATATCGACGTGCAGCTGCCTTCCGGCCGTCGTCGCCAGTACTCGCTGTGCGGTCCGCCCGGGCGGCGGATCGACTACCGCATCGCGGTACGCCGGATCGCTGACGGCGGCGGCGGTTCGATCGAGATGCATGACGCATTCGACGTCGGCGACTCGCTGGTGTTCGAGGGTCCGCGCAACGCGTTCTATCTCGGTGCCGGCGAGCGTGATGTGCTATTCGTGATCGGCGGAATCGGGGTGACCCCCATCCTGCCGATGATACGCGCGGCTGCAATGCGCGCGATCAATTGGCGCGCAGTCTATGCGGGTAGCAGTCGCGAATACATGCCGCTGCTCGACGAGGTGGTGTCGGTGGCTCCCGACCGGGTCACCGTGTGGGCCGACGACGAGCGTGGTCGATTCGCCAGTGCCGACGATTTGCTCCTCGGCGCCGGGCCGACGACTGCGGTGTACGTCTGCGGGCCGACCGGAATGCTGGAATCGGTGCGCATCGCCCGCGACGAGTACGCCAATGCGCCACTGCATTACGAGCGGTTCAGCACGCCTCCCGTTGTCGACGGTGTGCCGTTCCAGCTGGAACTTGCGCGATCCCGGCGGGTGCTCGACGTTCCTGCCAATCGGTCGGCGCTCGATGTCATGCTCGACAATGATCCGACGACGGCATATTCCTGCCGGCCAGGGTTTTGCGGGACATGCAAGGTCAACGTTCTCAGCGGGCAGATTAATCGCCGCGGTCGCACCGCAGAGGCCGACGGCGAGATGCTGGTCTGCGTCTCACGCGCCACTGGCGGCCGTGTGGTGATCGACGCCTGATCGCCGACAGCGGTCAGGCGCCCGCCAGCTCGTCGCCGAAGAAGCGTTCGGGATGGTGATAGTCGTTGGTCCGGGCCTGGCCGTGGTCGAGGTGCGGAGGTGGAATCCACTGGGTTTGACCGTTGGCGAGCTTCATTGTCCGCCAGCCTTTATCAGCTAACGTGTGATCGGGTTTGCAGGCGAGAGTCAGGTTATCGATATCGGTCAGGCCGCCGCGGGCCCAATCCTCGACATGGTGGACTTCGGTCCAGTATCCCGGCACGTCGCAGCCGGGGGCCGTACACCCGCGGTCCTTGGCGTAGAGCACCACACGCTGATCCGCGGACGCGATGCGTCGGGTGCGTCCTAAATACAAGGGGCGGCTTTGGTGTTCGTCGAACACCGCCAGGTAATGGTAGGCGTGGCCGGCCATGCGGATCAGGTCGCGCATGGGCAGCAGTGTCCCGCAACCCGTCACCGCCTGTCCGGCGCCTGCGGCGAGTTCCTGCAGCGTGGTCGACACGATGACAGTTACCGGTAATCCGTTGTGCATTCCGAGTTTCGGGTCGCCCAGCTGGCCGCGCACCAACGCGTTGAGTGCATCGTGTTGACGCTGAGCATGACTGCGCACATCCTTACTGACGACATCCTGGTCGGGTTCGCTTACGACGCATGGGCTTTCATCTTCGGGATTGCACATGCCCGGGGCGGCGAACCGGGCCAGCCAGGCGTCGAGGTTGGCCCGCAGCTCCGGAGAAGCGACGAGCTTGCCGAGGCTCATTCCGTCGGGCCGCTCTGCCGACCAGGTAAAGCCGCGATGACGCGCGCGGTCGACGTCCGAGAACTTCCCATCGGGATTGATCAGCACGGCACACCGGTTCGCCACCTTCTCCAGCTGGTCTGGCCGCAGCTGGGCTGACTGCTCGGCCAGGAAGCGCTCCGTGCACTCAACTGTGTCGACAGGGGTGTCCGCCGGCAGGTCACGCACGAACGTCTGGATCACCCGCAGGTGCTGCTGATCGAGCATCCCGGCCCGCCATGCCTGGGCAGTCGCTGGCAACTCCGGCGACAGCGTTTCGCCGGTAATCGTCATCCGCGGGGTGAGCTGTTCGGCATCGCGCATCCGACGGCGTGCTTCTGCGCAGCTGATTCGCAACCAGTCCGCGATCACCTTGTGGACCGGGCCGCCGACGTCGGCCGGATCCTCCTTCGTCAAGCCGGCGATGAGATCGTGGCTGAGCACCGCCTGCCGACGTCGCGCGGTTTCAAGCCGCTGCAGTGCTTGCAACCGAACCTCAGGCGCGTAGATGTCGAAGTCTAACTCGCCGATCGCCGCCGCGGCCGCGTCGAGCGCATCGAAGGCAGCAGCCAGCTCAGGCGGCGCGGCGATGCAAGTCGAACCCATGTTCGAAACATTACCTACGTCCATGGACGTTGGCCGCCGCCGAATCCCCAACTGTGGATAACCGCCGAACTGTGGATAACTGACACCACGGCAGCCCCGTCTAGGGTGAAACCATGCGGGTAGCGGTGCTGGGATCGAAGGGCAAAGTCGGCGCGACCATGGTCCAGGCGGTGCAGGCCGCCGAGGATCTGACCCTGTCCGCAGAGGTCGACGCCGGTGATCCGCTGAGCCTGCTGACCGACAACAAAACCGAGGTCGTCATCGACTTCACCCACCCCGATGTCGTGATGGACAACCTGAAGTTCTTGATCGACAACGGGATTCACGCTGTTGTCGGAACCACCGGCTTCACCGACGAACGACTGCAACAGGTGCGGGCATGGCTGGCCGCTAAACCCGACGTATCGGCGCTCATTGCGCCCAATTTCGCCATTGGCGCGGTGTTATCCATGCACTTCGCCCGCCAGGCGGCACCCTTCTACGAATCGGTCGAAGTCATCGAACTGCATCACCCGCACAAAGCCGACGCACCCTCGGGAACGGCCGCCCGAACGGCCGCGCTGATCGCCGAGGCACGAAAAGAGTTGCCGCCCAACCCGGATGCCACCACGGCGAGCTTGCCCGGCGCCCGCGGCGCCGACGTCGACGGCGTCCCGGTGCACTCGGTGCGATTGGCCGGGCTGGTGGCCCACCAGGAAGTCTTGTTCGGCACCGCGGGAGAGACCCTGACCATCCGGCACGACAGCATGGACCGCACGTCGTTCGTGCCCGGGGTGCTGTTGGCGGTCCGTCGGGTCGCCGAACAGCCGGGCCTGACGGTTGGGATTGAATCTCTGCTCAACCTGCAATGACCGGGACGTCGCGCAGTCCGCGCATCCAGCTGACGATCGCGTTCATGTGCGCGGCGCTGCTGGTGTACCTGGTGTTGCTCGGCCGGACTGCCGTGCTGATGATCAGCTCCGGGCGGGCCGTCGCCGTCGTCTTGGGTGTGGCGCTGTTGATACTGCCCGCCATCGGCCTATGGGCGATGATCGCCACGTTGCGCGCCGGCTTCACCCACCAGAAGCTGGCCCGACTCGTCGTCGAAGACGGGATGGAGCTCGACGTCAGCGCGCTGCCCCGGCGGCCGTCCGGTCGCATCGAGCGCGACGCGGCCGACGCCCTGTTCGACACGGTCCGTGCTGAACTGGACAATGATCCGGACGACTGGCGGCGCTGGTATCGGCTGGCGCGCGCCTACGACTACGCGGGAGATCGCGGTCGCGCGCGGGAAGCCATGAGGAAAGCCGTCGAACTGCAAGGGCGCGAATGAGCAAGACGCTGTTGGTAATTCACCACACCCCGTCGCCGCATTGCCAGGAGCTGTTCGAGGCAGTGCTGGCTGGCGCGACCGATCCCGAGATCGAGGGCGTAGAGGTCGTGCGCCGACCGGCGCTGACGGTCTCGCCGGTCGAGATGCTGGAAGCCGACGGTTACCTGCTGGGCAGCCCGGCGAACCTGGGCTACATTTCGGGCGCTCTGAAGCACGCGTTCGACTGCGCCTACTACCAGATTCTGGACACCACCCAGGGCCGACCGTTCGGTGTCTGGCTGCACGGCAACGAGGGAACCGAGGGAGCCGAGCGCGGCCTAGCCGCCATCACCACCGGGCTGGGCTGGGTGCAGGCCGCAGAGACGGTTGTCGTTGCGGGCAAGCCCGACAAGGCCGATGTCGAGGCGTGTTGGAACCTCGGTGCGACGGTTGCCGCGCATTTGATGCAGTGACGTTGACACCCTCGCCGTATCACTCGCCTCGGTCGGGACGTGATCGAAGCGCCTCTAACGCCTTGGCTGACTCGCTGCCAGGCTCGGCGTAATAAATCAGCAGGTGCTGCCCACCCGAGTGCGGTACGACGAGCCGGTTCCGGTGGAGATGAAGATCGCCAACTAGCGGGTGACGCATGTGGATGATGCCCTTGCGGTAACCGACATCCGCGCGTGCCCACAGCTCGCGAAAGCGCTGGCTTGCAGCTGCCAGCTCGTCGATCAACTCACGCAACCGCGGATCGTCCATGTCGCTACCGGCGACCTCGCGTAACCCGCTCACCGCGATTTCGGTCGCCTCGTCCCAATTGACATAGAGCTCGCGGGCGGCGGGTTCGAGAAGGCGCCAGCGCAGAAAGTTTTGTCCGGGTGTGAAGCCGGGTGACAGCGCGCGGGCGCAGGGATTTGCGGCCAGCACGTCCTGGCATCTGCTGGCCACAATCGCCGGCATTGAAAACTGATCGATCAGTTGATCCAGCCCATTCGCAGCTGTTTCTGCGGCTGGCTGAGGCCGGCGGCCGTCGGTCGCAGTCGCCAGCTGGTACAAGTACTCCGTCGCCTGGCGGTCGAGTTGCAGAGCGCGCGCGAGGGCGTCCACAACTTGTGCGGACGGGTGCGTGTCCCGGCCCTGCTCGAGTCGCAAATAGTACGCGGAGCTGATGCCGGCCAGGGTTGCCAGCTCCTCGCGGCGTAAACCCGGAACACGCCGCCGCGCGCCAGCATCTAACCCGACGTCTGCGGGACGAACCTGCTCGCGTCGCGCACGCAGGTAATCACCCAGCGGGTTGGTCCTCACCGCCACCACCCGATGCTAAGGCTGTCCCTGTCAATACCACGATTAATTGGGACCCCTTGCCAACCCGTCTCGCGGAATTCGCAATGCGTGCGGTGCGCTCATGGTGGTCGTAAAGGATCAACTCACCCAAGCAAGGAGGACGCAATGTCCACGATCCACTTCCATGAGGCGACCACCTCCACTCCCGAGCAGTTCATCGCCGGGCTCACCGATTTCGGACCGGGCCGCGCGAAGGTCTTTCCAAACAGCGCTGATTCGTACCTCAAGGTTCATCACTGGGGACCTCATGACGCGGACGTCACCGAGGGCTCGGGCGGCATCTGGGAACGTCTGCATTACGACTGGTCGGATCGCAACCACGTGAAGGTCACGACCACCGAGTCCAATATGTTTGGCGGCGCGTCGGGCTACACCTACACATTGCGTAGGCAGCCCAACGGAACAACTGATGTAGACGTCGTCATCGTCCGCGAGGGAAAGAACCTCAAGGGACGGGTGCTGTCTGGCGTGCTGGGAACCATCGGCAAGCGCTCGTTGGGAAAGGCCTTCGCCCACAGCGTCAAGGCCATCGAAGCCCGCAGCGACGCCGGCGTGGCGGGCGCGTCCTGACCGCCTGGAGGTGGTGCAGGCAGCCCGCGCTGGCGGTCTCACCGGTCGAAACGCGGGAGAAACGCTTGCGGCGACGCTGATGGAGTGAGCATGCTGAATGTCATGCACTCCGGACGCCGTGTGATGGCAGCGCTGCTGGTGTTGCACGCAGTCGAGATGGCTGGACTCCTGGGCGCCGTGGTCGTCACCGCGCGTCTGGCGCACTCGCTTCCTGATCGCGGCATGGGGCTGGCGACGCTGTTGCTGTTGGTGACGATGCTGCCGGTCGGATGGCAGGGTTACCGGCTACTCGCCGGGCGCAGATCACTCAACGTGGCCGGGCTGGCCGTGCAGTCGGGGATCGTTATGGTTGCGATCGCGGTGGCCACCCAGAACCCAGCTGTTGGTGGATTCGGGATCGTTGTGGGGTGCTCGGTGCTGGCCGGTTGGGGTCGGTTGGCCAAGACCGGTTCGCTTAAGACCGGTTCGGTCAGTGCGGAGCCTTCGCCGCAGACCGTGTATGTGGCATCGACTGGTTCGACCGCACAGATCGGGATCAGCGGTGCGGTGCTGGCGGTGCTCACGACGTTGGTGGTGCTGGCCGCGCTGAGCGTGCGCAGCGGCATCGTATTCGGGCTGGTCGTTTTGGCGGTCATCTTCATTCCGCTCGAGCGGCTGTGCGCGCTGCATCCGCGTCGGGTGCTGCGCCCAGGGTGGCGCACCGATCTGGTGCACTATCTGGTCAACGGTGCCGCGTTGAAGCTTGGCTTGGTCGTCTCGGTGGTCGTGGTCGGTGGCGCGTTGCGGGTATTCGTCCCAGGGCCGCTGCGCACGGCTGTCGGCGCGAGTCCGGGCTGGGTGCAGATCTCAGCGGGATTGGCGATCGCCATGGTCGGCGGGTACGCCGGACACCGTGCCGCTCACGAGGTGCCGCTGCTGTGGCGATTCCACCGGGTGCATCACAGTGTGCGCGAGATGGACTGGCTCGCCGCCAATCACCTGCATCCCATTGACGAGATCTTTGGTCGATCCGTTGCGGTCCTGCCGTTGTACGCGCTGGGCTTCGGCCGAGTCAGCCTGGGTGCGTTCATCGTCCTGCTCACGGTGCAGGCCATTTTCATCCACGCCAACGTGCGGATCAGGTTGGGCCCACTGCGCTGGGTGATCGCCACCCCGCAGTTCCACCACTGGCATCACGCCCGCGAGCCGCAGGCCTACAACACCAACTTCGCTGGCGAGTTCCCAGTCCTGGACGCCTTGTTCGGGACCCTGTACCTTCCCGCGGACCGCTGGCCGGCGCAGTACGGTATTGACGACACCGAGCCGGCTGGTTACCTGCGTCAGCTTGCGTGGCCATTACGGACCCGGTGCGCGTCCGGCTCCGGGGCGGCGCGCCCAGAGTTGGTTAGTGCAGCGATGCCGGCTCAGCTCGTGGAATGAGGATGCCGGCTCAGCTCGTGGAATGAGTAGGTCTTCTACGGGTCGATGTGCGTTGGGGGCGTGCCCAAGACGGGGTCACCGGCAGGTGGATTGCCGTCGCTCATCAGGTAGCAGTCGGTCTCGCCGAGATTGCGAACCCCGTTCGGGTAATACGTCACGCAGCGTTGCCACATGCCGTCAGAGGTGACGGGGTCGTCGCACATCTGTGCAAGTGGGTGCCCCGCCCAGTCCGGGTTTATGCATCCTGCGCTTGCCGGGGGTGCCGCGGTGATCAGCCCGCCTCCCGTCACCATGCCAGCCAGTGCTGTCACGATGTATCGCTTTATGGTTCTCTCCTTCCACGAAGGGTTGCCGGCTCAGTCGTCGATGTGCGTCGGAGGGTCATTGAAGGCGGCACCCCAAGGATGCAGGTCAGGGCCCATCACATCGGAGCGGTGGTCGAGCACGCCGTAATTGTTTGTGGTGCCGGGCGGGGCGCCATACGTCGAGTTGAATACCACGCAACGTTGCCAGGTGCCGTCAGGCTGGACGGGTCCGTCGCACCTGCTGGCGGCCATCCATCCTCCGTACAGGCAGCCGGCGCTGGCCGGGGGCGCTGAGCCAACCAGCCCTCCGGTGATCAGTGCGGCGGCCAGACCCGCGACGAGGTATTGCTTCATGGCTCTCTCCTTTACATCGCCGCTGGCCATGACACTACTGGTCAGGTGCGCAGCGTTTGCTGTGTTTGACGGAAGTTTGCTGAGCAGCAGTAGCGGATGATGTGATCCGGATGCGATATGGTCAACCCGACGAAGGACCGGATGTGATGCGCCTGCTGATCGCCAATCGTGGTGAGATCGCGCTCCGAATCATCAGAACCGCAACCGAATTGGGACTCGGTACGGTCGCCGTCTATGCCGAGGACGACGCCGACACCCCACATGTGCACGCAGCCGACGAGGCGATCGGTCTGCCCGGCGCCGGTCCGGCCGCCTATCTGGACCACGCCGCGATCCTCGCGGCAGCCAAGAAGTCCGGCGCCGAGCTGATCCATCCCGGCTACGGGTTTCTCAGCGAACAGCCGGAATTCGCGCGTGCTTGCGCGACGGCGGGGTATACGTTCGTCGGGCCGGACGCCGCCGCGCTGGAAAGGTTCGGTAACAAGTCGTCGGCCCGTCGCGCCGCGGCAGCGGCCGACGTGCCGGTACTGCGGGCCACCGAGGGACCCAGCACCGTCGAGGATATTTGTGCGTTCGCTGCGGCCCAAGCCGGCGCGATCGTGATCAAAGCGCTCGCCGGGGGCGGCGGCCGCGGGATGCGAATAGTCCACAGCGCGGACCAAATTGACGACGCCTACCGGCAGTGCGCCGCCGAAGCCCAACTCGGTTTCGGCGACCCGGCGGTGTTCGCCGAGGCGCATCTGGCCAACGCGCGGCACATCGAGGTGCAGATCGTCGCCGCGCCCGCCGGTCAGGCAACGCGAGCGCTGGCGCTCGGCGACCGGGACTGCAGCATTCAGCGGCGCTATCAGAAAGTCATCGAGATCGCACCGGCACAAGGTGTTTCCGATACCCTGCGCCGCGAGCTGCACGCGGCCGCGGCCAGGCTATGCTCGCAGAGCGACTACCGCGGCCTGGCTACCGTTGAATTCCTGGTTGCCGGTGAGCAATTCGTGTTCCTCGAAGTCAACCCACGAATCCAGGTCGAACACACCATCACCGAGGAAACCACCGGGCTGGACCTGGTGTCGCTACAGCTCGCGATCGCCGGCGGTGCCGCTTTTGACGAGTTGGGACTCTCTAGCGGAATCAGCGCGGACGGCAACGACGTCATCGGCGATCCGGCTGCAGCACAGGGCATTGCGATCCAGACCAGGGTCAACATGGAGACTCTTGCACCCGATGGGTCGGTGATACCCACGGCGGGCACCCTGACGGTGTTCTCGCCGCCGACCGGACCCGGCGTGCGCGTCGACACCTACGGCTGCCCCGGACTGACACCGAGCCCGCGGTATGACTCGTTGCTGGCCAAGGTGATCGCTCACGTACGCGGCTCGTCCTTCCCAGCGGCACTACGCAAGGCAGGCGTAGCGTTGGCGGACTTCCGTATCGAGGGCATCCGCACCAACATCGATCTACTGCGCGCGATGCTGTCCGACAGCCGACTGCAATCAGGCTGGTTGACAACGAGCTTCGTCGACGAGAACCTCACCGCCCTGGTCGGTGTCGCACAGTCTCGGCACGAGACCCGAGTGGCGCCGCTCGAACTGTATCCGGGTGAGGAGGTGCTGCGCGCACAACTGGCCGGCACCGTGGTCGAGGTGGCGCCGGAAGGCGCCGAGTTCGCGGCGGGCGCGCAGCTGGTCGTGCTCGAGGCGATGAAGATGCAGCACGTGCTGATCGCGCCGGACGCGGTATGCACGGTCCGGACTCTGGTGGCGCCTGGGCAGGTCGTCGGAACCGGAGACCCGTTGGTGGTCTTCACCCGCACCGGCGCGGGCGCGCAGGTCGAGGGCCTTGCCGACGTCGATCTGGACCGCGCTCGTGAGGACCTCGACGAGGTCCGTCGTCGTCACCAGCTCACTCTCGACGAGGGGCGAGTCGCGGCAATTGCTAAGCGGCACAAGCAGGATCGACGCACCGCCAGGGAGAACATCGCCGATCTGGTGGATCCGGGAAGCTTCGTCGAGTACGGTGCGCTGACGCTGGCGGCGCAGCGCAGCAGGCGCTCCGAGCAAGACCTGATCGCCAACACTCCCGCCGACGGCTTGGTCGCCGGGGTCGCGACGATCGGCGGAGCCGAGGCGGTCGTGCTGTCCTACGACTACACCGTGCTCGCGGGCACCCAGGGCATGCGCAACCACGCCAAAACCGATCGGGTCTTCGACCTGGCCGCCCGCAGAAAGCTGCCGGTGGTGCTGTTCGCCGAAGGCGGCGGTGGCCGGCCCGGCGACACCGACGTCGCCAATGTGGCCGGTCTCGATGTGCCGACCTTCCGCGCGCTCGGCGCGCTGAGCGGCCGAGTCCCGTTGGTGTCTATCGTCTCCGGGCGGTGCTTCGCCGGTAATGCCGCCCTGGCCGGGACGTGCGACGTGATCATCGCGACCCCCGACGCCAACATCGGTATGGGCGGTCCGGCCATGATCGAGGGCGGCGGACTCGGCGCGTACCGGCCGGAGGACATCGGGCCTATCGATATCCAGCGGCGCAATGGAGTGGTCGGCCTGGTTGCGCGTGACGAAGCGCACGCGGTGTCGCTCGCCAAGCAGTACCTGTCGTATTTCCTGGGTAAGCTCGACGACTGGGAGGCCCCGGACCCGCGACACGCTCGACATGTCGTGCCGGAGAACCGGTTACGAGCCTACGACGTGCACCACGCGATCGAGTCGATCGCCGACGTCGGATCGGTCCTGGAATTGCGGGCCGACTATGGAGTCGGAGTGGTCACCGCGCTGGTCCGCGTCGAAGGTGCGGCATTCGGCTTGCTGGCCAACAGCAGTCATCATCTCGGCGGGGCCATCGACGCCGAGGCCGCCGATAAAATCGCCGACTTTCTCATGCTTTGCCAATCATTCGGGCTGCCGATCATTTCGTTGTGTGACACGCCCGGCTTCATGGTCGGCCCAGACGCCGAAGTCGATGGCGCGGTCCGCCGGATGAGCCGGCTGTTCGTTGTCGGCGCTCGACTGACGGTGCCGTTCGGGATGATCATCCTGCGCAAGGGTTACGGGCTGGGAGCAATGGGCATGGCCGGCGGCTCCTTCCACGCCCCGGAGTTCACGGTCGCCTGGCCGATGGGGGAGATCGGCGGGATGGGCCTCGAGGGTGCTGTGCGGCTGGGATTCAGCAAGGAGCTGGCCGCGGTCATCGACCCGATCGAACGCCAGAACCTGTTCGACAAGTTGGTTGAAGCGGCCTACCAGCACGGCAAGGCGCTGACATCGGCCACCACCTTCGAGCTCGACGACGTGATCGACCCGGCGGACTCGCGGGCGTGGATCACTCGGCTGCTGTTGCGCGACTGAACGCGATCCTCATTTTCGAATCTGAGGCCAGATTCAAGTAGTCTGGACGAATGGATGCGACTGCGTTCGATGCGCACGAGAATGTGCTGTCGATGGAGCCCGCGGCGCCATCGCGGCAACGACCTGCGACGGTGCGCGGAGCCCGCACCCGGGCCGCGTTGATCGCCGCCGCGCGGAAAGTGTTCGAGCGGGACGGCTACGTCGACTGCAAGCTCACGGACATCACCAAGGTGGCCAAGTGCGCGACCGGGTCCTTCTACACCTACTTCGCCAACAAGGCGGAGATCTTTGCCGCGGTGCTCGACGAGGCGCAGCGGGACATGATGCACCCGGGCATGGGCCGGGTGGCTGACGATGATGATCCGTACGCGGTGCTCGAGGCCAGTAATCGGGCATATCTCGAGGCATATCGACGCAATGCCAAGCTGATGGGACTGCTCGAGCAGGTCGCGCAGGTGGATCCCGAGTTCCGCAAGTTCCGCCGGCGCCGTGCAGAAGCGTTCATCCAGCGCAACGCCCGCGGGATCGCCGACCTGCAGGCGCGTGGGATCGCCGACTCCGACATCGATCCGTTGCTCGCCTCGAGCGCGTTGTCGGGCATGGTCAGCCGGCTCGCGTACAGCGTGTTCACACTGGGCGAGAGCGAGGACGGCTACGGCGAGCCGCCCGAGTTCGAGGTGATGGTGTCCACCCTGACCCGGCTCTGGGCCAACGCGCTCCGGTTTCCCGGCCACCGTTGAGTCCCCAGCATCATCGAGACGAAGTTGAATTTGGCTCCAAATTCAACTACAGTCCGATCGATCGGACGGAAGTTCGTTTCGGCCGTATTCCTTGCCCCCGACGATGAGGACGCTGTTGTGAAGGTTGCCGAAAAAGTCGCTGTCGTCACCGGCGGCGGGGGCGGCATCGGCGGCGCGCTGGCCGCGAAACTGGCTCAGCAGGGTGCCCGGGTAGTCGTCGCCGACCTGGATGCGGGCGCCGCGCGGGCAGTGGCGGAAAGTGTCAACGCCGACCGGCCCGGCACGGCCGTCAGCGCCGGCGGCAACGTATCCGACACCGCCCAGATCCAACGGCTGATCGATCTCGCGGACAGCGAATTCGGCCCGGTGGACCTCTATTTCGCGAACGCGGGCATCACCGGCGTCGCGGGACTCGACATCAGCGAGCGCGAATGGGACCAATCCATCGACGTCAACCTGCGCGCTCACACCCGCGCCGCACAACTGCTGGTGCCCACTTGGGTTGAGCGCGGCGAGGGTTACTTCGTGAGCACCGCCTCGGCGGCCGGATTGCTCACCCAGCTCGGCTCCGCCACCTACGCGGTCACCAAACACGCGGCGGTCGGCTTCGCGGAGTGGCTGAACATCACCTACGGCGACCAGGGAGTACGGGTGAGCTGTCTGTGCCCGATGGGGGTGAACACCAAGCTGCTGTATTCCGGCGAGGAGACCGGCGGCGTGCTGGGCACCCTCGCCACCCGGGCAGTCACCGCGGCGGGTGATGTGCTGGAGCCGGCCGCGGTCGCCGACATCGTCCTTGAGGCAATCGATGAGGAGCGATTCCTGATCCTTCCGCATCCGAGCGTGCTGGACATGTACCGCCAGAAGGCGGCCGATTATGACCGTTGGTTGAGCGGCATGCGCCGTTACCAACGCAGCCTGCTCGACTCAGATTCGGCGGGTTCTTCCTAGACCGGCCGATTTCGCCGAATACCGTGAGGAGTTCGTATGTCCGTGTTCGAAATGTCTGATCGCACCAAGAAATACCAGGCGGATCTGCTGGAGTTCATGGAGTCGCACATCTATCCCGCCGAGCCCGTTTACGACCGGCAGATGCGTGAATCCGGCGATCCGCACTTCCAGCCGCCGATCTTGGAGGAGCTCAAGGCGGAGGCGCGTCGACGGGGACTCTGGAACCTGTTCCACCCGCACCCCGAGTGGGGGCCCGGGCTCACCAATCTCGAGTACGCACCGCTCGCCGAGATCATGGGCCGCAGCCACCTCGCCTCCGAGGCGTGCAACTGCAACGCGCCGGACACCGGCAACATGGAGGTGCTGACGCTGTTCGGCACCGACGAGCACAAGGAGAAATACCTCAAGCCGCTGCTGGACGGCACCATGGCCTCCGCGTTCGCGATGACCGAACCGCAGGTCGCCAGCTCGGACGCCACCAATGTCCAGCTGTCGATGACGCGCGATGGCGACGAGTACGTCCTCAACGGACGAAAATGGTTCGCCTCCAACGCTTTACACAAGAACTGCAAGGTCATGATCGTGATGGGCAAGACGGACCCGACGGCCGCCCCGCACCGGCAGCAGTCGATGATGGTCGTTCCTATCGACGCCCCCGGTGTCACGGTGATGCGCGGGTTACCGGTATTCGGGTATCAGGACCGCGAGGGCCACGCCGAAATTGACTTCAAGGACGTGCGGGTGCCACTCAAAGACGTGCTCAAGGGCGAAGGCGAGGGCTTCGCGATCAGCCAGGCACGCCTCGGGCCCGGCCGCATCCACCACTGCATGCGTGCAATCGGCATGGCCGAGCGGGCACTGGAATTGATGTGCAAGCGGGCGCAGTCCCGCGTCACCTTCGGCAAACCGATCAGCGAGAACGCCAACATCCAGGACTGGATCGCCGAGGCACGCATCGACATCGAGATGATCCGGCTGCTCACGCTCAAGGCCGCATACCTGATGGACACGGTCGGCAACAAGGCAGCGCAAACGGAGATCGCGGCGATCAAGGTGGCGGCTCCGAAGGTCGCGCTGACGATCGTCGACCGAGCGATTCAGGTGCACGGCGGCGGCGGGGTGACCGACGACTTCCCGCTTGCCCTGGCGTGGGCGCACCTGCGCACGCTGCGCCTCGCCGACGGCCCGGACGAGGTGCACAAGCGTGCCATCGCCCGTCAGGAACTGCGCAAGTACCGAGACCAACCCGCCGCGGTCCAGATCGCCAAAGTGAGCTGACATGTCATTGGACCTGACCGGCCGCACCGCGATCATCACCGGGGCGTCGCGCGGGATCGGGTTGGCGATCGCGCAGCAACTGGCGGACGCGGGGGCGAACGTCGTAGTCACCTCCCGCAAGCAGGAGAGCGCGGATGCGGCCGCGGCGCAGATCGGTGACAAGGCCCTGGGCGTCGCCGCGCATGCGGTCGAGGAAGATGCCGCCAAACGTTGCGTCGACCTGACACTTGACCGGTTCGGCAGCATCGACATCCTGGTGAACAACGCCGGCACCAACCCGGCATACGGCCCGTTGATCGAGCAAGACCACGGCCGGTTCACTAAAACCTTTGAGGTCAACCTATGGGCGCCGCTGCTGTGGACCTCGCTGGCGGTCAAGGCCTGGATGGCCGAGCACGGCGGCGCCGTGCTCAATACCGCATCCATCGGCGGCATGCATCAGTCGCCGAACATGGGCATGTACAACGCCACGAAGGCCGCGCTGATCTCCGTCACCAAGCAACTGGCGCTGGAACTTTCACCGCGGGTTCGGGTCAACGCGATCTGCCCGGGCGTGGTTCGCACCCGGCTTGCCGAGGTGCTGTGGAAGGACCATGAGCAGGCTCTGTCGGCATCCACTGCGGTGGGGCGGATCGGTGAACCGGCCGACGTGGCGGCTGCGGTCGCGTTCCTGGTGTCGGATGAGGCCAGCTGGATCACCGGCGAGACCCTGGTGCTCGACGGCGGTCAGCGGCTCGGCAATGCGCTCATGTTCCGCGCCGGGGCCGGACTCGGTGGCTAGCTCCGGCGTTGTCGGAATCGATCCGACCGAAGTCGCGGAATGGATCGAGCAGCTCGCGATCACGTTCACTGCCCCGCTGACCTTCGAGCGGATCGGGCTGGGGCAGTCGAACCTGACCTACCTGGTGTGTGACGCCCAAGAGCGAAAGTGGGTGTTGCGCCGTCCGCCGCTGGGAGACCTGTTGGCGTCGGCGCACGACGTCGCCCGCGAGGCGCGGATCCTGTCGGCGCTGGAGGACACCCCCGTGCCTACGCCGCGGGTGTACGGGCTGAGTCGGGATGCCGCCGGCGTCCCGCTGCTGTTGATGGAGTTCGTCGACGGCCTGGTGGTGGACCGGATGCCGATCGCCGAATCGTTGACGCCGCAGCGCCGCAGGCAAATCGGCCTCTCGATGCCCACCACCCTGGCCAAGATTCACGCGGTCGACCTCGAAAAGGCTGGCCTCGATGACCTGGCCAGCCACAAGCCGTACGCGCAGCGTCAGCTCAAACGTTGGGCCGGGCAATGGGAGCAGTCGAAAACCCGGGAGCTGCCCGACCTCGACGACTTGACCCGCCGGCTGATCACCGCCGCACCGCAGCAGCAGGAGCTGACGTTGGTGCACGGCGACTTTCACCTGCGCAACGTCATCACCTCGCACATGACCGGTGAGGTCGTCGGCGTCTTGGACTGGGAGCTGTCCACCCTCGGCGACCCGTTGGCCGATATGGGCAGCCTGCTGGCGTACTGGCCCCAACCGGGCGAGGAAGACATCGCGGGCGGCTTCGCTGCCACCGCGCTGGAAGGATTCCCGGACCGTGCCGAGATGGCGCGGGTATACCTGGCGCAGACCGGGCGGGACGCGGCGACGCTAAAGTACTGGCACGCGTTGGGGCTGTGGAAGATCGCCGTCATCGCCGAAGGTGTGATGCGGCGCGCGATGGACGTGCCACAGAACAAGGCCGCTGCCGGCACGCCGACCCTGCGATGGATCGACGCGCTGGTATGCAAGGCGCGTGAAGTGGCGGAGGATGCGGGTATCTGAATCGATGGGAGACGCCGATGGGCATCGACGAACAAGCGATAGCACTTGATCTGAGCGGGCGAGTGCAGGCGCTGCTCGACGAGCACGATCCGGCAAGCAGTGACCCGCGGGAATTCCTGGCGGCGCGTTTCGACGCCGGTCTGGCGTGGGTGCACTTCCCACGCGGTTCCGGCGGGCTGGATCTGCCGCGAAGCTTTCAGTCGCAGGTCGAGACCGACCTGGCCGCGGCGGGCGCGCCGCCGGGAGGCGGACCACACAACGGCATCGGCATGGGCATGGCGGCGCCGACCATTGCCGCCTTCGGTAGCGCGGAGCAGCAACGAAAGTTCTTGCGGCCGTTGTTCACCGGAGAGCACTTCTACTGTCAGTTGTTCAGTGAGCCGGGTGCCGGATCCGACCTGGCCGGGGTTTCCACCCGCGCGGTGCGCGACGGCGACGACTGGATCGTCAATGGGCAGAAGGTCTGGACGTCGAGCGCGCAGAAAGCCCAGCGGGCGATCCTGGTCGCGCGGACCGACCCGACCGTTCCCAAGCATCAAGGCCTGACCTACTTCATCTGCGACATGACCGACGGCGGGGTCGACGTGCGTCCGCTGCGCCAGATCACCGGTGAAGCCGAATTCAACGAGGTGTTCCTGACCGATGTCCGGGTGCCCGACGCGAACCGGCTCGGCCCCGAGGGTGGTGGCTGGAAGGTCGCGACAACCACGCTGAACAACGAACGCGTTGCCATCGGCTCGATGGCCGGTATCACGCGCGAAACCGGGATGATCGGCAAGGTCACCGCAGCCTGGCGGGCCGAACCGCGGCTGCGCAATCCGGCGATGCATGACGAGCTGATGCGGCTGTGGGTAGAAGCGGAGGTCGCCCGGCTGACCGGGCTGCGACTGCGCCAGCGGCTCACCTCCGGTCAGCCCGGACCGGAAGGCGCCGGAATGAAGGTGACATTTGCCCGTCTGGCCCAGGCGATTTCAGGCTTCGAGATCGAGCTGCACCCGGAATCCGGCCTGCGCTACGACGATTGGACGATGCGGCAACCCGAAGCTGTCGATTTCACCGGACGCGAGCCCGGGTATCGCTACCTGCGTGCGCGGGGCAACTCGATTGAGGGCGGCACGTCGGAGATCCTGCGCAACACCATCGCCGAGCGCATCCTCGGCCTGCCCCCGGAACATCGAGTCGACAAAGACATCGCATTCAAGGATTTAGATAAAGGAGCAGCTCGATGATCGACCTGCTGTACTCCGACACCGAGGAGGCATTGCGCGACAGCGTGCGCCGCCTGTTCGCCGACAGGTGCCCGCCGGAATCGGTGATGGGCGCTTACGGGCCTGCGCCGCACGACTTTTCCGATGTCTGGCACGCACTGGCTGCCGATCTTGGCATGGCCGGCCTGCTGGTGCCCGAGGAATTCGGCGGCGCGGGCGCAAGCGCCCGTGAGGCAGCCGTCGTGATGGAGGAGATCGGCCGGGCCGTCGCGCCGGTGCCGTTTCTGTCCAGCGCGGTGCTGGCCACCGTTGCGCTGCTGGAAGCCGGCGACGCCGAGACGGTCAAGGGATTAGCGGCGGGTTCGCTCACCGCGGCGCTGGTCCTGCCGCTGTCCACCACGCCCGACGACGCGGTTGCCGGTGTCGGCGTCAGCGGCGACGGGCTGACCGGACGGGTCACCAGCGTGGCCGGCGCGAGCGAGGCCGACGTGCTGGTGGTGCCGGTGGCCGGACCCGACGGGCTGGAGTTACACACCATCCCCCGGGACGCGACAGGCGTCGCCGTGTCGTCGGTGCTCACCCTGGATATGACGAGACCCCTTGCCAATGTGGAGTTTTCTTCAGCTGCGTCGTCGCGCGTCGGGACTGCGTCTGCCGATCCCGCGGTGCGGGCGGCGCTAGAGACGGGTGCGGCTCTGCTCGCGTCCGAGCAGCTGGGCATCGCGCAGTGGTGTTTCGATACCACCCTGGGCTACGTCAAGCAGCGCAAGCAGTTCGGCCGGGCGATCGGGTCCTATCAGGCCATGAAGCACCGGCTGGCGGATCTGTGGATCGAAGTCAATTCCGCCACGGCCGCCGCCCGATACGCCGCCGGCACCTGTGCTCGCCGAGACGACGACGCCACGATTGCCACGGCCGTCGCGCAGGCCTACTGCAGCGGCGTCGCTGTGCACGCTGCCGAGGAATGCGTTCAGTTGCACGGCGGCATCGGAATGACCTGGGAGTACCCGGCGCATCTTTACCTGAAGCGGGCCAAGAGCGATCAATTGGCTTTTGGCACCGCCTACCGTCACCGCGCCCGACTGGCCGACCTGGTTGACTTGCCGGTGTCCTGACGAACGACAGGAGCAAAAGTGGACAAGCGCATCCTCGGAGGCAACCTCGCGGTCTCTGCGATCGGATTGGGCTGCATGGGCATGAGCCGGGGCTTCGGACCGTCGGGGTCCACAGCCGAGATGATCGCGGTGATCCGCGCCGCCGTCGAGCGCGGCGTCACCTTCTTCGACACCGCCGAAGCCTATGGGGACAACGAAGAACTGGTCGGCCAAGCGTTGGCGCCATTCGCGGGGCAGGTGGTGATCGCGACCAAGTTCGGCTTCGCCTTCGGCGCCGACGGCAACATCGCGGGACTGGACAGCCGACCCGAGCACATCAAAGAGGTGGCGGACAACTCGCTGCGGCGGCTCGGCGTTGAGAGCATCGACCTGCTCTACCAGCACCGGGTGGACCCGGAGGTCCCGATCGAGGACGTGGCCGGAACGGTCAGGGAGTTGATCCAAAGCGGCAAGGTGAAGCATTTCGGGATGTCAGAGGCGTCGGCCGAGATCATTCGTCGCGCCCACACCGTGCAACCGGTGACGGCTGTGCAAAGCGAATACTCACTGTGGTGGCGCGAACCCGAGGAGAAAATACTGCCGACGTTGGCCGAACTCGGCATCGGCTTCGTGCCGTACAGCCCGCTGGGCAAAGGCTTCCTGACCGGAAGCATCGGCGAGAACACGCAATTCGACAGCTCCGACATCCGCACCAGCATTCCGCGGTTTGCCGCGGATGTCCGGGGGGCCAACCGTGCCGTGGTTGACCTACTGCAGGTGATCGCCTCCCGCAAGGGTGCGACACCCGGCCAGATTGCTTTGGCCTGGCTGCTCGCGCAGCAGCCGTGGATCGTGCCGATCCCCGGCACCCGGCGCCTGGAACGACTGGAGGAAAACCTCGGGGCAGCCGATGTCGAGCTGAGCGCCGACGACCTGCGCGAGATCGACGACGCCGCAGCGCATATCGAGGTGCAGGGCGCGCGCTATCCCGACTTCATGCAGCGGTTGATCGGACGCTGACCCGACGCGCCACCTCGCCATACCGTTCGACGCGCCGCTGATCGCCCAGGGCGCTGAGAGAGTTGTACAGCACGAGCCGAGTCGCGATGTTGGCGTATTTCTCGGTGAGCGCGTCGGCTAAACCGTCCCAGGTCGATTCGGTGGCAAAGGCCGCGATGTGCTCGTCGGTGATCTGCGCCGCCATGCCGGCGAAATCGCCGACCTTTTGCTTCTCCCGAATCCGAGCGGTCGTCCCCTCGAAGCCGGCTTCGTCCCAGATAAACGCGTAGTTGGGTGTGCTTCCGTAGAAGCTCATGCTGGCTCGCACGAGTTCTCGTTCTTTGTGGCGCTCTTCGTCGCTGTCGCCGACGATCGTCATCACCGGGACGATGACGGCGATGTCCGACATCGCGCGCCCCGCCTTCGCTGCGCCTTCGGCGACGTTCGGCAGAGCGCGGCGGATGAGGTAGCCGGGCTCGCCGAGCGGATGGATATGCACCCCGTCGGCCACCTCGCCCGCCATCCGCAGCATCCACGGATTCACGGCCGCAATATCCACTTTGGGATCAGCCGCGTCAATGGGCCCGGCGCTCCACTGCGGCGTAATGAAATCGAGGTGGTAAAACTCGCCGTGGTGATCAAGCTTCCCGGTGCGAAACGCGGAGAAGCACGCCTTGACAGCCAGCAGGTAGTCGCGCAGTCGTGGGCCGGGCCGTTCGAAGTCCACGCCATAGCGCCGCACGACATGAGTGCGCACCTGCGTGCCCAGACCAAGCCGAAACTTCCCGCAGGTTGCTTCTTGAAGCTCCCATGCCGCAGCCGCTGTGACGAAAGGACTGCGCGGAAAAGCCACCGCGACGCCGGTGGATAGCTCGAGGGCGGGCGCGGCCTGCGAGGCAACGGCGGCGTTGAGGTAGGCGGTGCGGCCCGTCTCGGTGAACAACAGACCGGAGAACCCGGCGGATTGTATTCGTCGGGCGAGGTCACCGATCTGGCCCAGCGGTGCCGGAGTCGTCATCGCATCGATGCGCATGGTGGGAGCCTAGGGCGCGCATGTCGACTCGGACGCGGATCAACCTGCCAGGTTCGCCCCGAAGAACTCGCGCATCGCCGTCCAATGCCGGTCGGCGGCGGCGGCGTCATAGGACGCGTTGTCCGGCACGGCGTACCCGTGCGCGGCCGGATAGGTCTCGATCTTGTGGTCGACGCCGGCCGCCGTCAGCGCCTTCTCGAGCTGTTCGGCGTGTTCGGCGGTGAACGATCCGTCGTTCTCCGCGCCGGCCACATACACCACGGCCTGGATGTCGTCGGCGCGCAGATGCGGGCTGTCCTCGCAGTCGGTTACCAGCCCGCCCCCGTGGAAAGACGCCGCGGCGGCGACCCGGTCCGGAAGACGTCCGGCGACCACCACCGCAGTCCGTCCGCCCATGCAGTAGCCGGTGAGGCCGAATCTGTCCCCGCTCACCTCCGGGCGAGCGACCAGGTAGTCGAAGAACGCCGCGGCGTCGGTGGCCATCGTGTCCGGGGTGATGCTGCCGATCATCGACATCAGCCGTTTGCGCTGCTCGGGATCGCTGAAAGCGGTCTTCATGTCGATGGGTTCCCAATCGCCGAGGCGGTAGTAGACGTCGGGCAGCAGCACCGCATAACCGAAGTCGGCCAGCTTGGCGGCCATCTCGTCGAAGGTATCGCGCACGCCGCCGGCGTCGGGATACATGACCACCCCGGGCCAGGGCCCCTCGCCCTCGGGGGTGAACAGGCGGACGGTACAGGTGCCGTCGGGAGTGGTGACGGTGTCGGTGATATTCGGCATGCCATCCGTTCTACCCCCCGGAGTTGGACGTGAGTTCATCGGCGTCGACCCGCCGCGCCCGGCTTCGCCGCGGTTGCGATCGCCGCGAATTAATCGGCGTCGACCCGCCGTGCCCGGCTTCGCCGCGCTTGTGATCGCCGCTAAGCTGACCGCGTGCCTATCGCCACGCCGTACGAGGATCTACTGCGCCTGGTACTCGAGCGGGGCACACCGAAGGCCGACCGCACCGGCACCGGAACTCGCAGCCTGTTCGGCCACCAGATGCGGTACGACCTGTCGGCCGGCTTCCCGCTGATCACCACCAAGAAGGTGCACCTGAAGTCGGTGGTGTACGAGTTGCTGTGGTTTTTGCGCGGCGACTCAAACGTCGGCTGGTTGCAGCAGCACGGAGTCACGATCTGGGACGAATGGGCCAGCGACACAGGCGATCTCGGTCCGGTCTACGGCGTGCAGTGGCGATCCTGGCCGACGCCTTCCGGTGAACAGGTCGACCAGATCAGCGCAGCGTTGCAGCTGCTGCGGACCGATCCGGATTCCCGACGCATCATCGTGTCGGCGTGGAATGTCGGCGAGATCCCGCAGATGGCGTTGGCGCCGTGTCATGTGCTGTTTCAGTTCTATGTGGCCGACGGCCGGCTCAGCTGTCAGCTTTACCAGCGCAGCGCCGACCTGTTTCTCGGTGTGCCGTTCAACATCGCCAGTTATGCGCTGCTGACCCACATGATGGCCGCGCAATCCGGTTTGGCGGTCGGCGAGTTCATCTGGACCGGCGGTGACTGCCACATTTACGACAACCACGTCGAGCAGGTCACCGAGCAGCTGAGCCGCGATCCGCGGCCTTACCCGAAACTGGTTTTGGCGCATCGCGATTCGATCTTCGACTACACCTACGACGATATCGTCGTGCAGAACTACCACCCACATCCGGCGATCAAAGCCCCCGTCGCCGTATGAGCCGCGCGTGAGCCAACTGGGCCTGATCTGGGCTCAGTCGACGTCGGGAGTCATCGGCCGCAGCGGCGGTATTCCGTGGCAGTTGCCGGAGGACCTGATCCGCTTCAAAGCCGTCACGATGGGTCACACCGTGGTGATGGGCCGGCGCACCTGGGAGTCGCTGCCGGCAAAGTTTCGGCCTTTGCCGGGCCGCAGAAATGTCGTGCTGACCCATCAGACCGGCTTCGTTGCTGAGGGCGCGACGGTGGTGCGAAGTCTCGACGAGGCACTGACCGACCCGGACACCTGGGTCGTGGGCGGCGAACAGATTTATACGCTGGCGATACCGCGTGCCGGCCGCTGCGAGGTTACCGAGGTCGACATCGATCTGCCACGCGATGACGGCGATGTCGTCGCTCCGGTGCTCGACGAGACGTGGGTCGGCACGACAGGGGAGTGGGAGACCAGCCGCACGGGACTGCGCTACCGGTTCCACAGCTACCGTCGGCGGTAGCGCTCACCTCGGCGCGCGCGGCATGACCGTGACATACTCGACTTAGGGTCCGTTACCAGGCGATTTCAGAAGGGGGAGTTACAGTGGAGCCCGAAGCCGCGAGGAGGTTTTCTCGCACGTTGGGGGGTTATAAACCGGCTGCGGTTGACGCCTACATCGAGATGCTGACCACCAAGCAGCAGTTGCTGTTCGACGACGTCGAGAGCCTGAGGGCCCGGCTGAAAGACCTCGACGATGAATCAGCCGGCTTGCGCAAGGAGGTGACCCTCCTCACGGACACTTCACCGTCGCCGCACGCGGTCCAACAACGGATGGCAAAGATGCTGCGGCAGGCCGTCGACGAGGTCTCGGAGATGCGGGCGGAAGCGCGCACCGAGGCAGCGGCGCTGATCGCGGATGCCCAGGCCGAGGCCGACGCCGAGCAGCAAAAGCACAAAGAACTACTGGCGGACTTGGGTGCGCAGCTAAACGCCCGCCAAGCGGAATATGACGAAGCCAAAGCAAAGGTCGCGGCCGAATTGGACAGGATGACCGCTGAAACTCAATCGGCGATCGAGGAGGCCTGGCAGGACGCCCAGCAGGAACGTGAGCAGCTTCTCGCCGACGCGAAGTTGGAGGCTGATCACTATCGTGAGGAGGCCCGGCGGGCGGTGGACGAGGCGAGTCAGCAGCGGATCACGATTCTGGAGCAACTGATGGGCGTGTACCGCGACCTGGAAGGGGTTCCGGCCACTCTTGAGACGGCCTACCAGGAACTCAAGAATCCGCCGGAGGAAAGCAGCGCAGCGCCGTCGGACGAGAAAGTCACCGCTGGCTGAGCTCGCGATAATCTCGGCGCTGTGACCCTGCCCGTTAGGCTGACCGCCGCGCAGGCCCGGCGGATAGCCGTTGCGGCCCAAGGATTTAGCGAGCCGCGGCCCGGTGGGTCGATCACCCGCGCGCACCTGAGACGGCTGATCTCGCGCATCCAGGTGCTGCAGCTCGACTCGGTATCGGTCGCGGTGCGCGCCCATTACGCACCGGTGTTCAGCCGGCTCGGTCCCTATGACAGGGCTGTTCTGGACCGTGCGGCCTGGGATCACTCCGCCCGCTCGCCGCGGCTGCTGGTGGAGTACTGGGCGCACGAGGCCGCGCTGATGGCCGTCGACGACTGGCCGTTGCTGCGCTGGCGGATGCGTCAATACCGGCACGGCCGGTGGGGCACCCACATCGTGAAGGCCAACCCGCAGCTCGCCGACAAGATCGTCGCCGCCGTCACCGAACTCGGTCCGAGTACCGCGGGGCAAATCGAGGCGCATCTGGCCGCCGAGCCCCGCGGTCCGAGGGGAGCTTGGTGGGGGAGCCGCAGCGACACCAAGTGGGTCGCCGAGGCGTTGTTCGCCGCCGGGGTGTTCACCACATCGACCCGGGTCGGGTTCGCGCGGCACTACGACCTGACGGAGCGGGTGTTGCCGCCCGATGTGCTGGCGCGGGAGGTCGACGAGGACGACGCCGTCCGAGAGCTCACGCGGCGGGCGGCGACCGCGCTCGGTGTGGGCACCGAGGCCGACATCCGCGACTACTTCCGGCTGGCCGCAGGACAGGCCAAGCCGGCGATCGCCAAACTGGTGGCCGACGGCGAGCTGGAGCGCGTCGACGTCGACGGCTGGTCGGCGCCAGCGTATTTGCCAGCGGGGCAGACGATTCCGCGGCGTGATCGCGGCACGGCGCTGTTGTGCCCGTTCGACCCGCTGATCTTTTTCCGTCCGCGGGTGGAGCGGCTCTTCGAATTCCACTACCGTATCGAGATCTACACGCCGGCCAACAAGCGGCAATTCGGCTATTACGTGTGGCCGTTTCTGCTGGACGGTGAGTTGGTCGGGCGGGTCGACCTCAAGGCCGACCGTGCCGCGGATGCCCTTCACGTCGTGGGGGCGTTCGTCGAGCCGGGTCGCTCGCCGTCGCGGGTGGCCGCAGCGCTGACATCGGAGCTTGCGACGATGGCGTCGTGGCTGGGATTGGGTGGCGTAACCGTTGGCGACCGCGGCGATTTGGCTGGCGAATTGCGCTCGGCATGACTTCGGGCAAACGCGTGCGGCTGCCGGTGGCTCCCGAGCTGACCGACGGGCCGGATCTGGTTCTGCGGCAACCGCTTCCGGGCGACGTGGACGATATCGTCGCGCAATGCCGAGACCCGGAGTTTCAGCGTTGGACGAGGGTCCCGGTGCCGTACCACGAGTCAGACGCGCACGACTTCCTGAAACGGGTCGCCGAGGGCTGGCGGGCCAATGTGGCGATGTTTGCCGTCGCGTACCGGGGACGGTTCTCGGGCAGCGTGGAGTTGCGGTTCGACGGCATCGGTGGTGCCGAAGTCGGTTACGGACTTGCCCCGTGGGCACGGGGCACGGGCGTAATGACTCGCGCGCTCCGGCTACTCCTGGCTTGGGGTTTCGGGCTGCCGGGCATCGAGGTGGTGTATTGGCGTGCGCAGGTGGGCAACTGGGCGTCGCGGCGGGTCGCCGGGCGATGCGGGTTCCGGATCGACGGGACCGTCCGCGGTCTGCTCGAACAGCGCGGCGAGCGGCGCGACGCCTGGATCGGCTCACTGCGCCGCGGTGAGCCGCTGACCGGGCAGCCGGACTCACCGGCGCACGGCAGTTAGGCGTTGATGTTGACCTTCAATTCGCGTGGGTAGAGTCGCCATATCGCATGCGGGTGGCTGTCCATTCTCGCCTGCAGCGCCAGGAGCTCGCCCTGAAAGCGCAACATGGCTGCCCTTGCATAGTCGTCCAGCGCGATGTCATTGAAGTTATGCATCAGTCGGCGCCGGTGCACATTCAGGATGTAGTTTGCGTTGACCAGGCGCTGGTAAACGTCGAGTGGCTCGGACCGGAAATCTTGATATATCCGTGCCGGCTGGCGGTGTATCCACAGCTGATAGTTCCACATATGACTGCCGAGGATCTCGTGTTGCACGGTCACCAAATACAGTTGGCCGGCCAGCATCCGCGCGAACGTGTCCCAGGTGACGTTCTTGCGGTTGACGTCAACGCCGTTGGGAAGAAGCACGTTAAGTTCATCGAGCCAACCCATCACGTTGGCGTCGTTTTGCAGGGCCTTGGTGTCGGCGTAGTAAATCTTCAGATAGTCGCACACGAATTGGTGCATGACATCGAACAGCTGCTTCAGGTTGTCTTGCGTCGGTGTCGCGAAGCTCACGCCGCGCACATAGCGCGAATTACCGTCCTTCTCGGGGTCGTTGACGCTGTGCTGATATTGCGTGTAGGTGTCGTCAAATAATTCGCACATGCCCTTGAAAGTGAAGCTGAAGGTGGTCTCGAAGTCGCCACCGGGTGCCATCTGCCCCCGGGTGACCATGTCGTTGCTTTGCATGGTGCCGAAAATGTATGGCCACAGCAGCCTGAACAGCGAGTGTTTGGTGGGGAGTCTGTTGCGGGTCGCGATGGCCAACTGCGCGCCGCCTGCCAAGTGCACCCAGTTGAAGTGGCGCACGAGCGACAGGTGCGTCGATGCGGCACACAATGCGATCTTGCAGGCCTGGTCCCACTCTGGATCGGTGGGCTCGATTTTTCCCAGCGCGCACTCGATGCGATAGGCCTGCAGCTCATGTCGCACTGGATCCTCGCGGAACACCACCCGCGAACCGATCTTTACCAGCCCCGGGTGGTGCTCGTAGTCGTTGAGCATGCGAAGGTCCCACTCCCACGGAGCGTTGATTCTCGGGCGGCGGGTGTAGCAGGCGAACGGACCGCGTACCGCCAGCGAGCCGAGGTCCGGGCTGCCCAGATATTCGGCCGGTAGTTCGGGGTCATGGAAGAGTCTGCGGCGCAGACCGTTGAAAGCTCGCTTCAACGCCACCTGCGGGTCGGCGCTGATTGGTGGCAGGCCCGGCAGCATGGGTGAAAGGGCGGTGCTGTAAAGCCGGACCTGAAAGTCATAGAACTTGGCGGGCACTGGGGTGCGTTCATCACGGGGAACCTGGGCGCGCGGGCAAACCATCACCTTGTGCACCTCCACATAGGGAATCGCCTCGCTCATCGGCTTCGGCTCGATGCCCCCCGACTTAGCCGGCGGCTTTGGGATTTTGACCGGCTTGGCAAAGAAAAATTTTACGAAGGTGATGAAATCCCAAATCTTGCGTCGGACAAACCATCTCAGCATTCGCGCTCCCGAAGTTCCTCAGGCCTGGCGGTACGCGTCGCCGCGCCACGGGTCAGGCTTCAAATCGGCGTCCCACTCGCGTAGTGGATGCCGCTTCGGATCGAGCTCGGGTGCTTCGTCCCAGGGCTCGAAGGCGTTCTTGATATTGGCCAGTCCGGTATCCGCGAGTTCAGGGTAGTGACGCAGGATCACGGTCTTGAAGTCGGTTCGGTCGATCCAGCGCAGACCTTCCGGGGTGTAGACCTCTTCGTTGTAGCAGTCGGTAAAGAAACGGTCAGCCTGCAGGCGGCGGCTCGCGCTCACGATGAAGATCTGAAACACCGTCTCGCCGAAACCGAAGCCTGTGGGCCGGCGGTCTTTGGCTTCGGCCAGTGTGCCGATCAGCAGATCGAGGTCCTCGACCTTGTCCCGATCGACGTCGCCGTAAACAGTCCTCAACTTCGTCAGAACATCGGGGTCGTCCGTCAGGTCGTCGAAGCTCTGAATCGGAGTCAGCCCCAGCTGATTGCGGAAATCGTTGTAACGCGGTACGCCGCGTTCGCGTGCACGCACGATATCCACGGTGCCTATGTCCAAGAACGGGTTGCCCGCGACGCTGAGCTCTTGCATGAAGCGCGGATAGTTGTTGAGCACCAACTTCCCCGGGTGCTGGTTGCCGAACGAGTAGAACAGGTCCGACATCGCGTGGGCCTTCGTTATTACGACGGAGCCGCGCTGGCGCGTGGCGGGTAGAGGCACCTCCTGCGGGGGGCCCTTTTGGTCGCGGCTGAGCAGCTGCAGCGTCTCGGGCAGCAGCGAATGCAGACGGTAGACCTCAACGAATTCTTCGGACAGCCCGAACACGCAGCCGTGTCTGTTGATTGGGTTGCCGACAATGCCACCGAGCTCGGGGTTTCGTATGTTCACCTCGGACAATGTCTTGCGCGCCTTGCCCTTACAAAATTTGTAGGTCAGCAAGCCGTACCAGTTTGAGTTCAGCCCCGTTTCGAGCGCCTGGTTGGGCAGAATGGCCGGGGTCCATTCGATGGAATGGATCTTGGCCATCACCCCGGCGTTGATCAGCCGTGCGACGTTGAAGAGGCGGTTGTCGTCCCAGGTGGGGTAGGCGTCGTACAACATGTCGCAGATTGCGTTGTGTTCGCGCACGAAAAGGGTGTGCAACATCGTCAGGCCCACCCACCAGTTGCGCCTGAAGCCGGTGTCCTCCACGTTGGTGCCGCGCTCAAGCGGCAGCGTGCCGTCCTCGCGCAAGTTCATCTTGCCCATCTGGCGGCTGCGCAGGCGGTTCTGGGTGGCCTGGTCGCTGCCGTAGATCTGCGAGCCGTCCCACCAATGGGTGACCTCGTTGATCGAACTCGTGCAAGCCGGCTCCTCCGGACCATCGCGCGTCGGGTCGGGCTGGGTCTTGCCGATCACCAATTCGGTCTGCTGGTAGCGACGGTGTGCCGGGTCGTCATTGGGCAGCGTCACCGTGATGGATGCCTTAGGGTCGGTGTCGCCATGATTGATCCAGTCGTGGTTCATGAACTGGATCCACGACGCGGCCAACAGGTTAAGGAAATCAATCGTTTCTACTTTTGGTTTGCCGTCTTCGTCGTCCGGGCGGGCGAGCAGCTCAAGGCTGATCCTGCGCGGATCCGGCGTGAGCAGTCGCTCGTCCGGCTCGGGGCAGGTTGCCGATAGGTCGACGTTGCGCAGGAAGCGCGTGCAGGCGGCGCCTTCCTTCGGATCCGTAAGGTTATTCCAGCTTCCGTCGGCAGTGCGGAAATGGGTGACGCCCAGCGGCGGTCGCTGGCCCGCTTCCTGGAAGGCAACCAGAGCCCCGGCCGGGTAGGTGCTTTTCAAGTTGTGTGCGTTCAGTTGCTCACGCATGTACGCCAATATCAGGACTCCCAGCAGCCACGGGCGGCGGTACCAGTTGGTCCATACCTCCCCGCGGTAGCCGAATACCCGGCCCACCAGCTCGATTATCCAATCCATGACCTTCGTCGATACAACACCGAGCGCATTGCCCAGGAAGAGACGCAGTCGCCTGAAGCAACCGTGTCCCGGACGGTGACGCGGAGGCCTGGGCAGGTCACCGTCGCGTACCGGAGAACGCTCCAGCAGCGTCTCGCGCTTGAAGTACACCGGTTTCGGTATCTCGACGTTGATCTTGGCGGTGGCGTTGGCGTCCGCGAGGGCGAGCATGGCGCGCCAGTCCCGGCAGTCGTCGGGCGTCCCGCCGGCTTGGATCGCCGCTTTGTAGTGACGCACAGCGCCGAGGTAATCCTCACCCTTGAAGCAATCCAGCCCCGCCTGCGCGTCCTGATTGCCGTTCGGTGGTACCGGCCCCGCGTTGGGGGACATAAGAAGCTCCTTGCGTGGCAAATAACCGAACTAAAACGTACTCGATGTGGGTGGAAATTACGGCGTAAAACCCGCAATTCACCAGCGGGAAGGCTGATTATCGCCAATTTGCTTAATCATTTAGGTGAAAAGCATAGGAGGGTTACTTGGATGGTGCCGGCCAAAAGTGTTGCCCGCGTGTGTCGTGGGCCAAACGCCTGCTTCCGCAGCCCCGTGGGTCGATAATCTTCAGTGTTGGTGCATCGGGGGGGTCCGCACCACGGGTTTAGTGGCGGGAGAGGCGGATGGGGCCAGCAGGCGCAGTGTGCCGAGCGTGCGGCACTGAGCTTCGCCACGGCGCCCGGTTCTGCGACTCCTGCGGAGCGCCTGCGCCACAAGCTGGAGAACAGCCGGAGTTCAAGCAGGTGACGGTGTTGTTCGCCGATGTGGTGAATTCTCTGGCGATCGCCTCGGCGGTGGGGGCGGAGCGGTTGCGCGAGATCATGGCCGACGTCTTCGGCTGCGCGGCGGCGATTACTCGGCGCTACGGTGGCACGGTCGATAAGTTCACCGGCGACGGCATCATGGCGTTGTTCGGGGCGCCAGTTGCGCTGGAAGATCACGCTTTTCGAGCCTGCCTGGCGGCTTTGGATATCCAAGAGCAAATCGCGCTGCTGGCCGACGAAGTACAGCGCCGCGATGCCGTCGTGCTGCGGCTGCGGGTCGGGCTGAACTCGGGCCGAGTGATCGCCGGGGAAATCAGTTCTGACGCGAGGGCATACACCGCGGTCGGCGAGCAGGTCGGGTTGGCGCAGCGGATGGAATCCGTCGCCCCGCCCGGCGGGGTGATGCTCAGCGAGTCCACCGCGCGGCTGGTCGAACACGTCACCGTGCTGGGGGCGCCCGAGTCGGTACACGTCAAGGGCACCGAAGAGCCGTTACCGGCGCGTCGACTGCTTGGGGCCGCGGCGGAGCGCATCGGGATCGGCCGACGCGAGCCGACCCTGGTAGGACGCACCTGGGTGATGAACACCGTCGCCGGCATCCTCGAGCAGGCGATCAGCGGTGCGGGATGTGTGGCCGGCGTGGTCGGGCCACCCGGTATCGGCAAGAGTCGCATCATGCGCGAGGCCGTGACGCTGGCGACCGGCCGCGGGGTCGACGTGTTTTCCGTCGCCTGCGAATCCCATACTCGCGATGTCCCGTTCCGTCTGGTCGCGCGACTGCTGCGCACGGTATTCGGAGTCAGCGGGCTCGACGATCAGGCGGGTCGGGCGCAGGTCCGGGCCCGCATCCCCGACGCCAACCCCGAGGATCTGCTGCTGCTCGACGACCTGCTCGGAATCGGCGACTCCGACGCCGCGGCGCCCGCCATAACCGCCGATGCCCGTCGGCGACGGTTGGCAGCTCTGTTGAACGCCGCCCTCTTGGCGCGCACCACGCCGGCGCTGTATGTGATCGAGGACTTGCACTGGATCGACGAGGTCAGCGAGGCCATGCTCGCTGAGTTCGTCACCGTTGTACCGCAAAGCCATTCGCTCGTGTTGATGGCTTATCGACCCGAATACCGGGGCGCGCTGTCGCGGACACCGGGCGCACAGACGATCTCCCTGGCGCCGCTCAACGCGGCGCAGACCGCGGCGTTGACCACCGAGCTGCTGGGTACCGACTCGTCGGTGCGCGCTCTGGCCGGGCAAATCGCCGAACGAGCCGCCGGGAACCCGTTCTTCGCCGAGGAGATGGTTCGTGATCTGGCTCAACGCGGGGTGCTCGATGGCGATCGCGGCGCCTACCTCTGCCGCGATGACGCCGCCGACATCACTGTGCCGGGCACGCTGCAGGCCACCATCGCCGCCCGCATCGACCGCCTCGGTAGGCCGGCCAAACACTTCCTGTACGCCGCCGCGGTTGTCGGCGCGCGATTCAGGGCTGAGCTGGTGGCCCCCGTGATCGATGACATCGACGTTGGGGAGGCGATTGCCGAGTTGCTCCAGGTGGAGCTGATCGATCAGGTGATGTTCACTCCGCGGGCCCAGTACGCGTTTCGGCACCCGCTGATCCGAACGGTCGCCTACGAGTCACAGTTGAAGGCCGGACGCACCGAGTTGCACCGCCGCTTGGCCGTCGCGATCGAACAGCAGGATCCCGGGGCGGCCGACGAGAACGCCGCCTTGATTGCCGAAAACCTCGAAGCCGCTGGGGATTTGCGTGCGGCGTTCGACTGGCATATGCGCGCCGGCGCCTGGTCGGCCTTTCGCGATATTCGCGCGGCCCGCACCAACTGGCAGCGTGCACGCCAGGTCGCTGACCGGCTACCCGCCGACGTCCCGTATCGGGCATCGCTGCAGATCGCGCCGCGTAACCTGCTCTGCGGCACCCTGTGGCGAACCGGTGGCAGCGTCGCCGCCACGGGTTTCGACGAACTGCGAGATCTGTGCACAGCGGCTGATGACAAAGTGTCGCTGGCGATCGGTATGACCGGGTTCATCATGGCGCTGACGTTTCACAACCGTTTCCGCGAGGCGGCCCAGGTGGCCTCCGAGCAGAGCGAGCTGCTGGAATCGATCGGAGATCCGACGCTGACCGTCGCTCTGCTGTTCGCGGCGATCTACGCCAAATGTCAGGCGGGCGAGATGACCGAGGCGCTGCGATTGTCGAACCGGCTCATCGATTTGGCCGATGGCGACGCCACGAAGGGCGACTTGATCTTCGGTTCACCGCTGAGTACCGCGATCGCGATGCGCGGACACGTCAAGATGTGCCTGGGAATCCGAGGATGGCTGGACGACGCCGCCGACTCAATCGCGATGGCTGCTCCGCTGGATCCGACCAGTTACGTGTTCGCCCTGCTCTGGAAATACGTCGCCTCTATACCTTTCGGGGCGCTGCCGGCCGATGCGACCGCTATGCGTGAGACCACCGAGGCACTGCGCATCGCCGAAAGTTCCAGCGACGACTTCGTCCTCGGCATGGGTCGACTCTGCCGGGGCCTCGTTCTGGTTGTCGGCGAAGGCCCGCAACGTGAGGCGGGTCTCGACCTATTCAGCCAAGCCCGCGATATGGCCGTGGCGGAGCGGTTCTCGCTGAGCGCGCTGACGATCGTCGAGCCTGAGTTCGCACTGGAGGGGGCCCGCACCGGCGATCTCGATGGCGCCATTGAATTGATGCGGGGAGTCGTGGGTGGGGCGTACGAAAGCGGCGATATGATCTGGCGCGGCAGGGCCACCGAAGTTCTGGTGCAACTGCTGGTCCGACGCGGCTCCAGTGGCGACCAGAGCGAAGCACAGGCCGCGATCGACCAACTGGCCGCCGTACCCACCGATCCCGGTTTCGTGCTCCACGAACTGCCGCTGTTGCGCTCGCGGGCGCTGCTCGCGCTTGCGCGTCGCGACGAAAGCAGCTGCCGAAAACTCTTGGAACAACACCGCGCCAAGGCGGCAGCCGCAGGCTTCGATGCTCTGATAACCGATATGGACTCGAATTTAACCGCAGCACAGCATAATTCGGTGGGCGAGTGATGACAGGGCTGGGCGAACGCGCCGTCGTTCTCGGTGCGAGCATGGGTGGGCTGCTGGCCGCGAGGGTCCTGGCCGATTTCTTTGAAACCGTCACTGTCGTCGAGCGGGATGCGCTGCCGGACGACGACCCCGCTGTCCGACGCGGGGTACCGCAGGCGCGTCATGTTCATGTTCTGCTGGCCCGCGGAGCGCAGATCTTGGATGAGCTCTTCCCCGGGTTTCTCGATGAACTGGTTGCCGACGGAGCTCCCGTTTGGGACGACGGAGAGCTGTCCAAGTTGCACCTGTCTTTCGGCGGCCACGACATACTCCGCTCGGGCACGGTGGCCAAGGAGCCCAAGGCACTGGCGATCCACATGCCGAGCAGGCCGTTTTTGGAATGCCATGTCCGGCGGCGCCTGCGGGCGATGAGCAACGTGACGATCCTCAGCGGCCACGAGGTGGCCGAGGTGACGACGACTCCGGATCGTAGGCGCGTCAGCCGAGTGCGGGTGGTCGATTCCGACGGTGCCAAACGAGAGTTAACGGCCGATGTCGTCATGGACGCGATGGGACGCGGCGCGCATACACCGGCTTTGCTGGAGAGATTCGGCTATGGCCGGCCGGTCGAGGACCACATCGTCATGCACACGAACTACGTAAGCCAACTGCTCCGAATCCCGCACGGCACCTTTCGCGAGATGCTTGTCGACATCGGCCCCGCGCCGGACAGGCCAACCGGAATGTTTCTGACCGGCTATGAGAACGACACGTGGATGTTCACGGTCTTCGGGATGGTGGGGCACCAGCCGCCTCGTGACTTGGCCGGGATGCTGTCATTCGCCCAGGAGTACTGCCCCGACCACCTGATCGCCGCGATGCGGGCCGCCGAACCGGTCAGCGAGGTGGCGCATCACCATATGCCGTCCAGCCAGTGGCGACGCTACGACAAAATGCCCGAACTACCCGATGGTCTGTTGGTGTGCGGGGATGCCATCTGCAGTGTCAACCCCATCTACGGGCAAGGAATGACGCTCGCCGCGTTGCAGGCTGTCGCGCTGCGGGAATCTCTGCGTGCTGGCGGCGCGGATCTCGCGCGGCGATACTTTCGCGCCTCCGCGAAACCGATTGAGGTGGCCTGGCAGATGGTAGCGAGCCTGGACCTGGCTTTCCCGGCGGTGGCAGGTCGACGGTCGAGATGGATGCGCATTGCCACCCGGCTGATGGACTGGGCGATGGCAGCCTCTGAGTCCGATCTCGTTGTCGCCGTGCGCTTCTTCAGAGTCAACAGCCTGATCGACTCCCCGATTCGCCTGCTGCACCCCGCGTTTCTGTACCGGGTGGCCGTCGTCAACGTGCGCCGCCGGAGAGCTGATCGGCAACCTCGGCGAGTCGCTGACTGGGAAGCCGGACGAGCCGGCTAACGACACGCAGAACCCTCCGTCTGCGTGGCCGTCTGCGCTGCGGCCGAACCGTTGACGAGCAATGGATATCGTCGTCGCTACGGGTAGCCATACCGGCAAGGCCTGGCGAGTCTCGGGGTCATCGGCATTCGCAAAGGCGACTCCTCACGGCGTATAGAAACCACGAATGCGGTGATAGCGGTGACGCCCCAGCAGTGCATTAGCTGCCTGCAACCCCGACCTTACAGCGGCCTCGATGCAGCCCGCGTTCATCCCGCAATCGGTCCAGTCACCGGCCAGTACCAAGTTGTCGTAACCACTTTCGTCCGGCCGCAACCGATATTGGTCGCTGCCGGGCAGTGACTGCACGTAGCGGTCCGACGGGTCGATATTCACGCTGACGTGCTGGGTCGCCAGCGCTTCGCGTCCTCGTTGACCGTTCACTCCGCAGAGCAGATGCCATGCGAAGCCATGCTCGGTGACGGCGTTCGGAAAGTACAGCCCGACATGGTGATCGAGAAATCTTACGGCCGCGGCATGGACCTGATCGGTAAATCGACTCACGTAACGCGAATGGTCATCCGTTGTGGGCCACGGCGCGTCGAGGCTGCCGCAGAAGTATGCGACGGCACCGGGCGGTTCTGTGTGCGGCCAATCTTCGGCCGACAACGTCTGCGGCATCGAGGCCCAGGTGTCGAACGGCGGCAGGTAGGCACTGACGGTCGCCCCGGGGGTGTTGCAGCCGAGCGACGCCTCGTCCGGTCGCAGCCAGATCTGGAAGGCCTGGGTGGCGACTGTGCGGACGTGCGCTGTCATGTCGCGCCATTCCGGGCGATCTTCGATGAGCTCGCCGGCCACGATCGGGACCATCCCAATCGACACGGCGAGCACCACGTGATCGAAATCGACACCACTTCGCAGAGTTCGTGTTTCGACATCGTCATGCGCGCCGAAATGCGATTCCGTCGCATCCAGCCCAGCGGTTGTCCGGAGCTGTTCCGTAAGGGGCTGCTTCGGGAACACCGGGAGACCGCGAATTCTGGTAAGCGGTTCGTAATGGTGAAGGTCTTCGGCGAGTTGGGCTTGTCGGCCCATCGTTATCGTGGCGACCGACTGACGCGAGGTATCCAAATGGAGCCCGTCGAGACGATGGAAGAACTCGAATTCCACACCGCGCCTGCGCAGTGCCTGATACAGGGGTGCGACCACGACGTCGCCCATCCCGGCCGTCATCTTCCAGAAAATCGCTCCCCGGTAGCCGAAAAGAACTTGGCCGATAAGGAATGTCATCACCCCCGCACCAACCGCGGGGCGCCGCGGATCACCATCGCGGTAACCGAATACCAAGTCATATACGCCGCGCACCATTGCGGAATCGAGAACGTCGCGATGTGCGCCGTGACGAAGGACCCAGTCGTAGAAGTCCTCGTCGTTGACGGCAGCGAAGCCGCGGGCATCGGTGATCAGCTTGTCGGCGATGATGCCGCGTACGGCGGCGACGACCAGCGAAATCAACACCCAACTGCGCCTGCGGTCCACCCGATTGTCAGCGTCGATCGCGTCGCGTACCGCAAGGAGCGTGTGTTCGAGGACGTCGGACGGCGGGGCTTGGCTGAATTGCGGATCCACCACTGCCAGTAGCGCGGCCAACGTCGCACGCACCGTCGCGTCCGACGGCAGCGACGGCGGCGGCGCTGGGGGATCGGCCGACGCGCTGAGCATCAGACGCCCCGGGGCCGCATCCCGCAGCGAGTCGGCGAAGGCAAGTACGAGTCCTAGGGCCCGCTCGACGAACGCTGCCGCGGTAAGTTCGCGGCCCGTACTGGTCGGGTCGCCGGGGAGCTTGTCGTCGCGCGGGTGCGTACCCTGCCATGTCACCCAGCTGCCGTTCCACCTATCGGCCAGCCCGGGATTGTCGGCTGGCGCGATCGCCTCTTCCCAGGTTCGTATCGGGGCCGTGGGATCTGTTGAAGCTCTGTCTAATTCGGCATAGCACTCGCGCAGCAGGGCGAATGCGTTCTCATACGATCCCAGCCAGATGTGTAGCCCGTGTTCCTCGATGCGCCCGTTGGGGCCGCGGCTGGATGCCGCCTTGCCTCCGAGCCGCCAGCCGCGCTGGTACACGGTTATGGACTCGAAGCGATCACGCGAAGCGGGCTCACTTAGCCGCCAGGCGGCACTCAACGCCGCCATGCCGCCACCAATGATGGCGACCTTCCCCCCGGGCCGTCTCACTCGAGCATTGCCCGGGCGGGCGCGACTTCCGGCCAACTGCTCCCTTCGGAAAACCCACTCAGCGCGCCCGATACCGCGTGCCGGGACGGTGCACCGTCGAGCGCGAAAAGATCTGTCGCGGCGCGTAGCTGGAAGATCGGCGCATCCTGACGCCGGGCCAACTCCAAGGCCGCCTCGAGATCCTCGCGGCGTGCGCCTATGTCGTCCGTGGTGTGGGCTCGCAGCCGCACCAACTCCGCGTCGTAGAAGTGCATCCTGGTTCGTTCGGCCAACTCCAGCCCGATTTGCAAGCGCTCGCGTGCCTTCGCCAATTCGCCGCTGGCAATGAGCAGGCGTGCCAAGATGGCGTCGTAGAAGGTGACGAGCGAGATTGTGTCCATCGATCGCGACACCTCGACGAATGCGGTTAGCGCTGCTACGTGTGGCTGCAACATCACCCGATCGGCATTGTCCGCCAAGGCTGATGCGGCTGCCACTGTGGCCTGCTGGGCCGTCCCGACCAGCGCCCAAAAATCGAAGCCGTGCTGCTCGCCCAGGGTAATCAGCTCGACTGCGATCTCTGCGGCACGATGCAGCTGCCCGGCTTCCACCCGGATCAACAACTCCATTTGTCGCGCATAGGCCAAACTGAAAGCACCCTTGGGAAAAGGTATTTCGGCACACCGCTGTTCGGCTCGATCCAGCTCGGCGGCCACGCCGGCGAGGTCACCGTCGATGTAGCGGGCCAGTGCCAGATGCGTGTACAGCCCCGCGGTGGCGTCGTTGGGCATGAACAACATCGCTTCGAGGTCGCGGGTACATGCCTCGGTCAGTGTATTGGCTGCCACCTCAAGCTTCTTGTGGGCGTACCCGAATTCGCCTCGGTACCAGGCCAACATCCCCAGCCCGAATTCGTTGATGGGCAGGAAGCACTCCCGCGGACCGGTGAGCTGCGCACGCACCGACCTGACCAGCCGTTCGGCACGGTCGAGGTCGGCCCGCATCGTGTAGTACGGGTAGAGCGACATTACGGTCGAAAAGAGCTCGTCGTCGGCTAAGTCGCTGCTGCACAGGGCTAGACAACGTTCGAAGTCGGCGGCGGCGTTCTGGCTCGCCACACCCTCGGCCGCCTGCGCTAGGAACGCGCGCCCGAGTCGAAGCGCGATTTCAAGGCGGTCGCGTTCGCCTCCGGACGGGCAGCGCTCGGCCTGTGAAATGGCATGCGCCAGGTAGGTCAGTGCCTCCCGGAGTGCGCCGCGCAGCCTGGCATTGGCCGCCGCCGCGGCGTAGGCCGATGCCGCCTCGGAAAAGCGCTCGGCACGCTCGTAGTGACGCGCGATCAACGGCCAGTCGGGATTGCCCTGCGTCGACGCCAGGCCGTCTGCGATGCGGCTGTGCAAACTGCGGCGAAGCGTGGGTGGCGACAGTTCCTCTGCTACTTCGCGGAGTAGCTCATGGCGAAAGCGGAAACTCTCTTGGCTAAGTGATTCCAGCACACGAGCACTCACTAGTTCGTCGATCACCGCATCGATTTCGCCCTCGGGCAAGTCGAGCACTGATAGCAACAACCCACGCTCGATACGGCTGCCGATAATGGCGGCCGCCTCGACCACCTGCACCGCGCTTTGACTGGACCGAAGACGCGCGAACAACGCCTCGTACAGAGTGTCGGGCACAACGTGCGAGTTGGACGCGTCGGAAGGTTGCTCCTTGAGCTTTGCGACCACTTCTTCGATGTAGAGCGGAATCCCAACGCAGCGTTGGCGTATCGCGCGTTGTTCCTCTGCGCGTACCCCTGGGTGCAAGGCGGTGATCAACTGGTCGGCTTCGTCGTCGCCGAGCGGCTGGAGTTCGAACAATTGCGCTTTCGCGACGTCGGGCAGAGACATTCGGTTGCGGTTGGTCATCACGACAAGGACGTGCCCGCCGAGGTCGGCGTCCAAGAGTGAACCAACCACGTCGAAGGTGTCCTCATCGAACCAGTGCATGTCCTCGACGAGAATGAGCGTGGGCGCATCTCGGCTGCATGCCATTAAATATTCGTGGACCGCGACGGTAATTTGCTGATAGAGCTTGCGGCCCTCGGCGGGTACAGCGCTATAGCCGGTTTCCGGACCGATGCCCAGCACCGGAGCCAACAGCGGGACGCTGGTAGCCGGGTCAAGTGCACGTTCCTCGAGCTCGCGGCGCAGATGCCGCAGTCGTTCCTCCGGTTGGGAAGTGCGGCCGATGCCACAGCGGCGTTCCAACAGCCGACGGACCGGGCGTAAACCGACGTCGGTATAGAACGGCGAGCCGATCAGCTGAAGAACGACGCCGTGCGACCGCTCCGCCATTTCGACGGCCGACCACGCGAGGCGGCTCTTGCCGATCCCGGCCTCACCCACAAAGACGACTCCGGTGGTCCGCAACTCTCCGACGCTGGCCTGAGCCCACGCTTGTTCTAAGTAGGCGAATTCGGATTCTCGTCCGACGAGCGGGCCTGCCGGAGTCTGGGTCAGGTCGCGCTCGGCCACAACCAGGAAATAGCGGACCGGTTGGTCAACGCCCTTGACGGCCCTGGGAAGGTGTGCCTTGAGTTCGAATCGGCTACGGATGAGTTGCTCGACGGCCTGAGAAACGGCGACGGTGCCGGGTTCGGCGAGGCTGCACATCCGAGCGGCGAGGTTGGCGGCGAAGCCGTAAACGTCATCCTGGGCGGTATCCAAATACGCGATTCCACGGTGGATTCCGACCCGCGCGTCGATGTCGAAACCAAAGCGGCGCCGCAGACGGGCGCTGAGTACGGCGACCTCGCGCGTAATGTCCAGTCCGGCCTGCACGGCGCGCTGGACATCGTCCTCATGTGCTTCCGGATGGCCGAAGACGGCGAGCAGCCCGTCGCCCTTGGTGTTGCCGAGGTGGCCACCATAATGCTGGACGACGCGTAGCACCTCGTCGCGGTAGCGTCCAACCACAGTGCGATATGTCTCGGGCTCGATTCGGGTCGACAGCGCAGTTGAATCAACGAGGTCCGCGAAAAGGATTGTTATCCTTCGGATTTCGCCCGGATCGGCCGGGGCGGCAAGCAGATCCTCGGCATCGACGTTGTGACGGTCGACGGCCAGGACCTGCTCGGCGAGGCGGTTGGCGGTCGCCCGTTGCCCCGCGGCGAGCGCGCGCAGCGCACGATCGAGCAGTTCGTCAACGCCGGGCGGTTGGTCGGGTCGGCTCACAGGTTGAGAGTGACCTTTATAGGTGGGATCGGCTGAGCACCACCGGAAACCTCCACCTGGCCAAGGTAGATCCCGCTGGGAATTCCCGCGCAGTTGATCGTCAACGAGAAATCACTGTTACCACGACCCGCTTTCAACACACCCCCGTCAGGATCGAAACGGACAAGGCGGGCGATGTCCTCGTCGGCGACGTCGGGGCGGGCCAGCGGGGAGGCCATCTTGAGCACGAGCTGGTCTGTGAGATTAACACCGTTGATTGTGTACGGGAACACCTTTCGTGGATCGCCCAGCACGCCCGGTCCGGCACCGATCGCTTCCCCGGCCTCGGCCGCGCGAAGCACCGCCATACCGGTCAACGCGACCGCCGAGTCGACCCAGTTGGCTCTGAAGGTGCCGTCGTTGATCTGTTCGGCGGCATCGCCGGCGACCGCCGTCGCGTCGGTCAGGGCACGTGTGATGACCGCGGCAACCTCGTCGGCGACCAGCATCGGGCCGTTGTCCGGCTGGATCTGCAGCGGGATCCGCGCCAGCGCCGAGCCGCCAGAGATGGCGATACCGGCGAGCGTGGTCATCGATTCGATCGCGTCTGCCGCGGTGTAGGTAGATCCGCCAGTCTTGTTGATCTTGTCGAATGCATCGATCGCGACCTGCGCCGCGTCATTGACCATCTTGCGGGTGATCGTCGCGAAACGGGTGGCGATCACCATCGGGTCATCCATCGGCGCCATCCTAATTCGCCTTCGTCACTTGGGGTTTCACGTCGTTTTCCGCAGTCTGGTAGACGTCCAGCGCGAACTCTTCCAGATTGGTGCCGATGCCTTCGGTGATTTCCTTGACATCTTCACGAGTCATGCCGTCCATCCACCGGTTGGCGGCATCGCCCGTGACGTCGCGCGTGCGGTTGATCAGATTGTTGAGTAAGTCGCGGGCATCCTTAACCGCATCGGCAAAATTCGGTGGCAGCGTGCGACGTGCGCCGGCGACGGGAGGCTGCGCGCCGCCTGAGTCCGTTTGCGACTGGTACCCGGCCGGCGGGGTTTCCTGGAACGGCTGCAAGTTGGCCGAAATCGTGCCGTCGAGAATTTTTTTAGCCGTTCCGCCCAGCAGCTCGTAGGCGGCGTCGCCCCAACCCAGCAGGCAGCCGAGCGCAGAGGTTGCAGTAGGGCTCAGTCCCTGCACGCGTTCCTGTTTGCTGGTGCGGATCTGCACGCCATTTTGTGAGGGATCGGTACCGTTCGTCGGTGTGATCCAGATGTAGCCGTTATCGACCTCAACAAGGCCCGAGTCGTTCTGGCGGTTAGGGTCGAGGTCGTAATTGATGAAGATGCTGCCGCTGCCGCTGTCGCTTCCGTAATAGAAGACCAGTGCTGTTTTCAGGCACCACTCACTGCAGTCGGGGCCGATCGTTTCCAGGATTCGTGACCATCCGCGTGGCGTGTACGGCGGAGCTTGGGCAGCGACGTTGCAGAAAAACTTGCAGCAAAGGCTCCAATTCGTTGGGTCGATGATTTTCTCGATATCGTCAACCGACAGCGTGTCATCCGTCGCGTCGGTGTAGATGGTGCTGCAGTACTGACCGTCCACGTTCACGAGTGTGCCGAAGCACGGCAGCGACTGATCGGCAAACTTCTTGCTGACTTCTTTCGCGGCAAGGCTATGCCAGTTCTCCCGTGAGTGGACCGCGCCGGCCTGCGTCAGCAGACGCTGAACCCTCTTATTCGATTTCACCTTGCTGTCGGTCAACTTCTTGGTTGAGCCGCCCCAAGCGTTGATCGCATAAGCCATGATTCGCGTAGGCGCATCCTGCTGAGTCGTAAGTGTGGGGGGCAGGCCGCCGAGCTGGGCGATCTGCTGCAGCACCAGTGCCGCGTAGGCGCAACGGGCCAGCGCCGGATCATCGTTCGGGTAATAGGAACCGCTAACGTGTTCCGCCAACCGTTCCCGCTCCGGATCGAGGTCGCCCTGAAACGCGGCGACGGCGACCTCGTCGCGACCGGCAGCGGTCGGTTCCGCCACATAGGCCAGCGAGTCCGTAAAACTGGGAAATGTTACGGGCACGTCCGAACTGCGCACCCCGGGACGGTTGGCGAAATCTTCGAGTTCCCGATACCAGCCGGCCTGCCCGAAGCCGGTAGTGCCCGGCAGCATGGCTTCCACGGTGCGCAGCACCTCATCCGAGTTCTCCCCGCCGCCCTGCTGGGCGTGGACGACCGCGTCATCAATCGCGCCGTAAAACGCCAATTGGCTCTGCAACAGATTCAGCAAGACCGACCCTCTCGCTATTTGTGCCATTAGCATACCGATGAGCAGGCCAAATGTGCGGCGATCCAGGGGAGCCCAAGGGAGGTGCGTGTGACCGAACGGCGTGGTGACGACGGCAATGTCTCCGACATTCCGTGGGCCTCGGTGTTCGACCCAGCCTTGAACATACGGGCGCTGGGTGAGATTCAGGCTCGGGGGTTTCGGGCCGCCACCGAGATCGTCAATCGGTTCGTACGGATGACCGGCACCAATTCCGTCGCCGACCGGACGGATGGCGAACAGGCGCCTTCTCCCGAGCCGGCGGCCGACCCGCGGGGCGATCGAGCCACACCGCCGCCGGACGTCGACCAAGTGTTGCAGCTATGGCAGCGGTTGGCCGCCCAGACCCTCGAATCGCTGCGCGGGGTGGTCCAACCGCACGGCGGGACTGCGACGCTTGATGTCGAGCACGCGACGTCGAGCGGAGCTGTTTCCTTGGTGGCCAGCGAATCCGGCGCGGTGTCGACAGAAGTCTGGCTGCACAACGCCGGCGCCGAGGATCTCGGCAAAGTGCGGTTGCGGTGCAGCGATTTGTTGGCCCATGACGGCGCGGTGATCGCTTCCTCGATGGTGCGCTTCGAGCCCGACGCCGTGCCGATGGTGGCTCGATGCAGCCGTGGCGTCACGATTCAGGTCGATGTGCCCGACGACATCCGTCCCGGCCACTACCGTGGCACGTTGCTTGCCGACGGTTATCCCGACATCTGGTTGCCGGTCGTGTTGAGCGTGCTGCCGCAGGGCTCATGACCAGTACGGCCGACCAATCTGAACTCATTTCCACCGTCGAAGACCGGCTGCGGCAGGTTGGCAAAGTGGTGCGCCACTCGATGCTGGACGCAATGCCCGACGGGGAACCAAGTCAATGGCTCTACGCGCCGATGCGGGAGTACCCGTCCCGGCCAGGCAAGGCGTTACGTCCGGCGTTGTGCCTGTCCGCCGGCCGTGCTTTTGGAGCAGACCCGAACGACCTGCTCGGCATCGCTGTGGCAATCGAGTTAATGCATAACGCTTTTCTCGTCCACGACGATGTTGCTGACGGCAGCGAGATGCGCCGTGGCCGGCCCACGTTGGCGACGACGTACGGGATAGCCGCGGCGCTGAACGCCGGTGACGGTTTGGCGATCGTGGCCAGCCAGGTGCTGCGCCGGGCTACTCGCCGCCTCGACCGCGATCTGGCCGACCTGGTTTGGGGCGAGTTCGACACCATGGCAATGCGCACCCTCGAGGGGCAGGCTACCGAGATCGGTTGGCAGCTTGACCAAGTGGAGGATCTGATCCCGGAGGATTACCTGCACCTCATCATGCACAAGACGTGCTGGTATACCACCATCCACCCGCTGCGCGTCGGCGCAATCGTCGGTTCGCGCGGCAAGGTGGAGCTAGGTCCATTGGTGCGGTTCGGTTTTCACTTCGGCGCGGCATTTCAGATCCGCGACGACCTGCTCAACTTGGTCGGTGACGAGCGCATGTACGGCAAGGAAATTCTGGGCGACCTCTATGAGGGCAAACGCACGCTGCCGCTCATGCACCTCCTCAGCGTCGCGCAGGGCTCAGATCGCGCGCTGGTCCGCGAATACCTGCACCTGAAGCGACCGGAACGATCGTCCGAACTGGTCCGCACGGTCCGCGACTTGATGGACGTCTACGGCAGCATCACGTTCACCAGCGAATACGCCGAAGGCATTCTGCTGGTCGCCGAGGAGTATTTCGAGCACGCCTTTGCCGGTGCCGAACCGGGTCCGGACCTTGATTTTCTGCGAGCGCTGGTGCCCTACGTCTGGGCGCGCTGGCGTTAACCGCCGGGCTAGGGTAGATCGCCGTGGCCGAGACCGCGCCGTTGCGCGTGCAACTGATCGCCAAGACCGAGTTCTTCGCGCCGCCGGACGTGCCGTGGAGCGCCGACGCCGACGGCGGCCAAGCGCTGGTCGAATTCGCCGGGCGGGCGTGCTATCAGAGCTGGTCCAAGCCCAATCCCAAGACCGCGACCAACGCCAGCTATCTGCGGCACATCATCGACGTGGGGCATTTCTCGGTGCTCGAGCACGCGAGTGTGTCGTTCTACATCACCGGCATTTCACGCTCATGCACGCACGAGCTGATCCGGCACCGGCATTTCTCCTACTCGCAGTTGTCGCAGCGCTACGTTCCCGAAAAGGAATCGCAGGTCGTCGTACCGCCGGGCATGGAAGACGACGCCGAATTGCAGCAGATCCTCGCCCAGGCCGCCGACGCCAGCCGCGCCAGCTACACCGAGCTGCTGAGCAGGCTGGAAGCCAAGTTCGCCGATCAACCCAACGCGATATTGCGGCGCAAACAGGCCCGTCAGGCCGCCCGCGCTGTGTTGCCCAACGCCACTGAGACCCGCATCGTGGTCACCGGAAACTACCGAGCTTGGCGGCACTTCATCGCCATGCGGGCCAGCGAGCACGCCGATGTGGAGATCCGGCGGCTGGCGATCGCGTGTCTACGCCAGCTCATCGACGTCGCGCCCGCGGTCTTCGGCGATTTCCAGATCGCCACGCTGGCCGACGGCACCGAGGTGGCGACAAGTCCGCTAGCCACCGAGGCCTGAGCCGGCGTGGTCGTCGGCGCTGACTAAAAAGGCTGGCGCCGCCAGGTAACCTGGGTCCGTGAGTACCAGCGGATTCGACGTCTATACACGCTTGGGCACGCTGTTGACCGCCATGGTGACGCCGTTCGGACCCGACGGCTCCCTCGATATCCCGGCCGCGGTGCGATTGGCGAATCACCTCGTCGACGCCGGCTGCGACGGATTGGTGATATCGGGCACCACCGGCGAGTCGCCGACCACGACCGATGCCGAGAAGCTCGCTCTGCTGCAGGCCGTGCTGGAGGCGGTGGGAGACCGGGCCCGGATCATCGCCGGAGCGGGCACCTACGACACCGCGCACAGCATCCATTTGGCCAAGGCGTGCGCCGCCGAGGGCGCACACGGCTTGCTGGTGGTGACGCCGTACTACTCGAGACCACCGCAGGCCGGGCTAATCGCACACTTCACCGCGGTCGCCGACGCAACTCCGCTGCCGGTGCTGCTCTACGACATCCCGCCACGCTCGGTGGTACCGATCGAGTCCGAGACTCTCCGTGCGCTGGCGGCGCACCCGAACATCGTCGGGGTCAAAGACGCCAAGGGTGATCTGCACGCCGGGGCGCAGCTGATGGCGGAAACCGGTCTGGTGTACTACTCCGGCGACGACGCCTTGAACCTGCCCTGGCTGGCGATGGGCGCCACCGGATTCATCAGCGTGATCTCCCACCTGGCGGCAGGTCAGCTCCGGGACTTGCTGTCCGCCTTTGCCTCCGGAGATGTCACAACTGCCCGCAAGATCAACGTCGCGATCAGCCCGCTGTGCAACGCCATGAGTCGCCTCGGCGGGGTGACGATGTCCAAGGCGGGGTTGCGCCTACAGGGCGTTGAGGTCGGCGACCCGCGGCTGCCACAGGTGGCCGCGACTGCCGAACAGATTGACGCACTCGCCGTCGACATGCGTGCGGCCTCGGTGCTCAGGTAAGCCGGAAAGTGGCTCATCAGTGGATGTAGACCTTCGGCCGCCGGGTCCGCTGACCACTGGCGGTCTGCGGATCACCGCGTTGGGCGGGATCAGCGAAATCGGCCGCAACATGACGGTTTTCGAGCATCTGGGCCGGTTGTTGATCATCGACTGCGGGGTGATGTTTCCCACCCACGACGAGCCGGGCGTCGACCTCATCCTGCCCGATCTCCGTCACATCGAGGACCGGCTCGACGACGTCGAGGCGCTGGTGCTGACCCACGCGCACGAGGACCACATCGGGGCGATTCCGTTTCTGCTCAAGCTGCGTCCCGACATTCCGGTCGTCGGCTCGAAGTTCACCTTGGCGTTGGTCGCCCCGAAATGCCGTGAGCATCGGATCAAACCGGTGTTCGTGGAGGTGGCGGAGGGACAGCTCAGCACGCACGGGGTGTTCGAATGCGAGTACTTCGCGGTGAACCACTCCATTCCCGACGCGCTGGCTATCGCCGTGCGCACCGCCGCCGGAACCGTTTTGCACAGCGGCGACATTAAGCTCGATCAAACACCGTTGGACGGGCGTCCCACCGACTTGCCGGGGATGTCCCGGCTCGGCGACGCCGGCGTGGACCTGTTCTTGTGCGACTCGACCAACGCCGAGATTCCCGGTGTTGGGCCGTCGGAAAGTGAGGTCGGGCCGACCTTGCATCGGCTGATTCGGGGTGCTCACGGCCGCGTCATCGTGGCGTGTTTCGCCTCGAATGTGGATCGGGTGCAACAGATCATCGACGCCGCGGTCGCGCTGGGCCGGCGGGTGTCCCTCGTCGGGCGGTCGATGGTGCGCAACATGGGGATCGCCCGGGAGCTGGGTTTTCTGCGGGTGGCGGACTCCGACCTGATCGACATCGGCGCCGCGGAGATGATGGCGCCCGACCAGATTGTGCTGATCACCACGGGAACTCAGGGTGAGCCGATGTCGGCGCTGTCGCGGATGTCCCGCGGCGAGCACCGCAGCATCACGCTGACCGCTGAGGACCTCATCATCCTCTCGTCGTCGCTGATACCGGGCAACGAGGAAGCCGTCTACGGTGTCATCGACTCGCTGGCCAAAATTGGAGCCCGCATCGTCACCAATCAGCAAGTCCGCGTACATGTTTCGGGTCACGCCTATTCCGGCGAGCTGCTGTTCCTGTACAACGGGATACGGCCCCGAAACGTCATGCCGGTGCACGGCACCTGGCGGATGCTGCGGGCCAACGCCAAGCTTGCCGCCAGCACGGGAGTGCCCGACTCCTCGATTGTCTTGGCGGAGAACGGGGTCAGCGTCGACCTGGTTGGCGGCAAGGTCGCCATCGCCGGTGCGGTACCGGTCGGCAAGATGTTCGTCGATGGGCTCATCACCGGTGACGTCGGCGATATTACGTTGGGTGAGCGGCTCATCCTGTCGTCGGGTTTCGTCGCGGTCACCGTGGTAGTGCAGCGCGGGACGGGACGTCCGGCGGCCGTGCCCCATCTGCACTCGCGCGGCTTTTCCGAGGATCCCAAGGCGTTGGAGCCGGCCGTCCGCAAGGTCGAGGCCGAGCTGGAATCGTTGGCGGCCGAAAACGTCACCGACCCGATCCGGATCGCGCAGGCGGTCCGCCGCACGGTCGGCAAGTGGGTGGGGGAGACCTATCGTCGGCAACCGATGATCGTGCCAACCGTCATCGAAGTCTGAGCTTTCATGCGTTGGGCTCCATCAATTCCAGCCGGTTGCCGAAGGGGTCGTTGACGTAGGCGCGGATGAACCCGTCCAGCGGCTCGGCGTCGGCGATTTCCAGGCCGTGCTCGCGGCACGTGCGCAGCATCGACTCCAAGTCGGCGACCGGCAGCCCCGGGTGCGCCTTCGTGGCGGGGTGAAACTGCAGATCCACCCCGAGGTGGATGCGCACGGTGTCGGTGCCGAACCAGCATCCGCCGCGTGGCGAGGTTCGGCGGCTTGGGCTGCTCCGGCAGGCCGAGCACGTCGCGGTAGAAGAAGCGGGCCCGGTCCTCCCCGCCGGCGGGCATGGCCAGCTGCACGTGATCGACACCGATGATTGGCATACCGCCAGTTTTACCTAAGCTCCGTCCGGCGTAGGCGGGGGTCGGTGTGGGGTAGCGCCTGCCGGTGAGCCCGCGCGCGCGGTGCGCAGCGCGACCGCCATGATCGTGTTGGTGGGGTTAGAGCCATCGGGTTCACGCCCATCTGCATCCCGCCCATGGTGTGCAGGCCGGTCGGTGGTGCAGTGCCGTTTAGGGAATTCCGGTATTGCGCTGATCCGGGTTCGCGGTGGCTAAGCCTTGTCCGCGTACGCCGACCACTCAACCTGTGATGCGGTCAGGTTACGGCCCGTCGGCTCGACGTAGCGCTGCACGATCTGCTCGGGTCCGAGCTGCTCCACCAACCGCCAACCGTGTCCGTCCAGAAAAGCCGCAACCTCCGCGGGCTGCAACCCGAAACGCCACAGCTGTTGCCGTTGCCGAAACCTGCGGTACAGCTGCTTGGCGCGATAGAAGTCGACGCCGTCGATGAAATCCCGCCGGACATAAGTGAACACCAGACGGCTCCCCGGCGCCGCCGGCCGCAGGCTTTCGAGGGTGGCGTGGACGGCGTCGGCGGTGAGGTACTGGGTCACGGCCTCCCAGACGAAAAACGTGCGGTAGTCGGCGCGGTAACCTCGTTCGGCCAACGCCGTGAGGACGTCGTCGCGCTCAAAGTCCAACGGCACCAAGTGAACCGAGCTCGGTATCGTGCCCAGCACTCGTCGCACGGCGGCGGCCTTTCGTTCGATGTTGACCGGTTGGTCCACCTCGAAGATCGGGATGACACTTGTTCGCGCCAATCGGTAAGCGAGGGTGTCCAACCCCGCGCCCTGGACGACCACCGCGTCGATGCTGTCGAGTGCTTCGGTGACCTTGTCGGCGATATAGCGCTTACGGCAGGTCATGTTGGCCCACAACCCGGGACCGTCGCGCTCCATCGCCGCCATCATCAGACGTCGCATCAGAGCGGGTGGTGTCGCGGTGACCAGCCACCGGGTCGGCGCCGGCAAAAACCGCGCCGCCAGATCGTCGTCCACCAGCCGTCGCCCCGGCGGTTCGCTCTGTTCCATGGCGGCCAGCACCATGGGGCCGAACGCGGTCTCCGCCGCGGGATTTCGCGCCACGCTACTGCTTGTTCAGGAAGCCGGCATCGACCGGCAGGGTGACGCCAGTGATGTAGCGCGCCTGATCGGACACCAGCCACGCCACCGCGTTGGCGACGTCGTCCGGTGCGAGGACCTGCACCGGCAGCGCGTTGCCCATGTCCGGCGGCGAAGCGGACTCGGCGACCAGCCGGGCCAGCCAACCCCGGGTGAACTCGTTGTTGATCATCGGCGTGTCGACGCCTGCCGGATGCACCGAATTGACCCGGATGCTATGCGGAGCAAGCAAATTGGCGTACACGCGCATCAACCCGACCATGCCGTGTTTGGCCGCGGCGTAACCGAGGGAGCCCGCGTCGGCGCTGCCGACACCGGCCAGGCCGGCGGCCGAACTGATCAGCACGATCGATCCGCCGTCGCCTTGGGCGATCATCGTGGGTATCGCCACCTCCACGGTGTGGTGAACGCCGGTGAGGTTGACGTCGATGACGTCGCGCCAACCGTCGGCGCCCGATTGCATCGGAGCGATTCCCGCGTTGGCCACCACGATGTCGAGCCGGCCGAACTCGTCGAGACCAGCCTGCAGCGCAGTCGCCAGCGCAGCCCGATCGCGGACGTCTGCTTGGCGGGCCACGATGCGCGCGCCGGTGTCCTCGACAAGCTTGACGGTCGCGGCGAGATCGTCGGGGGTGGCCAGCGGATACGGCACGCTGGCGATCTGATCGCAGAGGTCGACGGCGATGATGTCGGCGCCCTCGGAAGCCAGTCGCACCGCGTGGGCACGGCCCTGCCCGCGGGCCGCGCCGGTGATCAGCGCAACTTTTCCGTTAAGGCTGCCGTCCGGCGACAGGCCCATCAGTGGCGCAGCTGACCTTTGTCCGGATCGCCGGCGACGACGGGTGTGAGCATCTTGATGTCGGGCGCGCCGGCCAGATGGTCGCCGACGTCCTTGAACATCGCGGTGATGGCGGGTGCGGTGCTGTGCGTCTGCAGCGCATCGGCATCGGCCCACTGCTCGACGAAGACGAAGGTGTCGCCCGATTCGTGCAGGGAGTACAGCTGACAACCGGGCTCGTCGTGCACGTCTTTGACCCCGCGGGTGAGGATCTCGCGGACGGCGTCGACGGATTCGGGCTTGACGGTCATGGTGGCGACAACGACGACGGGCATGGGGGCCTCCTGGGCGGTTTGCGGGTCGGTACGCAGTGGATAGCTACGTGACGGCTGTCACCCTACTGCGCCGTTGCAGGGACTAAGCGCCCGGTTGGGCCGCGAGACGGTGCTAACCAGTGTGGCGGATGGTGCAGATGAGGCATTTGCGATTAGGCTTGCCAGTATGGCTAGCAAGGCTGTCGCCCGGTCCGGCGCTCGAACGACCAGGTCAAAGGCTGCTTCGCGGGGTGGGCCCAGGTCGGCGCAGCCTCGGCGCCGGCCCGCCAACGCGCCGCGCAGGCCCGCCAGACGCCGCAATCACTCGCTGGTCACCAGCGCCGGTCTGACCTGCGGGCGGGCCGTGCGCGCGACATGGTTGATGGTGGCCAAGGGGACCGGCAGCACGGCGCGGTCGGTCGGGCGGGCCCGCGAGATCGACCCGGGGCACCGCCGGGACGGGATTGCCCTGGCCTTGCTGGGGCTCGCCGTCGTCGTCGCCGCCAGTTCCTGGTTCGACGCCGCCCGCCCGGTCGGCGCGTGGGTCGACTCGGTGCTGCGGATATTCATCGGCTCGGCGGTCGTGGTGTTGCCGTTGGTCACCGCGGCGATCGCGCTGCTGTTGATGCGCACCGAGCCCAATCCCGACGCCCGGCCGCGGCTGGTTCTGGGTGCGGCGATGGTCGCGCTGCCGGTGCTGGGCCTGTGGCATCTGTGGGCCGGCTCGCCGGACAGTCCGGTCGGGCGCGCGCACGCGGCGGGATTCATCGGTTTCGCCATCGGGGGACCGCTCTCGGAGGGGTTGACCGCATGGATCTGCGCACCGCTGCTGTTCATCGGCTCGTTGTTCGGACTACTGCTGTTGACCGGCACCACGATCCGGGAAGTGCCCGACACGCTGCGGTTCATGTTCGGTACCCGGATGTTCGACGGCGCCGAAGCTGAGACGGAGGCCTTCGACGCCGACGCAGATGTGGAAAGCCCCGTCGCCGAGGACTTTTCCGACGGTTACTACGACGACCCGTCGGCATACGGCGACGACGAAGCGCAGGCATGGCCCTCGCCCGTCGCTGCGGACGACAGCCCGACAGTGCCGGAGCCCGCCGTCTCGCGCGGCCGCCGTCGGGGCGCCAAATCCGCCGGCAAGCAGGACACCGTGCTGCTCGACCGGGTCGTCGAGGGGCCCTACACGCTGCCGTCGCTGAGCCTGCTGGTGGCCGGGGACCCGCCCAAGAAACGCAGCGCCGCTAACGATCACATGGCCGAAGCGATCACGTCGGTGCTAGAGCAGTTCAAGGTCGACGCGGCGGTCACCGGCTGCACCCGGGGGCCGACGGTCACCCGCTACGAGGTGGAGCTGGGACCCGGGGTGAAGGTGGAGAAGATCACCGCGCTGCACCGCAATATCGCCTACGCCGTGGCCACCGAGAGCGTCCGGATGCTGGCACCCATCCCGGGCAAGTCCGCCGTCGGCATCGAGGTGCCCAACACCGATCGCGAGATGGTGCGGCTGGCCGACGTGCTCACCGCGCCGTCGACGCGACGCGACCACGATCCGCTGGTCGTCGCGCTTGGCAAAGACATTGAGGGCGAATACATTTCGTGGAACCTGGCCAAGATGCCGCATCTGCTGGTCGCGGGTTCGACTGGGTCCGGTAAATCCAGCTTCGTCAACTCCATGCTGGTGTCGCTGCTGGCACGGGCCACCCCGGAAGAAGTCCGGATGATCCTGATCGACCCGAAGATGGTGGAACTGACGCCCTACGAAGGCATTCCGCATCTGATCACGCCGATCATCACCCAGCCGAAGAAGGCCGCTGCCGCGCTGGCCTGGCTGGTCGAGGAGATGGAACAGCGCTACCAGGACATGCAGGCGTCGCGGGTGCGTCACATCGACGACTTCAACGACAAGGTGCGATCCGGCGCCATCACCGCACCGCTGGGCAGCCAACGCGAATACCGGCCCTACCCCTACGTGGTCGCGATCGTCGACGAGCTGGCCGACCTGATGATGACCGCGCCTCGCGACGTCGAGGACGCCGTCGTGCGGATCACCCAGAAGGCCCGCGCGGCCGGTATCCACCTGGTGCTGGCCACCCAGCGGCCGTCGGTCGACGTGGTCACCGGCCTGATCAAGACCAATGTGCCGTCCCGGCTGGCGTTCGCGACGTCGTCGCTCACCGACAGCCGGGTGATCCTGGACCAGGCGGGTGCCGAGAAGTTGATCGGCATGGGCGACGGCCTGTTCTTGCCGATGGGCGCGAACAAACCGATCCGCCTACAGGGAGCGTTCATCACCGACGAGGAGATCCACGCCGTCGTCACCGCCTGTAAAGAACAGGCCGAACCCCAATACACCGATGGCGTCACCACCGCCAAGCCCACCGGTGAACGCACCGATGTCGATCCCGATATCGGCGACGACATGGACGTCTTCCTGCAGGCCGTCGAGCTGGTGGTGTCCAGCCAGTTCGGCTCCACGTCGATGCTGCAGCGCAAGCTTCGGGTCGGGTTCGCCAAAGCCGGCCGGTTGATGGACCTGATGGAGACTCGCGGGATCGTCGGCCCCAGCGAAGGCTCGAAAGCCCGCGACGTGCTGGTCAAGCCCGATGAGCTGGCCGCGACCCTGGCGTCCATCCGGGGTACCGATAGTGGCGCCGACGACGAGGAAGACGAGTAGTCCGGCGAGCAGACGCAAAAGCCCCTTTTCGCGCGGCGTGTCGGGGGCTTTTGCGTCTGCTCGCGCATCTAGAGAACCAACAGCATCCGCGAGTTGCCCAGGATGTTGGGCTTGACGTAGCTGAGATCCAGGAACTCGGCGACACCGATGTCGTAGGAGCGGCACATTTCGTCGTACACCTCTGCGGTCACCGGCGTCCCTTCGATCTCGGTGAACCCGTGCCGGCCGAAGAACTCCGTCTCGAAGGTCAACACGAACAACCGCTGCAGCTGCAGTTCGCGGGCGACATCGAGAAGCTTGTCGACGATGGCGTGGGCGATGCCTTGCCCGGTCATCGTGGGGGCGACGGCCACGGTGCGCACCTCGCCGAGATCGGACCACAGCACGTGCAACGCGCCGCAGCCGACCACCTCGTCCTGATGCTCGGCCACCCAGAATTCCTGGACGGCTTCATACAGCGTCACCAGGTTCTTTCCCAGCAGGATCCTGCCGGCGTAGGTGTCGACTAACCGCTTGATCGCCGGTACGTCAGAGGTCCGCGCGCGCCGGATAACCGGCCGGTTGGTCGGTGGACCGCCTGCTGCGTTCACGAATTGCACAGTAATGGCTTCAGCCAATCGGACGAGCAACCGATATTCTGTTGCGGTGTCGGGGCAGCCTCAAACCGGTCCAGTGGTCCCGCGCGTCCGCGTCACCAACCTCGCCAACGTGCTCACGCTTTTGCGGCTGGTGCTGGTCCCGGTGTTTCTGCTGGTGCTGTTCGCCGGGAATGGTCACGAAACCGTCAGCCGAATTGCGGCTTTCGTGGTTTTCGCCGTCGCCGTTATCACCGATCGCCTCGACGGCTCGTTGGCTCGCAATTACGGCATGGTGACCGAATTCGGCACACTGGCCGACCCGATCGCGGACAAGACGCTCGTCGGCGCGGCGTTGATCGGGCTGTCGATGCTCGGTGACCTGCCGTGGTGGGTGACGGTGGTGATCCTGTCCCGCGAGGTTGGCATCACCGTGTTGCGTTTTGTGGTGCTGCGCCACGGCGTCATCCCCGCCAGTCGCGGCGGCAAACTCAAAACCCTCGTGCAGGCCGTCGCGATCGGACTCTTCATCCTGCCGCTGTCGGGATCGTGGTCGGTGGCCGCGTCGGTGGTGATGGTGGCCGCGATCGTGCTGACCCTGGTCACCGGCGTGGACTACGTCGCTTCCGCCGTGAGGGATGTCCGTGGACGACCCGCTGCTGACTGACGACGCCCGAGGACTGGTAGCGGATCTGACGGTCCGCAAGCAGAGCGTCGCCACCGCGGAGTCGATGACCGCGGGGCTGCTCGCGGCCACGCTCGCCGGAGTGGCCGGCGCCAGCGAGGTTCTGCGCGGCGGCCTGATCACCTACACCGAGTACACCAAGGTCGTGCTGGCCGGGGTCGCGCCGCAGATCCTCGACGAGGTTGGGCCGGTGGCCGGGCCGACCGCCCGGGCGCTGGCCGTCGGCGCGCGCCAACGATGCGACGCCACCTGGGGCGTGGGTTTGACCGGTGTGGCCGGACCCGAGCCGCATGGTGGGCACGAGGTGGGCACGGTGTTCATGGGCCTGGCCGGGCCTATCGACACCGAGGTAGTCGAGCTGCAGTTGCGCGGGACGCGCTGGGATATCCGCATCTCGGCGGTGCGCGAGTCGATCAGCAGGCTGCGGGCACTCGTCGCGGCGGCGTGAATCCGCCGACCCAAAGCGGCCGCGCGGGAACCAATGGCCGCGCGGCGGTCGTTGACCTGATGAACCATCTCAGCTGAGCGGACTTAAGGAGAGCGCGATGGCGTCGTTGCTGCGCGAGGTTCTCGGCGACGTGCTGCGTCGGGCCCGAACCAAACAAGGCCGGACCCTGCGTGAAGTGTCAGACGCTGCGCGGGTCAGCTTGGGCTACCTGTCCGAGGTCGAGCGCGGTCGTAAAGAGGCGTCCAGCGAGCTGCTGAGCGCGATCTGCACTGCGCTGGATGTCCCGTTGTCACAGCTGCTCGTCGAGTCCGGCGAGCAATTGGCACGCCGCGAGGGCACGGTCGCGCCGGCCAGCGCGGCGAATATCGATGTCAGCACGAAGGTCGTCATCCCGCCGGTTGTCGCTCTGGCCCTATCAGCCCGCGCCTAGCCGCACCGCAAGGGTGTGGTAATCGGCGTGGAACCGATAAATTGAGCTTCAGGACGAGTGCAGACACCTACACACGAAGGCGGAGCTAATCCATGGCCAATCCGTTCGTCAAAGCGTGGAAGTACGTCATGGCGCTGTTCAACGCGAAGATCGACGAGCACGCCGACCCCAAAGTTCAGATCCAGCAGGCCATCGAGGAAGCGCAGCGTCAGCACCAAGCGCTGACCCAGCAAGCCGCGCAGGTGATCGGCAATCAGCGCCAACTCGAGATGCGGCTCAACCGGCAGCTGGCCGACATCGAAAAGCTTCAGGTCAACGTGCGGCAGGCGGTAACCCTGGCTGACCAGGCCACCGCGGCCGGAGACACCGCCAAGGCCACCGAGTACAACAATGCCGCGGAGGCTTTTGCGGCCCAGTTGGTGACCGCCGAGCAGAGCGTGGAAGACCTCAAGGGATTGCACGACCAGGCGCTTGGCGCGGCGGCGCAGGCCAAGAAGGCCGTCGAGCAAAACGCGATGGTGCTGCAGAAGAAGATCGCCGAGCGCACCAAGCTGCTCAGCCAGCTCGAGCAGGCCAAGATGCAGGAGCAGGTCAGCGCGTCGCTGCGGTCGATGAGCGAGATCGCTGCTCCGGGAACCACCCCGAGCCTCGACGAGGTGCGCGACAAGATCGAACGCCGCTACGCCAACGCGATGGGTGAGGCTGAGTTGGCGCAGAACTCGGTTCAGGGCCGCATGCTCGAGGTCGAGCAGGCCAGCGTGGAGATGGCCGGCCACTCGCGGTTGGAGCAGATCCGCGCATCGATGCGCGGCGACGCGTTGCCGGCTGGAGGGGCGGTCGGCGACCGCGCGGCAACTCCGGGCACTGCGGGAACCCCGGCCACTCCGGCGGCGGTCCCTCAAGCCGCCCCCGCCGAGAAGCCCATCGGCCAGCAGTAGACGAGCGGAGCGAAATGGCGATGGAGTCCGGTCGCAGCGCCTCATGGCGGGCATTGCTGCTGCGTGGTCTCGACACGGCCGACGCGCTTTCCGACTTGGTGGCGCAGAAGATCAGCGCCGCCACCGATCCGCGGGAAAAGCTGCTGCGCCGACGCAGCCGTGCACTGCGGTGGGGCCTGATATTCGCGGCCGGGTGCGCGTTCTGGGGTGTGGTGACGGCGGTCCTGGCGGCGTGGGGCTGGTTCGCGTTGCTGCTGGAGATCACCGGTGGGATCGCGGTCGGGCAGGCGATGATCGCGACGCTGCTGCTGATTCGCTACCGGTGGCTGCGAGCCGAGCCACTGCCCACGCAGCGGCCGGCCAGTGGCCGACGCCTGCCACCGCCGAGTTCGGCGGCACGATCGGCGATGTCGGCGCTGGGAGCCTCCGAACGGGGATTCTTCTCGTTACTCGGGGTTATCCAGCGAGGAAACATGTTGCCCGCCAACGAGATTCGTGACCTGACCGCAGCCGCTAACAAGAGCTCGGCCGCCATGGCGGCTACCGCCGCCGAGGTGGTGTCGATGGAGCGGGCGGCCCACGGCACCCCGCAGTCGCGGTCCTACCTGGCCCCCACCATCAACGCGTTTACCGCGCAGTTGAGCGCCGGCGTGCGTCAATACAACGAAATGGTCACCGCCGCAGCGCAGTTGGTCTCGTCGGCGAACGGAGATCGCGGCGTCGCGTTGGTGGCCTCACGGCAGCGCTATCGCGACGAGCTGGCCGGCGCGACCGATCGTCTGATCGGCTGGTCACAGGCTTTCGACGAACTCGGCGGGTTGCCGCGCGTTCGTTAGATGTCGTGGCTGTCTGGGGTCGAGTCGGGCCTGGGGCCGTAGCGTTCGATGTAGGCCTGATGGAGGTGCGCGTCGCGCTGGCGACGGCGTTTGTCGACCAGATCCGGGTCGAGGTCGTGCACCTGCAGCATGTGGCGGCGCCACACCTTGTTGAGCGCGTGCGAGAAATACACGAACGGGATGAGGATCGGCAGCGTCATGGTCAGGTGGACGTCCAGCGTCGCCGGAATCAGCCAGAACGGGGCAAGCACCAACACCGCGGGAATGGCGACGCGGATCATCATCCGCGCGGCGGCGCCCTTGCCGGCCAGGTCGTTGCGCACCCAGTCCCGCATCGAGTCGGGTAGCCGCCGCCCGTAGCAGTACCGGACATACTGGAGCGCGCTCGGCCGTGTGCTGTCGCTCACTGGACTGTCCTTTCGACTCGCGGGCTCAGAACGACGCCCTGAGCGACGGCACCACCAAGCCGACCAGGCCCCGTACCGTCGCCTTGAGCATGTCGAAGAAGTCGAAATAGTCCCGCCACAGCGTGATCTGCCCGTCGTGAACCTCGAACACGCCGCAGACCCAGAACTGAAGCCGGAGCGGGCCGAAGATCAGCGCGTCGGTGCGTTCGGTGAGCACAGCGGCACCGTCGGCGGCGATGCGATGGATCTTCACCTCGAACGCGCTGGCACCGCCCAACGAGCTGAAGAGCTTCATCGCTCTATTGCGCCCGTGGATCGTCGGCAACCCGACATTCTGATACACCAGGTCCTCGGCCAATGCGGCGCCTGCGGTGTCGAGATCCGCGTCCTGCAGCGCGTTCAGGAAGACCTCGACTGTGCGGGTGTTCTCTAGAATCTGCTCGGTCATGATCACCAGCCTAACGGCGATTCGAGCCGCCGGGCGCTGTGGCAGGGTAGGGCGATGCACGTTGCCGTGGTCGCCGGACCAGACCCCGGGCATTCGTTTCCGGCCATCGCGCTGTGCCGGCGTTTTTCGGCAGCCGGCGACACGCCGACCCTGCTCACCGGCGCCGAATGGCTCGAAACCGCCCGCGCGGCCGGTGTCGACGCCGTCGAACTGGCGGGGCTCGACCCCACCTCAGACGACGACGACCGTGACGCCGGCGCCAAGATCCATCAGCGCGCTGCGCGGATGGCGGTGCTGAATCTTCCGCAGCTCCGGGAGCTGGCGACGGACCTCGTGGTGTCGGATGTCATCACCGCCTGCGGCGGGATGTCCGCCGAGCTGCTGGGGATTCCGTGGATCGAACTGAACCCGCATCCGCTGTACCTGCCGTCGAAGGGGCTGCCGCCGCTGGGTAGCGGGCTTGCGCCGGGCACCGGCATCAGGGGCCGGCTGCGGGACGCCGCGATGCGGGCGCTGACCGCGCGATCCTGGCGCGCCGGTATACGTCAGCGCGCGGAGGTCCGCGTCGAGATCGGTTTGCCCGCCACCGATCCCGGGCCGCTGCGGCGGCTGATCGCTACGCTGCCCGCCCTGGAGGTTCCCCGCCCGGACTGGCCGGCCGAAGCCGTGCTGGTGGGTCCGCTGCACTTCGAGCCGACCGAGCAACTGCTGCCGATCCCACCGGGCGCCGGCCCGGTGGTGGTGGTCGCGCCGTCGACGGCGTTGACCGGGACGCAGGGAATGGCCCAGAACGCGCTGGACTGCCTGGTGCCCGGAACCGGTTTGCCCGTCGGCGCACGGGTGGTGGTGTCGCGGCTGAACGGTCCTGACCTGACGGTGCCGCCGTGGGCGGTGGCCGGGCTGGGGCGTCAAGACGAACTGCTGGCGCAGGCCGACCTGGTGATCTGCGGCGGCGGGCACGGAATGGTGGCCAAGACACTGCTGGCCGGTGTGCCGCTGGTGATGGTTCCCGGCGGCGGGGATCAGTGGGAGATCGCCAACCGGGTGGCGCGCCAGGGCAGTGGACGGCTGGTTCGGCCGTTGACGGCCGAGGCGCTGGTCAAGGCCGTCGATGAGGTGCTTACGACGCCGAGCTACCGCGAAGCCGCCCAGCGGGCCGCGGCCAGCGTTACCGATGTCACCGATCCGGTATGGGTGTGCCACGATGCGCTCGCGCCCGCTGGTCGGCTTGGGCCCAGGTAGCTTGATCGGCGTGCGCCTGACGGAATTTCACGAGCGGGTCACTTTGCGTTTCGGCGCGACCTACGGCGCCTCGGTGTTGTCCGATCACGTGCTGACCGACTTCGACGGCCGCACCGGCGCGCAGGCGATCGAGGACGGCGTGGACCCGCGCGACGTGTGGCGGGCGCTCTGCGTCGACTTCGACGTTCCCCGCGAACAGTGGTGAAGTTTGGCGTCGGTTGCTGAACTTTCTATACGTGTATTTCGTGCACGAAAGGGACTCAATGATGTGCAACCGAATGCGGAGGCTGCCGTGAATGTTGCGACTTTTTGCTGGCGAGCGATCCTGGCGGCTGGGCTGGCAGTGGTGGGACTCGCCGCGACCGTGTTCCTCGTCCGATGTCCCGTGATGCCGTCCGCGAGCGCGACGTCGTCGAGCGCAATTCCGGCACCTATGGTCGACGAACCGGCGACGGGGCGCCCTAAGGCTGAGACCGCGGTCCTGGCCGGTGGCTGCTTCTGGGGTGTGCAGGGCGTTTTCCAGCACGTCAAAGGGGTGGCAGTGGCCGAATCCGGGTACGCGGGAGGAGATGCGGCGACAGCTGATTATGAGACTGTCAGCACTGGGAGCACCGGGCACGCTGAGTCGGTGCGCATCATCTATGACCCGGCTCAGGTTACCTTCGGCAAGCTGTTGCAGATCTTTTTCGCCGTCGTGCAAGATCCGACCGAACTTAACCGTCAGGGGCCCGACGTGGGCACTCAGTATCGTTCGGTGATCTTTGCTCAGGACGCGACCCAACGGAACATTGCGGATGCCTACATCGCCCAGCTGAACCAGGCGGGCGCCTTCCCCGCGCCGATCGTCACTAACGTGTCGCCGGCAACCCAGTTCTTCCCTGCGGAGGCCTACCACCAGGACTTCCTCAACTTGCATCCGGATAACCCGTACATCGCCAGTTACGACATGCCCAAGCTGGACGCGCTCAAGTCGACTTTCCCGGACCTATACCGCGACTAGCCGGCGCTGATGCTCGCCGCAACGGCAGTACGGCGCGCCTACTTGTCATCGAACACACGTTCGTTAATGTGGTCGGTGTTCGACGGTCAGATGCTGGTCAGGCCACTTGTCAGACCCTGCCTCTAGCGTCGCGGCCAACTGACCGATACCGGTCGAGAGAACACCGACTACACCGAGAGGTAGCACCATGACGCAAGCCCCTGACCGCGAGAAGGCCCTCGAACTGGCGATGGCCCAGATCGAGAAGAGTTATGGCAAAGGTTCGGTGATGCGCCTCGGCGACGAGGTGCGCCAGCCGATCTCGGTCATCCCGACCGGGTCGATCGCACTGGACGTTGCCCTGGGCATCGGTGGCCTGCCCCGTGGCCGCGTCGTGGAGATCTACGGCCCGGAGTCCTCGGGTAAGACCACTGTCGCACTGCACGCGGTGGCCAACGCCCAGGCCGCCGGCGGCATCGCGGCGTTCATCGACGCTGAGCATGCGCTGGACCCCGACTACGCCAACAAGCTTGGTGTGGACACCGATTCGCTGCTGGTCAGCCAGCCCGACACCGGCGAACAGGCGCTGGAGATCGCTGACATGCTGATCCGCTCCGGCGCGCTGGACATTCTGGTCATCGACTCGGTGGCCGCGCTGGTGCCGCGGGCAGAGATCGAAGGCGAGATGGGCGACAGCCATGTCGGACTGCAGGCCCGGCTGATGAGTCAGGCGCTGCGGAAAATGACCGGCGCGCTGAACAATTCGGGTACCACGGCGATCTTCATCAACCAGCTGCGTGAGAAGATCGGAGTGATGTTTGGCTCGCCCGAAACAACAACGGGCGGAAAGGCTTTGAAGTTCTACGCCTCCATTCGACTGGACGTGCGGCGGATCGAGACGCTCAAGGACGGCACCGATGCGGTGGGTAACCGCACCCGGGTCAAGGTCGTCAAGAACAAGGTATCGCCGCCGTTCAAGCAGGCCGAGTTCGACATCCTCTACGGCAAGGGCATCAGCAGGGAAGGCTCGCTGATCGACATGGGCGTGGAACAGGGCTTCATCCGCAAGTCCGGGTCCTGGTTCACCTACGAGGGTGAGCAGCTGGGTCAGGGCAAGGAGAACGCCCGCAACTTCTTGATGGAGAACGCCGAGGTGGCCAACGAGATCGAGAAGAAGATCAAGGAAAAGCTCGGCATTGGCGCGGTGGTGACCGATGGTTTGACCGATGACAGCGTCTTGCCCGCCCCCGTCGATTTCTGAGCCGTCTCGCGAGGAGCTGGCGCGGGCGTTGTGCCTGCGCCTGCTCACCGCGCGGGCACGCACCCGCGCCGAGTTGGCCGGTCAGCTGGCCAAGCGTGGTTATCCTGACGATGTCAGCGCCCGGGTGCTGGACCGGCTGACTGACGTTGGGTTGGTGGACGACGCCGGCTTCGCCGAACAGTGGGTGCACTCGCGTCGGGCCAACGCCGGAAAAGGCAAGCGCGCGTTGGCCGCTGAGCTGCACACCAAAGGGGTCGACAACGACGTGATCACCTCGGTGCTCGGCGGCATCAACCCCGCTGAAGAGGGCGGCCGCGCCGAGCAGCTGGTGCGGGCCAGGCTGCGGCGGGAGAACCTCAGCGACGCCGATGACGCTCGGGTGAGCCGTCGGCTGGTGGCAATGCTGGCGCGCCGCGGGTTCAGCCAGACGATGGCCTATGAGGTGGTCAGCGCCGAGCTGGCCGCCGAATGGGAGCGCAGGCGCGTCTAGGCGCGCATCACCGAAACGCGGCCGCCGCCGACGGGCGGGCCACCTACGCACGGTTGGCCCACGTCAGCGGCATGTCGGAATCCGCCGCGGCACGACGCGTCGAGCTGCTGGTGGGCTCGGGCGCCCTGTACAGCGACGTGGACATCGCACCAGAAATGTTGGGCTATCCAGCCGGGGCGACGTTGTATCTGGAGGTGACCCCGTCAAGAGTGCCGGCGGTCGGCGCTCTGCTTGCCGCCCACCAGCCGACCGCGTTCGTCGCCGCGGTGGGAGGTTCGGCCAACATGGTCGGCGCGATACGGTGCCGGGACGTGGCCGAGATCTACGACTACGTCACCGCCACGCTCGGACGAGTCAACGGTGTGGAACACGTCGAGGTTTCGACCGTCTCGCGGACTATCAAGCATGCCCGGTCGGTCACCGACGAGAATCGACTCACCACTTCGGCTGATCGCCTGCGGTTCGAGGCTGTGCCCGATCGCCGTACCATGGCCCCGTGACTTCGACGGTGGCATCGGACGTGGCGGCTGAACGCTCGCCGGTGGCGTCGCGCCGCACCTATGAGGTCCGCACCTACGGATGTCAGATGAACGTCCATGATTCGGAGCGGCTGGCAGGCCTGTTGGAGGCGGCGGGCTACCGGCGCGCGCCCGACGGCGCCGACGCGGATGTGGTGGTCTTCAACACCTGTGCGGTGCGCGAGAACGCTGACAACAAGCTCTACGGCAACCTCAGCCATCTGGCTCCGCGTAAGCGCAGCGACCCGGACATGCAGATCGCGGTGGGCGGCTGTCTGGCCCAGAAGGACAAAGACGCGGTGCTGCGCAGGGCGCCGTGGGTCGACGTCGTTTTCGGCACCCACAACATCGGATCGTTGCCTGCGCTGCTTGACCGGGCCCGTCACAACAAGGTTGCCCAGGTAGAAATCGCCGAGGCATTACAGGAGTTTCCGTCGGCGCTGCCTGCTGCTCGCGAATCTGCCTACGCCGCTTGGGTTTCCATCTCGGTCGGCTGCAATAACAGCTGCACCTTCTGCATCGTGCCGTCGTTGCGGGGCAAGGAGGTCGACCGCAGTCCGGCCGACATCCTGGCCGAGGTGCGGTCGCTGGTGCAGGCCGGCGTGCTGGAGGTCACCCTGCTGGGTCAGAACGTCAACGCGTACGGGGTCTCGTTCGCCGATTCGCGGTTACCGCGCAATCGTGGCGCCTTCGCCGAACTGCTGACCGAATGCGGACGCATCGACGGGCTGGAGCGGGTGCGGTTCACCTCGCCGCATCCGGCCGAGTTCACCGACGACGTCATCGACGCGATGGCGCAGACGCCGAACGTCTGCCCGGCCTTGCACATGCCGCTGCAATCGGGGTCGAACCGGGTGTTGCGGGCGATGCGGCGGTCTTACCGGGCCGAGCGTTTTCTCGGCATCATCGACCGGGTGCGGGCGGCCATGCCGCACGCGGCCATCACCACCGACCTGATCGTCGGCTTCCCTGGTGAGACCGAGGAGGACTTCGCCGCGACGCTGGACGTCGTGCGGCGGGCCCGGTTCTCCGGCGCGTTCACCTTCCAGTACTCCAAGCGCCCCGGTACTCCCGCGGCCGAACTCGACGGTCAGCTGCCGAAAGCCGTCGTTCAGGAACGTTACGAGCGACTGGTCGCGCTCCAAGAGCAGATCGCGCTGGAAGAGAACCGCGACCAGATCGGACGCAGCGTTGAGTTGCTGGTGGCCACCGGGGAAGGCCGCAAGGACAGCCGCACCGCCCGGATGAGCGGGCGCGCGCGAGACGGTCGCCTGGTGCATTTCACGCCTGGCGGAGAGCAGGTGCGTCCAGGCGACATCGTCACGACGATCGTCACCGATGCCGCGCCGCATCACCTCATCGCCGACGGCGACGTCATCACCCATCGCCGCACCCGCGCCGGTGATGCTTACGACGGCGGGCAACGTCCCGGCGGTGTCGGGCTGGGCATGCCGGGCGTCGGACAACCGGCCGCGGCGGTGGAACCCGCGGGGTGCTCTCGATGAGCGAAAACGAGCCCAAGGACGGCGAGTTCGACGCTTTCCGCTCCGATATCGAGGCGGCAGAGCAACGGATTGCCCGCGAAATCGAACCGGGCGCAAGGGCTTTGGTCGTTGCCATCCTAGTATTCGTGCTGATTGCGTCGTTCATCCTGCCGCATACGGGTCACGTACGCGGATGGGATGTGCTGTTTTCCACCCATGGTTCCGCGGCGGCGGCGGTGGCGCTGCCGTCAAGGGTATTCGCCTGGCTGGCACTGGTTTTCGGCGTCGGCTTCTCGATGTTGGCGTTGTTGACCCGGCGCTGGGCGTTGGCCTGGGTGGCTTTGGCGGGTTCGGCGGTGGGCAGCGCTGCCGGATTGCTGGCCGTTTGGTCGCGGCAGACCGTGGCCGCGGGTCATCCGGGCCCCGGTGCAGGTCTGGTGGTCGCCTGGATCGCGGTCATCCTGTTGACGTTTCACTGGGCCCGGGTGGTGTGGTCGCGAACGATCGTGCAACTCGCCGCCGAGGAGCAGCGCCGTCGAGCCACCGCGCACCGGCAGTCCCGCACGCTGCTGGAAACTCTCGACGACGCCGAGCCGCCCCAGGCGCCCGACCACAACGGCAACGGCTAGGGGTCGCTCGGGCTAAGGCTTGCGGGTCAGCGCATCAGCGGCGGCGTCAGCCCATTGCCGCCACTGCTCGGCGTTGGCCTTGGCCTCCTCGGCTTCCTTGCTGCGCCCGGCCGCCTCGGCCTTCTGGGCCTGGCGTTCGAACTGCTCGGCACGCGCCTGGAACTGCTCGGCACGGGCCTGAGCCTGCGGGTCCGACCAGTCCGATTCGCCGGCGTCGCGCACCTTCTTTTCCACCGCGCGCAGCCGCCGCTCGAGCTCGGCCGACGGTTCCCGGGGCACCTTGCCGATCGCGTCCCACCTCTCAGCGATCGTCCGCAGCGCCGACCTCGCCGCCTCGTGATTGCTCGTGTCGAGCTTTTCCGCTTCGGCCAGCAGCGCCTCTTTGGCGGTGGCGTTCGCCTGCAATTCGGAGTCTCGCTCGGCGGTCGCGGCGTTCCGCGCCTTGAAAAAAGTGTCCTGGGCGGCCTTGAAGCGGCGCCACAGCGCGTCGTCGACATCGCGGGCCGCACGTCCGGCAGCCTTCCAGTCGGTGAGCAGCTTGCGGAACTCGGCGCCGGTCGCACCCCAATCCGTCGAATCGACGAGCTCCTCTGCCTGCACGCAGAGCCGCTCTTTCGCCTCGCGGGCACCCGCCCGCTCGCGGTCCAATTCTGCGAAATGGGATCCGCGTCGCCGGTTGAAGGTTTCCCGCGCAGCCGAGTAGCGCTTCCACAACGCGTCGTCGGTCTTGCGGTCCAAACCGCTGATCGTCTTCCATTCGTCGAGGATTGCGCGCAGCCGGTCGCCGGCAGCTTTCCACTGCGTCGCGGTGTTGGCCAGTTCCTCGGCCTCGACGGTCAGGGCCTCCTTGCGGGCCGTTTGGGCTGCCCGATGCTCGTCCCGACGGGAGCGATCGGCGGCGGCGACAGCGTCGGCCTGCTCACCAATGCCGGCAAGCCGCGCGGCCAGCGCATCGACATCACCGAGAACATGTGCGGTCGGCAGCGTCTCGCTCAGCTCCACCGCGTGGGCTTTGATCTTGCGCGCGTCGCCCGTGCCCGAAGCCAGCCGCTCCTCCATCAGCGTGACCTCGGTGCTCAAGTCGTCGAATCGCCGACCGAAATGGGCGAACGCGGCTTCGGCGTCGCCGGCCTGCCAGGATCCGATGACCCGTTCGCCGGCCGCGCCGATCAGCCATACCGTCCCGTCGGCGTCGACGCGTCCGAATCGGTGTGGATCGTTGACCAGCGGCCCGGGGACTTGGTGGGGGTGGGGGCGGGGTGTTGGTTTGGGCCCGGGTCGCGGTCCCGGCCGTGGTATGGGCCGGGGTTCGTTATGGGGCTCTTCAGGCGTCATGAGCTACCGTCACCTACCCTTCGCGCGGTGATTGGCCGCGCACCTGCCGCGCATTGCGGCGCCGTCAACTGCACTCGCGGGAGAAGCTACAGGTACTCCCGTCTGGATCTCACCAGTATTGAAGCAGCTTGTTGGGCGGTGCGTTCCCAGTTGGCGCTAGCCGTTGAAGTGCCCAGGTTTTGCGGCGCCGATTCGGGGCGTGGCGTTAGCCGGAAATACCCCTCGTTCGTGAAACAATTTATGGTTGGCATGTGTAAATAGCGGCATTCCGGCCGGACCTGGACGAGGAGGGTCTCCCATAGCGAAGGTCGATATCGCGGCGTTACTGGCGTTGGTCGCGGCGTTGATATCCGGGGTTGGGGATGTGATCCGTCAGCGGTCTGCGCAGGAAATCACCAACGAACGGGTCGGCCACTTCGAGTTATTCCGCTTGTCGTTACGCGACATCCGCTGGTGGTGGGGCGGCCTGGCGGCGGCGGCCAGCTTCGGACTGCAAGCCATCGCGCTGGTGCTCGGGTCGGTGGTGCTGGTCCAGGCGCTGCAGGTGACGGCGCTGCTGTTCGCATTGCCGACCAATGCGCGTTTGACCCGTCACCCGGTGACCCGTTGGGAATGGCTGTGGGCGGTTTTGCTGGCCGCGGCGGTGGCGGTGTTCATTACCGTCGGCGATCCGGCGGCCGGCTACCAGCGCGGCTCTTTGAAGATCTGGATCGTCGTCGCCGTCGTGATGGCACCGGCACTGGTGTTGTGTGTTGTGGGCGCGCGGATCTGGTCAGGAGCGGTCGCCGCTGTGCTGCTGGCGGTGGTGTCGGCGTCGTCGTGGGCGTTGTTCGCGGTGCTGACCAAGGGGGTCATGGAGGTGGTCCGCGACGGCCCGGGTGCATTGCTGCGAGCGCCCGAACTGTATGGCTGGATACTGGCGGCGCTGGTCGGGACGGTATTTCAGCAGTCGGCGTTTCGTGCCAGCACGCTGACCGCCTCCCTGCCTGCGATGACCGTCGCCGAGCCGGTGGTGGCCTCGGTGCTAGGTGTCACCGTGCTCGGCGAGACGTTGGACACGCCCGGTCCTCAGATTTTTGTGCTGGTGGCGGCGGTGGTCGCGGTGGTGGTCGCGACGACGGCGCTGGCCCGCGGCGAAGCGGCCACCATGACCGCTGACGGCGACGGCCGCACGGCGTTCTCCGACCGGAACCCAGAGCTGTTAGAGGTCCGTGCAATGGCACCATCGGCGGCGACGGGCGTCGACGCCTAGCAGAGGCGCAGCCGGCCCGCGCCGCTGCGCGCCTCCGGCGCCCCAGGGGTATTCCTGGAAAACTGATGGTGAAAAGTCGGTGCAGTCACCGATTGCGGGCTGGCCTCGGCGAGGAGATCGTGCATGTCGAAAGCGGATTTGGCGGCGTTGATCGCGCTGTGCGCCGCGCTGGCGTCCGCGATCGGCGACGTGGTCCGCCAGCGGTCGGCGCAAGAGATCACCGATAAGCAGGTCGGCCACCTCGAGCTCTTCCGGTTGTCGGTGCGTGACAGGCGGTGGTGGCTGGGCGCCACCGGCGCCGTCGCCAATTACAGCCTGCAGGCCGCTGCGCTGGCGCTGGGCTCGGTGATGCTGGTGACCGCGCTGCAGGTGACCTCGCTGCTCTTCGCACTGCCGATCTACGCGCGGCTGGCTCATCACCGAGTGACACGCTCGGAGTGGATGTGGGCGGTACTGCTGGCCGCCGCATTGGCGGTCCTGGTGACCGTCGGCCATCCGGGTGGCGGCCACTGGCGGGGTTCGCTAGGGACCTGGGTGGCGGTGGCCGCTGTGATGGGACCGATCTTGGTGTTGTGTGTGCTCGGCGCCCGTATCTGGTCGGGTGGTTCGGTGGCGCCGGTGCTGTTGGCGGTGGTGGCGGGCTCGTCGCTGGCGTTGTTCGCGGTGCTGACCAAGGGCGCCGTCGGTGCGTTTTCCGGCGGCTTCGAGGCATTGCTGCGGGCGCCTGAAGCCTACTGTCTGATCCCGGCCGCGCTGGCCGGGATGATCTTTCAGCAGTCGTCATTTCGTGCCGGTGCGCTGACCGCCTCGCTGCCGACGGTGACCGTGGCGAAGCCGGTGGTGGCGTCGCTGCTCGGGGTCCTGGTGCTCGGCGAGACGTTGCGCGCCGACGGCCCCGAGGTATTTGTGCTGATCGCCGCCGCGGTCGTGGTGCTCGTCTCGACCATTGGCCTGGCTCGCGGCGAGGCGGCCAGCATCGCGGCCGGCGCCGGACGTGATGTGATCGTCGTCGAGAAGGCGCCGTCGTAACGTTAGCTGCAGCCTGTTCGTCGCAGCTGATCGACAGTTGTGGCGTTTGCGGCGACGCGGCGCGCCGGAGTCGCCGTTGCTCAACTCAGTAGCGTGTGGATGAAACAGTTGGCCGACAGTCGGGGGAGGAGGTCGCCATGGCCGGCGCAGACGTCGCCATACTGCTGGCGTTGGGCGCCGCGCTGGTATCGGCGATCGGCTCCGTCATCCGTCAGCGTTCCGCACACGAGATCGTCGACAAACCGGTCGGCGCGTGGGAGTTGTTCTGCTTGTCATTACGCGACACCCGCTGGCGGTTGGGCGCCGTCGCCGCGGTGGCCAATTACGCTCTGCAGGCCGCGGCGCTGAGCCTGGGGTCGGTGATGTTGGTGACCGCGTTGCAAGTGACGGTGTTGCTATTCGCGTTGCCGATCAACGCACGGATCACCCAGCACCGGGTAACCGCCTGGGAATGGTTCTGGGCGGCGTTGCTGGCCGGCGCGGTGGCGGTCATCGTCATGGTCGGCAATCCGGCGTCCGACCAGCAGCGCGCCCCGCTGGAAACGTGGGTGGTGGTGGCCATTGTGATGGGCCCGGCATTGGTGTTCTGCGTGTTGGGCGCCCGAATCTGGTCGGGTGCCGTCGCCGCGGTGTTGCTGGCAGTGGTGGCGGGCTCGTCGCTGGCGCTGTTTGCGGTGCTGACCAAGGGTGTCGTCGAAGCCGCCGAGGGCGGCTTGGGGGCGGTTTTGCGCGCGCCCGAACTGTATGCCTGGCTCGCCGTCGCGCTGGCCGGCATGGTGTTTCAGCAGGCGTCTTTTCGCGCCGGCGCCCTCACGGCGTCGTTGCCGACGATGACGTTGGCGAAACCGGTGGTGGGATGGATCCTAGGGATCACCGTGCTCTCCGAGGACTTGCGCGTCGACAACGAAAAGTTGTTTGTCCTGGTAGTAGCGGTGATCGTGATGGTCGTGTCGACTGTGGCGCTGGCCAGGGGTGAGGCCGCCGGGATGGAGGCGTTCGGCAGACGGCGGTCGAAAGCCGCTGGGCAGCCCTTGGCGCCTTCGGAACGTTAGTTTGGTGACGTGTTGAGCACCATCGCGATCATTCCGTCTGCGCCGGTGCTGGTCCCCGAGCTCGCCGGGGCCGCGGCCGACGAGGTGGCTGAGCTGCGGGCGGCCATGGTGGCCGCCGTCGCCGCGCTGCCACCGCGCTGGGTGGTCGTCGGGGTGGGCTCAAACGACGCAGCGGACGTTGTCGTCGGCCCGGAAAGCGTTGGCACCTTTGCGGGTTTCGGCGCCGACCTGGTGGTGCGGCTCTCGCCGCAGGCAAGCGGTCGGCCGGTCGAGCTGCCGCTGTGCGCGTTGATCACCGGGTGGATGCGGGATCAGGCTCAGCCAGACGCTCGCGCCGAAGTCCGTGTCTACGCCGCGAACCACGATCGGGAAGCCGCGCTGACCCTCGGCAGGCAACTGCGCAACGAGATCGACCGATTGGCCGAGCCGGCGGGCGTGGTGGTCGTCGCCGATGGCGCCAACACCTTGACCCCGGCTGCCCCGGGCGGCCACCACCCCAATGACGTGGCTGTTCAGCGTGCCCTGGACGACGCGCTGAGCTGCGGTGACGTGGCTGCGCTGACCCGGCTGCCCCGGCAAGTCGTGGGGCGGGTGGCCTTCCAGGTGCTCGCGGGTCTGGCCGAGCCGGTACCCCGGTCGGCCAAGGAGCTCTACCGGGCGGCGCCCTACGGTGTCGGGTACTTCGCCGGTGTCTGGCAGCTGTGAGGCCGCTGGCGATCGTCGGCCCGACGGGCACCGGTAAGTCGCCGCTCGCGCTGCAGATTGCCGAGCGGCTCGGGGGTGCGGCCGGCGCGGAAATCGTGAATGCCGACGCGATGCAGTTCTACCGCGGCATGGACATCGGCACCGCGAAACTGCCTGTCGCGCAACGCCGCGGTATCCCGCATCACCAACTCGACGTCCTCGACGTCACCGAGACCGCGACCGTCGCCCGCTATCAGGGCGCCGCCGCCGCCGACATTGAGGCGATCGCGGCCCGGGGGAGGGTGCCGGTGCTGGTGGGCGGCTCGATGCTCTACATCCAATCGCTGCTCGACGACTGGTCGTTCCCGACGACCGACGCGGCGGTGCGGGCGAAATGGGAGCAGCGGCTTGCCGAGGTCGGCGCAGACCGGTTGCACGCCGAACTGGCCGATCGCGATCCCGCGGCCGCGGCGTCGATCCTGCCGACCGACGGTCGGCGGATCGTGCGTGCGCTTGAGGTGGTGGAACTCACCGGTCAGCCGTTCGCCGCGTCGGCGCCTGTCATCGGCACACCGCGCTGGGACACCGCGATCGTCGGATTAGATTGCGAGACTGAGCTTCTCGACCAGCGACTGGCCCGTCGGACCGAGGCGATGTTCGCTGCCGGTCTGGTCGACGAGGTAACCAGACTGCTCGCATGCGGGCTACGTGACGGCGTCACCGCGTCACGCGCGTTGGGCTACGCGCAGGTGATCGCCGACCTCGACGCGGGCGGCAACGGCGACGGTGCACGAGAACCGACTTTCATGGGCACCCACCGCTATGTGCGGCGCCAGCGGTCGTGGTTTCGCCGCGACCACCGCATCCGATGGCTGGATGCGAGCGCGTCCGACAATGCCGACGCCGCGCTGCGAGCCTGGCGGCACGTATCCTGAGCAGGTGATCCGCGCCGACGACGATGATGCCGGCATGAACGCGGGGGGTCCCCGCTTGCGGGGAGAGTGGTGCACATGATCTTCGCCAAAGGCCATGGCACCCAGAACGACTTCGTGTTGCTGCCCGATCTGGACGCCAAGCTGACGCTGACGCCCGCGGTGGTGGCCGCGTTGTGCGATCGCCGCCGTGGGCTCGGTGCGGACGGGGTGCTGCGGGTCACCACAGCGGGTGCCCTGCTGGCCGCCGGAGCGCTCGATCGCGTGCCGGACGGCGTCACCGCCGACGACTGGTACATGGACTACCGCAACGCCGACGGGTCGACGGCACGGATGTGTGGCAACGGCGCGCGGGTGTTCGCGCATTACCTGCACGCCAGCGGTGTGGAATCCCGTAACGAGTTCGTCGTCGGATCGCTGGCCGGCCCCCGACCCGTCGTCCTGCATCACGTCGATGCGACCAACGCCGACGTCAGCGTCGACATGGGCAAGGTGAACACGTTGGGCGAGGGACAGGCCGTCGTCGGCGGCCGCACCTTCAGCGGGTTGGCGGTCGATGTCGGCAACCCCCATTTGGCCTGTGTCGACCCAAGGTTGACCGTCGAAGCGCTGGCGGCACTCGACGTCGCTGCGCCGGTGACGTTCGACAAGGCACAGTTCCCGGATGGGGTCAACGTCGAGGTTCTCACCGCCCCGGCCGACGGCGCGGTCAGCATGCGAGTGCACGAGCGTGGTGTTGGCGAAACCCGCTCCTGCGGCACCGGAACCGTCGCCGCTGCCGTTGCCGGGCTGTCGCACGCCGGAACGGCCAGCGGCGTTCTCACCGTGCGGGTTCCGGGCGGTGACGTCGTCGTCACCATCACCGAGGCCACCAGCTACCTGCGCGGCCCGTCGGTCTTGGTGGCCCGAGGCGAACTCAGCGAGGAATGGTGGCAGGCAGCGCGGCGTTAATTCGCGTGCGTGTCGCCGCTCCGGCGTGCACCATGTAATTGCCTATGACATTTCCGGAATTTCCCGATCAGGACACCCCCAGCACGGGCGAACTTGCGCTCGACGACCGCGCAGCGCTGCGCCGTGTCGCCGGGTTATCCACCGAACTTGCCGACATCTCCGAGGTTGAGTACCGGCAACTGCGCCTTGAGCGGGTCGTGCTGGTCGGCGTGTGGACCGACGGCAGCGCCGCCGACGCCGATGCCAGCCTCGCCGAGTTGGCCGCGCTCGCCGAGACTGCCGGTTCTGAGGTGCTCGAAGGCATGGTCCAGCGCCGCAGCAAGCCGGATGCGTCGACCTACATCGGTTCGGGCAAGGCGCAGGAGCTGCGTGAGGTGGTGCTAGCGACCGGTGCGGACACCGTGATCTGCGACGGCGAACTGTCCCCGGCGCAGCTGACCGCGCTGGAGAAGGCCGTCAAGGTCAAGGTCATCGACCGCACCGCGCTGATCCTGGATATCTTCGCCCAGCACGCCACCAGCCGGGAAGGCAAGGCGCAGGTGACGCTGGCGCAGATGGAGTACATGCTGCCGCGGTTGCGTGGTTGGGGTGAGTCCATGTCGCGGCAGGCCGGTGGTCGCGCCGGCGGCAGCGGCGGCGGGGTGGGTTTGCGCGGTCCCGGTGAGACCAAGATCGAGACCGATCGACGCCGCATCCGCGAGCGAATGTCGAAGCTGCGCCGCGACATCAAGGACATGAAGCAGGTCCGCGACACTCAGCGCAGCCGACGGCTAGACAGCGACCTGCCATCCATCGCGATCGTCGGCTACACCAACGCCGGCAAGTCCAGTCTGCTCAACGCGCTGACCGGCGCCGGCGTGCTGGTGCAGGACGCCCTGTTCGCGACCCTGGAACCCACTACTCGCCGTGGACAATTCGACGACGGACGCGCGTTCGTGGTCAGTGACACCGTGGGTTTCGTGCGGCACCTGCCCACGCAGCTGGTCGAGGCGTTCCGCTCGACGCTGGAAGAGGTCGTCGACGCCGATCTGCTGGTGCACGTCGTCGACGGCTCCGACGTCAACCCGCTGGCTCAGATCAGTGCGGTGCGCCAGGTGATCTCCGAGGTGACCGCCGACCATCACGGCGATCCGGCGCCGGAGCTGCTGGTGGTCAACAAGGTTGACGCCGCAGGCGATTTGGCGCTGGCCAAGTTGCGCCGCGCGCTGCCCGGGGCGGTGTTCGTCTCGGCGCGCACCGGGGAGGGCGTCGATGCGCTGCGCCGCCGGATGGCCGAGTTGGCGGCGCCGACCGATACTGCGATCGACGTCGTAATCCCGTATGACCGCGGTGATTTGGTGTCGCGTGTGCATGCCGACGGTCGGGTTCAGCAGACTGAGCACATCAGCGACGGCACCCGAATCAAAGCCCGGGTGCCGGTGGCGCTGGCCGCCAGTCTGCGCCAGTTCTCGGCGACCTGAGACTGCCGCAGATAGCATTGATATTCCGATCCGTCTAGTCCCAACACGCCGTTCCAGAAACTGTTGTCAGCAGGAATCTCGTCGGTGACCACAATGGTGTCATCCACCAACGCAACATCGCGGTGCACTGTCGGCACCCCTTGTTGTGCCTGTGGTGGCGTCGCCTGGTGGCCACGCGAAGAGCCCTGTCGCCGCAAGCGCGGTCGCGGCGATGATCGTTCGCGAAGTCGCGGAGTGCATAATCTTCCTTTCGCGGTTCTGATCCGGTGTGCGGCGGTTGCGTACACGTGTAGCAACGTCGACCCCGAAATCGGTGTGGGCTGCCGGCGCGGTTGCCAGCGGAGTCATCCAGGAAGCCAAAACGCAATCGCAGCCATCTCTGAACCCCTCGCTGCTGCGTCGACTGGCCATGTGCCGTCCTCTATACATGTGAAACATGTATAAATTATGGAAATTTTGGACTTTTTCATACGTTTCACTAAGCCAGTGCTTAAGCTGCAACCCGTCAGCTGTCGACTCGCTGATGACTTATGGTCAAAATTCCCGCACCCGTTAGGGTGCGGCGTGGGGGAAGGAAAATCCTATGGTGAACACTCGTGGTCTCGCTCGGCTGGGCATCCTGGCGGTGGGCTTGGGCATTGGGGCCGCAGTGGCCCACACGCCGGTCGCCTCGGCCGACACGTCCACCGACTGGTTGTCGTCGATCGATAGTCTGCTGGGTGGTGGGGGTCTCTCGGCCCTCTCGGACCCATCAGGTCTGAATCTGGCCATCTCGATCGACGGGCAATCGCTCGTCTCCGACGGCAGCGCGGTCGCCCACTCGGGAACCGGGGACATCGCGATCGCCTCCGGCGCCGACTCCACCGCCAACGCCGAGGGCGGCACCGGCGACTACGCCTTGGCCGACGGCACCAACGCTCTTGCCAATGCCGGGGGGATCGCCAGCGACACTGGTGCGAATAACGACAGTGCCATCGACATCGGCAATAACCCCGTAGGCACCGTCGGCGCCCCCGACGGCGCCTACGCCGGCAACGCCGACCTTATCGGAAACACCAACGGCGGAACCGGCACCGGCGACACCGCCATCGACATCGGTAACAACGGTGTCGACACCGATACCCTTGACGGCGGCAACACCGGCGCCTTCGCCGGCGCCGGCGGCCTCATCGGAGCCAGCGGCAACGGCGACAGCGACACCGCCATCAACTTCGGCAACGACAACGGCTTCGGTGACGGCCCCGCCGCCGTCGACGGCACCGACGACTTCGCCAGCCAGTCCGGCGACAGCACCGGCACCAACCTGGGTTCCTTCGCGGGCTTCGGCAACGACGACATCGCCTCCGTCCTGGGCACCAACAGCAGCGCTGGCGCCTTCGACGGCAACAGCGACATCGCCTTCGTCCTCGACCCATTGGGCACCATGGGGAGCAACGCCAACGCCTTCGGCGGCAATTCCGACCTCGCCGGCGTCTTGGGGACTGACGGCGTCACCGCCACCGCCGGCCCCGGCGACGACCTGACCACCATCCTGCCGGCGTTAAGTGCCGAGGCCACTAGCGGCAGCAGCTTCCTGACCGACCTCCTGCCGTCGTTAGGTGAGAGCGCCGCCTCTTCGGGAAGCAACTTCCTGGCCGACCTCGCGTCGCTGTTCTAAAGTCACTGCCCTCCTGGCGGGCCCGCGCTGTTAGCAATGCGCGGGCCCGTCAGGGTGCGTTCGGCGAAAGGGAGAGCCGCCGCCTACGCTCGTGGCCTCGCTCGGCTGGGCCTGCCAGCGCACCAGCACCGCCAGCGATGCACGCACCTCCACCGGCGCCAGAAGCTATCCCGAGGCCGACGGCGCCGTCTCGACGCATCGCTTGCCAGCGACGCCTATAGCTATGCGTATCCGGAGTTCTGGCTGGGTTCCCGTCTGCGGCGGGCTCTAGGTCACGGTCCGTCCCCGCTAACTCAGCGGGACCAACCGACAGCGCACGTTTTTCAGCATGCCTTCCGGAGGCGTGCAGATCCGGTCGGTTGGACTCAGTCGGCCAGGTCGAAGACGTCTTCGGCGGGCGCGGCCAGCACCCGCTGCGCCAGGTCGGCCTTGAGCTGATCGAGGTGGGCTTCTTCGGCCTGGCTGCGGTCGGATTTTCCTGCGAGATCGATGAATTCGGCGGTGACGAAGCCCTTACGCAGAAGCAGTGTCGCCGCGCGGCCGGCGATGGCGACCTGGAAGACGAAGCGTTGCAGCAGCCGCCCGCGGTCGGGCCGCGCCAGGGCCAGGTCGACCGTGTAGCGGCCGTCGGTCACTGCACGGGTGACCGCTTCGAAGCCGTCGCGTGCCCCCGGCCCCTGGAAGGCGGTGCGAATGACGATCGAGCGCCGTTGCGGCGGTTGGTTGGGGGATAACGCCGCGAATGCCCGCTGCATCACTTTGAACGCATTGGCCACACCCGCCGGCGAGTACGGCCCGGCGTAGCACAGCATGTCGGTGTAGGAGAACTCGAGCAGTTGCCCACGTTCCTCCACCAGGATCGTCTCGTCCACCTCGCTGACTGTAAGCCCGCATGGGCACGCGGGCCGCCCAACCATCCGGTTGGTATATCTTTGGCGGCAGAGTCCCCAACCCGCCGGAGGTCATCCATGGGTAGCGCCGTCAAGTATCAGCGCACGCTGTTCGAACCCGAGCATGAATTGTTCCGGGAGTCCTACCGGGCGTTCCTGGACCGTCACGTGGCCCCCTACCACGACGAATGGGAGAAGGCGAAGATCGTCGACCGCGGGGTGTGGTTGGAGGCCGGCAAGCAGGGCTTCCTGGGCATGGCGGTCCCCGAAGAGTACGGCGGCGGTGGTGACCCCGACTTCCGCTACAACACGATCATCGTCGAGGAGACCGTCGCCGGCCGCTTCAGCGGCATCGGGTTCAGCCTGCATAACGACGTCGTCGCGCCCTATCTGCTGCGACTGGCTAACGAGGAGCAAAGGCAGCGCTGGCTGCCCAAGTTCTGCACCGGCGAGCTGATCACCGCGATCGCCATGACCGAGCCGGGCACCGGCAGCGACTTACAGGGCATCAAAACCCGCGCGGTCAAGCAGGGCGACCATTACGTACTCAATGGGTCGAAGACTTTCATCACCAATGGCATCAACTCCGATCTGGTGATCGTGGTGGCCCAGACTGATCCGGACAAAGGCGCGCAAGGCTTTTCCCTTCTCGCCGTGGAGCGCGGCATGGAGGGCTTCGAGCGCGGCCGGCATTTGGACAAAATCGGCTTGGAGGCCCAGGACACCGCTGAGCTGTCGTTCACCGACGTCAAAGTTCCCGCCGAGAATCTGCTCGGCGAAGAGGGCATGGGCTTCATCTACCTGATGCAAAACCTGCCGCAGGAACGCATTTCGATTGCCATCACGGCGGCCGCAGCCATGGAGGCCGTCTTGGAGCAAACTCTGCAGTACACGAAGGAGCGCAAGGCCTTTGGCAGGCCGGTCGGGAGTTTTCAGAACAGCCGATTTTTACTCGCCGAATTGGCCACCGAGGCCACCGTGGTCCGCATGATGGTCGACGAGTTCATCCGGCTGCACCTCGATGAAAAGCTGTCCGCCGAGCAGGCCGCGATGGCCAAGTGGTACTCCACCGAGAAGCAGGTGCACCTGGTCGATCGTTGCCTGCAGTTGCACGGTGGCTATGGCTACATGCGCGAATACCCGATCGCGCGGGCCTACCTCGATGCGCGGGTGCAGACGATCTACGGCGGCACCACCGAGATCATGAAGGAAATCATCGGCCGCAGCCTCGGCGTCTAGCGCGGCGACGATGCGGACCGGGACCCGGGCGCAGGTGCGTCGTGCGCGCGGTGGGCTTGTCCCAGCAGCTTCATCAGCTCTTGCTTGCGCCGGATTCTCCTACGGTATTTCGTCGGGAGCGCAGTGATTTCGCCTTCTTCGGCAAGCATCTGGGTGAACAGCTTCTCCCGTTCGACCGGGTCGGCCGCGTCGGCCTGATCGAGGTACTCCGCCGCGTGCCGGCGGGCCCCGGCGAGCGCGTGTTGCGCCCGTCCGCGTGGTGACAGCAGTGACGCCGCCGTCGTGATCAGCAGGATGACGATGATCACCGTCAACGACAGCGTCGTGCTCGGTTCGGCGACGGGGACCGGGTTGCCGCCGTTGATGAACGGAATGTTGTTGTCGTGCAGGGCCTGCAGCATCAGGTTCACACCGATGAAAGCCAAGATCGCCGCGAGACCGTAGGACAGGTACACCAGCCGGTCGAGCACACAGTCGATCAAGAAATACAACTGCCGTAGGCCCAACAACGACAACGCGGTCGCCGAGAACACCAGGTAGACGTTCTGGGACAGGCCGAACAGCGCCGGGATCGAGTCGAACGCGAACAATATGTCCGCCCCGCCGACGGCGAGCATGACCAGCAACATCGGTGTCATCACCCGTCGGCCGTGCTCGACGGTGAACAACCGGTCGCCGTCATAGTCCTCGGAGGTGTGCACCAACCGTCTGGCGATACGGATAAGCACCGTATCCGTGTCGCGGCGTCTCGATTCCGAGGATTTCGCGAGGTTGGTCGCCATGATCAGCAAGACGATCGCGAACAGGTAAAACGCCCAGTCGAAGATCGCGACCAGTGCGGCGCCGATAAAGATGAATACGGTGCGCGCGGCCAGCGCCAAGACAATGCCGAATAACAGCACTTTCTGCTGGGCGATCCGCGGTACAGCGAAGCTGCTCACGATGAATAAAAAGACGAACAAATTGTCGATAGAGAGGGCTTCATTGCTCACATAACAGTCGAAATATTCGACGCTCATGGATATTCCGCCGAAGTCCCACACGCCGACGCCGAATGCGATCGCAATTCCGACGTAGACGGCCGACCACACCGCTGCTTCGCGCAACGTCGGGGTGCGTGTGCGGCGGATGTTGACGAGGTAGTCGAGCAGCACGAGCGCGACGATCACGGCGATGATCACGAACCAGACCGGTCCGGAAACACCCATGCCTGCTCCGATTTGTTGTGTCCCGTCCCCACGGCGTTTACCCGCAGTATCCGGCACCGTAACGCAAAATCGGACGAGCAGGGTGCGACACCAACCAGCCTTGTGGACATCAATTCAGCATCGACGGGATATCCATTCCGTAGGGTCTTCGTATGACTTCCCATGCGTCGTTGGCCGCAGCAGAGTTGTGGCGGCCCGCCGGGCGGTTGAAACTGGCCACAGGCCTCGGACTGGGCGGCCGCCGGGAGGTGGGATGACAGGGCAGCAAGGTGGATCGGGCGGCGTCGCGCGGCGCGTGACGCGTGGTCTGGTGGCACTGGCGGCAGGCTTGGCCTGCATGGCGCTGCTGGCACCCGTCGCGGCGGCATCCCCGCTGGGCGAGGCCGACGACGCGATGACCGCGGCGTGGAAGGCCGCCGGCGGCGACAATTCGGATCTCGGCGCCAAACAGGGCGAGGCGTACGCCGCCGGCGCAGGATTCGCGCAGGACTTCGTGCACGGCAAGATGTTCTTCACGCCGGCTACCGGCCCCAGGTCGATGATGGGCGCCATCCTGGACAAGTACGAGGCCCTCGGCGGCCCGGCGGCCAGCGACCTGGGCTTTCCTACCATGAACGAAGCACGCGGGCTGGCAGGCCCCGACAGCCGGGTCAGCACCTTCTCGGCCAGCGACAAGCCGCTGATCTACTGGACCGCCGAGCACGGCGCATTCGTCGTGCGCGGGGCGATCAACGCCGCGTGGGACAAATTGGGCAGCTCCGGTGGCGCTCTCGGTGTCCCGGTCAGCGACGAAACCTACGACGGCGAAGTCGCCACCCAGGCCTTCAGCACCGGCAGGGTGTCATGGAACAGGCTGACGAAAACGTTCACCACCGTCCCACCCGATCTGGCGAACCAGCTCACCGACCTGCAGGTACCCATCGATCCGACCGCGGCCATCAACATGGCGTGGCGCGCGTCGGGCGGCCCCTCGGGTCCGTTGGGTGCCGAACAAGGCGATCAGTATCCGGTAGCCGGCGACGGGCTGGGCCAAAACTTCGCCGGCGGCAAGGTCTTCTTCAGCCCGGCCACCGGCGCCAACGCCGTCGAGAGCGACATTCTGGCGAAATACGAGTCGTTGGGCGGCCCGGGCGGCAGCACCCTCGGCTTCCCGATCGCCAATGAGGCCGACGGCGGTCTCAAGCCGGCCAGCCGGGTGAGCGCGTTTGCCGCCAACGACAAACCGGTGATCTTCTGGACGCCCGACCACGGCGCGTTTGTGGTTCGCGGCGCCATCAATGCCGCGTGGGACAAACTCGGCGGGCCGACCGGCAAACTGGGCGCGCCGGTGGGCGATCAGACCGTGAACAAGGATGTGATCACGCAGAAGTTCACCGGCGGCCAGATCGCCTGGAATCAGGCCAAGAACACGTTCAGCACCCAGCCGGCGAACTTGGCGTCGTCGCTGTCCGGCCTGCAGGTGCCCGGCCAGAAGATGCCGTCCGGTGCGCCGACCGCCGGTGCGGGGAGCCTGCTGGACTGGCGGCGATGGTGGTTGCCGGTCGGCGTCCCGGCGGTGGCGCTGATCGGGCTGGCCGCGCTGGTGGCCTGGATAGGGCGTCGCCGCCGTGCCGGCTGGCGCAAGGCCGAGGCCGCCAAACTTGGCGGTGGTGACAAGGCCGGCTATGAGGCCGTCACCGAGTCTGTTTCACGGTGGTCACCGGATGCCGACGGCGATCTCGAGTCGTCGACCTTGTCCGACGGCTACCGGGCGCTGCGTCCGCGGACCGTGCGGCTGCCCAGTCAGTCGGCCAGCGACTGGACGCTACCAGGGCGTGCCGATTTGGTCGACGAGCCGCTGGTCGACCAAATCGGAGGTTCTGCCAAGTTTTCCGACTTGGACGAACACTTGGTCGAGCACCTCGACGAACACCTTGACGAGCACCTCGACGAACACTTCGACGAGCCCTTTGACGAGGATCCCGACGCGGTGGACACAGTTCCGACGCGGATCCCAACACCGGGCGAAGTGCGAAGCGGGCGACATGCCGCCGCGGACGCCGAAGCCGAGACCACTCATTTCGCTGCGGCTACGCCAATTGCGCCCGGTCAGTTGGCGATTCACCTTCCGATGGAGGATCCGTACCAGGTCCCCGACGGATACCCCGTTAAGGCCAATGCCAGCTTCGGCGTCTACTACATGCCCGACAGCGAACTATATGGGGACACACTCGCCGAAATCTGGTTCGCCACCGAAGAAATCGCGCAAGCGAATGGGTTCACCAAGGCCGACTAGCCGACTGGACCGCAGCAGTCAGATCTTGCGGATCACCGTGACGACCTTGCCGAGCACGGCGGCGTCATTGCCCGGGATGGGGTCGAAGGCCGGGTTGTGCGGCATCAGCCAAACCTGGCCACCGGTGCGCTTGAAGGTCTTGACGGTGGCCTCCCCGTCGATCATCGCTGCCACGATGTCGCCGTTGTCGGCCACGTTCTGCTGACGGACCACGACCCAGTCGCCGTCGCAAATCGCGGCGTCGACCATCGAGTCACCGACCACCTTGAGCAGGAACAGCGCCCCCTCGCCGACGAGTTCGCGCGGCAGCGGAAAGACGTCCTCGACGGCTTCCTCGGCGAGGATCGGGCCGCCCGCCGCGATGCGGCCCAAAACGGGAACGAAGGTGGGCTCGGGCAGCGCGTCCGAGCCCGAAACATCGGTGAGGACCGTCGGCCTGGCGATGTCGTCGGCGCCGCGAACATCAACAGCGCGTGGGCGGTTCGGGTCACGCCGGAGATAGCCCTTGCGCTCGAGTGTGCGCAATTGGTGAGCCACCGAGGACGTCGACGTCAGACCTACCGCATCGCCGATTTCCCGGATGCTCGGCGGATATCCGCGGCTGGTGACCGAAGCGCGAATGACGTCGAGAATCGTGCGCTGGCGCTCTGTGAGCCCTGAATCCGCAGATCGCGCACTGCGATCAGGGTCGCCGCCCGGGGTATGGCTGTCGCTCATATGGACGAATGTAGCCGCATTGAGCTTCGATATCAAACATGTGTTCGAGGCGTGTCGCGGTGTCGCCCCTGGCTGCGGCGGCGAAAGTTGTCGGTGCGGTGTCCTATCGTCTGCTGCGTGTGCAACAGTTCGATCACATGTTCGAAAATCGAACACACTATCGATTATGCTTCGAACAAGTGATCGAGTACGAGCCGACTGGAGGAAACGCACATGATGCCCATCGAAACGATTTCGCCGAACGCGCCGATCCGTTGTCGGCCGGTCCAGGTGCGTCCGGCAGGCCGCCGTGGCCGGCCCGGAAGCCGGGGTCCGCAGCCGTCGAGACCGGTCGCTGCGCCGCCGGGTTACCGGGGTACCGGAGTGTTGATGTCGACGGCGCCACATCGGCCACGTCCGATCACACCGGCGACCACGGTGGCGCTGGCCCTGCTCGCGGCGCTGACCACCGTGTGGCTGGGGCTGGTGGCGCACTTCGGTGGCATGCTGCATGGCGGCTCTGACCAGACGGCGGGCCACATGCCCGACCAGCTCGCTGTGGTGCGGGTCGAGCCCGGGGAGACGCTTCAGCACTTGGCCGCCAGGGTCGCACCCGATGCACCGACCGGTCAGGTCACCGCACGCATCCGCGAGCTCAACGATCTCGACTCCGCGACGGTGACCGCCGGCCAGACGCTCATCGCCCCGGTGGGCTGACGGCTCCGCCGTGCAGCGCCGAAATCCGCATGGCTCAATGGTCGTCGGCGAATGTCATGACGGCCGCGGATATCGGGCACGACCTCCGATGACGCTAGGCCCGCGGGGGAGTGCGCAGGTACGCTCGGGGTGGTCTCAGACATCCCGTTGTCGGCGCGGCGAAGGAGCGGTCATGCACTGTCCGTTCTGCCGCCATCCCGATTCCCGGGTGGTCGACTCACGGGAGACCGACGAGGGTCAGGCCATCCGGCGCCGCAGGTCATGCCCGGAGTGCGGACGGCGATTCACCACTGTGGAGACCGCCGTGTTAGCGGTCGTCAAGCGCAGCGGCGTCACCGAACCCTTTAGCCGCGAGAAGGTGATCAGCGGTGTGCGTCGGGCCTGCCAGGGCCGCCAGGTCGACGACGACGCGCTGAACCTGCTGGCCCAGCAGGTCGAAGACGCCGTGCGGGCCAGCGGGTCACCGGAAGTGCCCAGCCATGAGGTCGGGCTTGCGATCCTCGGTCCGCTGCGAGAACTCGACGAGGTGGCCTATCTGCGATTCGCCTCGGTGTACCGGTCCTTTTCGTCTGCAGACGATTTCGAGCGCGAGATCCAGGCGCTGCGCGCCCACCGCGAGGTGTCCGCTTCCGGTTGATCGGTCCGTCAACAGTCTCGAGAAACTTTCCGTAGGTAGTGTCGGGGCATGACCCGAGTTCTGCGAACCCAGGTCTGTGTCGTCGGTGGCGGTCCCGCGGGCCTGGTTCATGCTCTGTTGCTGGCCCGCGCCGGCGTCCAGGTTGTTGTCTTGGAAAAGCACAATGACTTCCTGCGCGACTTCCGCGGCGACACCGTGCATCCGACCACCCTGCGGATCATGGACGAGCTGGGGTTGATCGATGAGTTCTTGCGTCTACCGCACACCAAGATCACCCGCGTTGCCTTCGACACCGACGGCTCACTTCGCACTTTCGGTAACTTCGCCGCGCTCAAATGGCTGGGCTTCAAACAGCCGTACATCGCGTTGATGCCGCAGTGGGACTTCCTCGACTTTCTCGCCGAAAAGGCAAGTGCTTACCCGGAATTCACCTTGATCCGCAACGCCGAGGTCAAGGATGTGATCGTCGAGGGTGGTCGGGTCGTCGGGGTGCGCACGCCGGAACTGGAGGTGCGTGCCGAGCTGGTGGTCGGCGCCGACGGGCGCGCATCGGCAGTGCGCGCCGCGGCGGGGTTGGAGATCGCCAGCGCGGCCTCCCCGATAGACGTCTTGTGGTTCCGGCTGAAGTGGCGCCCGGGCGATCCTCAAGAGCTGGTCGGAGTACTCCGTAGGGGCCTGCTGATGGCCATGATCTACCGGGGTGACTACTGGCAGGTCGCGCATGTCATGCCGAAGGGCCAGAACCCGCGAGACGGCTCACTGGAGGCGTTCAAAGAGCGTCTGGTGTCCGCGCAGCCGAAGTTGCGCGAACACGTCAACGATTTGCACTCCTGGGACGACACCAGCCAGCTCGATGTACGGGTGGATCGGCTCAAGACATGGTGGCGCACGGGCCTGCTGTGCATTGGCGATGCCGCGCATGCTATGTCACCGGCCGGTGGAATCGGCATCAACCTCGCTGTTGCTGATGCTGTGGCCGCGGCCAACATTCTCTGTGCGCCGCTGCGCGAAGGTCGGTTGATAGATGCCGACCTCGCCAAGGTGCAGCGCCGGCGCGAGTTACCCGCTCGGATCATCCAGGCCGGTCAGGTATTCATCCAGAACAGGGCGGCCGAACCGTATTTGACCGGTGACCTGTCGCCGATCCGTATCCCGAAGTTCGTGGGCCGCGGTCCGTTGCAGTACATCCCGCCGATTGTCGTCGGTCGGGGCTTCCGTCCCGAGCATGTACGCACGCCGGACATCCACGCTGGCTAGGCTGGCCGGATGGCGCCTGAACTGCACCCCGACCTGCAAGAGCTCGCTCCGCTGCTCGGCGCATGGGAGGGTCGTGGGTCCGGGGAATACCCCACAATCGAGCCGTTCGAGTACCTCGAGGAAGTCGCGTTTTCCCATGTGGGCAAGCCGTTTTTGGTGTACGGGCAAAAGACCAGGGCCGCGACGGACGGGAAGCCGCTGCACGCCGAGACGGGATACCTTCGGGTACCGCGACCCGGTCACGTTGAACTGGTGCTCGCACACCCAAGCGGCATCACCGAAATCGAGGTCGGCACATACACTGCCGACGGCACGACGATCGATCTCGAGATGACTACCTCGAATATCGGTCTGACACCGACCGCCAAAGAAGTGACCGCCCTTGGCCGCCGCTTCCGAGTGGACGCCGACGAGCTGTCGTATTCACTGCAGATGGGTGCGGTCGGACAACCGGTGCAACACCACCTGGCCGCGGTGTTGCACCGTAAGAGCTGAGCGGCACGGTCCGAAAGCAAGGAGACGATAGCGTGGACGTCGAAAATGCGGCCTACCCAACGGCTTCCCGCGTCGAAGCATTGATGGCCGACGATTCCGGCGGTCCTGTTGTGATGGTCAACTTGCTCACGTTCCGGGCTAAGGCGGTCTATCCCGACGGACGCCCCAGTGACCTGACCGGCCGCCAGGCCTACGACCTCTACGCCGCGCCGATGCAGAACGTCATCGAACAAGGTGGCGGAAAGGTGCTGTTCGGCGGCGATATCGCCTCGTTGGTGATCGGCGATGTCGAGGATCTGTGGGACACCTGCGTGCTGGTCGAATATCCTTCGGCCGCCGCATTTGCCGCGATAGTGACGTCGCCGGAAGTCGCGGAGATCGGCGTCCACCGCGCCGCCGGGCTCGAGGGGCAGTTGCTGATCCGCGCGACGCAAATGGCGCTCTAGACGAAGTGCGTGACGCCGTCATCGACGACGCGACCGGCGACCTGCACCCAGCCCTCCGGGCTCCAGGTGGTCTGGATCACCGATCCCTTGCCCTGGGTGATGGTCAAGTCGCGGCTGAGATATTCGGTCATCCGCACGGCGGCGAAGCCCGTCGCTTCGTCTTCCGCCACACCGAGATTGGCCGCGAACATCCGCGAGCGCAAGGACCCGGCTGACTCATCAATCCACGTCCACAAGTAGTGCGGCACATCGTCGGAGAAGTCGGCGGCGTCGGCGGCGGCGAGTTCGTCCAGAGATGCGAGATCGTGAATGGCGAACTCCGGAGCCCATTCCGAGCGCGTGCTGATGGCCGTGATGTCGTCGTCGTAGCTCACCTGCACAATCCCTGCCGGCACCTGCAATGTGCGGATCGGCGTACCCCTGGCACGCAGCCACCACGAAGCCCCGATGGTCGGGTGCCCGGCAAACGGCAATTCGGTGAGCGGGGTGTAGATGCGAGCGTGCGCCGTGGTGGATCCGGCGCTGGGCAAATCGATGAAAACCGTTTCACTGTAACCTAATTGGGTCGCCAGCCGCTGGCGATACTCAGGCGCTACGGTGGCGGCGTCGACCACGCCCAGTGGGTTGCCGAAGTTGCCCTGCGCATCGGTGAAAACGCGCAACACCGTGACATCGATGCTCATGAAATCGACTGTACGGCGTCGGGTTGACGCGAGGATCAGGTGGCGCTGCGTTCGTCGGAGCCCATCGCCTCCAACACGGCGACACGGGTGTCGACCGGCCCGGAGACAGTTCGTGCGCCGCCGCCGCTGCGGAGCAGCTCGCGAAGGACAGCCTGGTCGTACTCGGCGGGCTCGGTGGTATCGATGAAGCGCTCGACGACCTCGATGAAACGGTCGGGATCGTCGTGGAACGGGAAGTGCCCGGAGCGCTCGAAAATCTCCAAACGGGAACCTGGCATCGCGGCGTGCGCCATCCGGGCGTGGCTGACGGGAACAACGACATCGTCTGTGCCCCAGATGATTTGCACCGGCACGGACTCAGTCAAATAACATCGGTCCAGCATGGTGACCATCTGACCACGCCAGTCCACCACCGCCCGTAGTGTCCGGGTGAACGCCGCCGACGCCATCGGCTCCGGTAAGTCGGCCAGCACCCGCAGCACGTCCGGCAGGTCGTGGCCCACTCCGGTTGATCCCAACATCAGGCCGGCCGCGCGCCCGACGAGCTGCAGAGCCGGCAGCACCAACGGCAGGCGCAGCAGCGCCAGCGCCTCGCTGCCCATCGGCAACGACGCCAGCCTCAACACGATATTGACGTCCTTGGTGACGCCGCCCGCGCCGACCAGGACCAGCCGCTCGACCAGATGCGGGAACTGGTAAGCGAACTGCATCGCCACCCCGCCACCGAGCGAATGGCCGACGACGGTGGCCCGCTCGATGTCGAGCACGGAAAGCAGGTCGCGCATCCCGTTGGCGTAGGCCGCGACCGAGTAGTCCGCCCGTGGCTTGTCCGACTGCCCGTGGCCCAGCAGGTCGACGGCGATCACCGTGAATCGCTGCGCGAGCTTGGCTTGAACGGTCTCCCAGGTGGTGGAGTTGTCACCGATCCCATGAATCAGCAGGATGACTGGACCCGACCCTGCGATCCGGAACGCACGCCGATAGCCGTGCACAGTGCGGAATTCCAGTGACGGCGTGACCTCCCGCACCGGGCGCAGATTGGGCTTCCGCTGGGTCATGTCGCCAACTTCGCTGTCGGGCCCGGGAGGGGCGCTCAGGTCGTATCGTCGTCGTCGAACTTCTTCTCTGCCTGCTGGGCGAGGAATCGCTCGAACTCCGCGCCGAGCTCGTCGCCGCTAGGCAGATCTTCATCCCGCGTCAGCAGCGACCGGTTCTCCTGAGCGGCAATGAAGGCATCGTACTGTCGCTCCAGCGCAGCCACCACTTGAGCGACCTCCGAGCTGGCCTCAACCTGCTCGTCGACCTTGGCTTGGATATCGACCGCCGCCTCTTCCAGCGCCTTCAGCGGGAACTGCAGCGACCCGGTCTTGGCGACCTGCTCCAGCAACGCCTGGGCGGCCGCCGGATAGTCCGTCTGTGCCAAATAGTGCGGGACATGCACGGTGAAGCCGACCACTTCGTGGCCGTGCTGAGCCATCCGGTATTCCAGCAGGCTCGACGCGCTGCCGGGCACCTGGACCTCGGAGATCCACGGCGTGAAGTCGGCGATCAGCTCACGGTTGTTGGAATGCGCCGTCATCGTCACCGGTCGTGTGTGCGGAACGGCCATCGGGATGGTGCCCAGGCCGATGGTCTGCCGGACACCCAGACGCTCGGCCAGCAGCCGCACCGCGGTGATGAACCGCTCCCACTTCAGGTCTGGCTCCATGCCGGCCAGCAGCAAAAACGGTGTCCCGACACTGTCATGCATGGCGTACAGGCTGAGCTCGGGATCGTCGTAGTAGGTGAAGTGATCGGTCTTGAACGTCATCAGTGGCCGCCGTGACCGATAGTCGAGCAGTTCGTCGATCGCGAACGAGGCCACCAGTTCGGTGTCCAGCGTGTCCTTGAGGTGGCCGGCGGCCAGCCGGGTCGCATGACCGGCGTCGGAAAAGCCTTCCAAAGCGTGCACCAAGACCGGGCCACGGCCATCCGACGACGACAGCTGCGGCGCTGGGAACTCGAGCTCGTACATGCCGTTCTGCTCGGGCTGGTAACGCTGCTCTTTCTGGGGGTCTCTGTCGGGGGGCTGGTTGTAGCCCATCGCTGTTGCCTCCTGACACGGCGCGGTGTGCCGCACCGTGTCAGATAGTGTCTCTCAATTCGACTGCCCACGGATACCGGCCCCGCCGCCGGATCGCATGCCTGTTTGTTTGGCAACGCGGTCGCTTCCGACCGCATTCCACCCAGGTGGCCGTTTCGCGCGAGGCCGAATTCGCCAGGGGGGCGCTGCTCTGCGTCGCCTGCACCCGCCCCATCGGGCATGATCGACAGCGATGCGCATTCTGGCAGCAGCGATGGGCTCGACCCTCGGCCTTGCCTCGTTACTGGCGGCCTGCGGGCACCAGTCACCCGCTGCACCGCCCGCCAGCAAACCCAAACAAGCCGTCGTTGAGGCCGCGAACCAGGTCATCGCAGCACCGGTGAATCCCGATCCGCGGGTGGGCGCGGTTTTCCTCGGCGGCAGCGATCTGCACGCCTGCACCGGCTCGGTGTTGCACTCGGCGGCGGGCGATCTGGTGCTGACCGCCGCGCATTGCCTGGGCGCCGGCCCGGCGACCTTCGTCCCCGGTTTCGCCGGCAAAGCCGCGCCGGCCGATCTCTGGTCCATGGATGTGCTGTACCTGGATCCGCGGTGGGTAGCCAATAAGGATCCGCGGGCCGACTACGCGATCGCCCGGGTCAGCCGCGCCGACGGCGGATCGGTCGAAGCACAGGTCGGTTCGGCGCTGTCGCTGGGTTCCGCCCCGGCCAAAGGCAGCCGGGTCAACGTCGTCGCCTACCCTGTGGGCGTCGGCGGCATGCCGATCGGTTGCCAGGTCAGCACGGGAATCACCGACGGCGGCTACCCGGAACTGCCGTGCGCGGGCCTGGCCGAGGGCACCAGCGGCGGGCCCTGGATCAGCGGCTCGACGGTCACCGGGGTGATCGGCGGTCTGCACGCCGGCGGCTGCGAGGAGAATCTGTCCTACTCGTCACCGTTCGACCAGCACATCACCGACCTTTTGGCGCGCGCCGAGGCCGGTGGCCCGGGTGACGTGCCGCCGACTGCCTTCGACGACGAGTGCTGAGGATCGCCCGGCGACGATGCTGCCAGAGCGGCAGAGGTTGGGGTACCGCCCGCTTGCGGGGGGAGCCGGGCAGTGACGTTCAGCTGAACTGACTCAGCGCGCGCACCTTGTTCATCACGTCAAGTGCGGCCACCTTGTAGGCCTCGGAAAACGTCGGGTAGTTGAACACCGCGTCGACCAGGTATTCGACCGTGCCTTGGCAGCCCATCACGGCCTGTCCGATGTGCACCATCTCGGTGGCGTTGCTGCCGAAAATGTGCACCCCGAGCAACTTGAGGTCCTCGGTGGAAACCAGCAGCTTGAGCATGCCGTAGGAGTCGCCGGCGATCTGGCCGCGGGCCAGTTCGCGATAGCGGGCCACGCCCACCTCATAGGGCACCGAGTCCTTGGTGAGATCAACCTCGGTGGCGCCGACGTAGGAAATCTCGGGGATCGAGTAAATGCCGATCGGCTGCAGGGCGGTCAGCCCGTGCACCGGCTCGCCGAGCGCGTGGCAGGCGGCCACCCGGCCCTGGTCCATCGAGGTCGAGGCCAGGGCGGGGAAGCCGATGACGTCGCCGACGGCGTAGATGTGGTCGACCTTGGTACGGAAGTCCTCGTCGACGAAAATCCGTCCGCGGTTGTCGGCTTCCAGGCCCGCGTTCTCTAGGTCGAGGTGCTCGGTTTGGCCCTGGCGTCCCGCCGAATACATCACCGTTTCGGCGGGGATCTTCTTGCCGCTGGCAAGGCTGGTGACGGTGCCTTGCGCGCCGACCTGGACGGCGGTGACCTCTTCGCCGAATCGGAACGTGACCGCGAGGTCGCGTAGGTGGAAACGCAACGCCTCGATGATCTCGGGATCGCAGAATTCCAGCATGGCGTCCCGCTTTTCGACGATGGTGACCTTGGTGCCCAGCGCGGCGAACATCGACGCGTACTCGACGCCGATCACGCCTGCGCCGACCACGACCATCGAGGCCGGTATCGATTTGAGGTCGAGGATGCCGTCGGAGTCGAGCACCCGATCCTCGTCGAACTCCACCCCCTCGGGGCGGGCCGGTTTGGTGCCGGTGGCGATGATGATGTGTTCGCCGCTGACCGTGGTGCGCTCACCGCGGGAATGGTCTTCGACCAGCAGGGTGTGTTCGTCGCGGAACCGGCTTTGCCCGGGAATGAGATCGACCCGGTTGCGCATCAGCTGGTTGCGCACCACGTCGGCTTGCTTGCCGATGACATGCTGGGTTCGCGACAGCAGATCAGCCGGTGTGATCTTGTCCTTGACCCGATAGCTCGCGCCGTACAGCTCGCGCTGGTTCATCCCGGTCAGGTACAGAACCGCCTCGCGCAAGGTTTTCGACGGGATCGTGCCGGTGTTGACGCAGACCCCGCCCAGCATCTGCCGCTGCTCGACGACCGCGACCGATTTGCCCAGCTTGGCCGCGGCGATGGCGGCCTTCTGCCCGCCGGGACCTGAACCGATGACGACCATCTCGTATTCCAGCATCGAACCCATGAGGAAACATCTACGCCGGTTCCCGGCCGCGCGCACGCTGAGCCAGGCGACAGACATGTGAACAATCTGTTCCGCGTTTGCCCGACGCCTGCCCTGCCGGCCCGCGGGTTGTCCCCAGCGGCGAGTTTGTCCACAGCGCACGAGTGGCGCGGTCCGCACCGTCGACGCGCTGACGGTGCCGATTGCCAGCGTTTGGGCCATGACCAAGCAGCGACCTGACTTTGAACTGAATCGCCCCGGCGCGGTGATCGCCGCGCTCCCGGCCGTGCTGGGCTTCGTGCCGGAGAAATCGTTGGTGCTGATATCGATCGACGACGGCGAACTGGGATCGGTGATGCGGGTCGACCTGTCCGAGGCGCTCGCTGACCGGATCGGGCCGCTCGCGGAGGTGGCCTCGGCCGCCGGCCCCGAGGCGGCCATCGTGGTCATCGTCGACGCCGACGGCGCCGGCTGCCCGATGTGCAACGAGGAGTACCGCGACCTATGTGCGACGCTCACCAAGGAGCTGTCGCAGCGCGACATTGTGCTGTGGGCCGCGCACGTCGTGGACCGGGTGGCGGCCGGGGGTCGCTGGCACTGCGTGGACGGCTGCGGTGCGGGCGGTGTCGTCGATGACCCCTCCGCGTCGCCGCTGGCGGTGGCGGCGGTGCTCGACGGCCGCCGCCTGTATGCGCGGCGCGCTGACCTGCAGGCAGTCATCGCGCTCGACGACCGGGCCGGCAGGGCGACGCTGGCCGATCTGATCGGCAAGCACGCCGTATCACGGGACGCCGCACACCGCACCGACCCTGCTGCGTGCGTTCGCCGCGACGTCGAGGACGCCATAGCTGCCGCCGCCCGTGTCGGCGAGGGACAACAGCTCTCCGATGCGGAGCTGGCCGGCCTGGCCTGCGCGCTGGCGGATGTGGAGGTGCGTGACACGCTGTATGCCCTGGCGGTCGGCCAGAGCGCGGGGGAGGCCGAGTCGTTGTGGGCGCTGCTGTCGCGCAGCCTGCCTGCGCCGTGGCGGGTGGAGGCCTTGGTGTTGGTTGCGTTCAGTGCCTACGTCCGCGGCGACGGCCCGCTGGCCGGGGTGTCGCTGGAGGCCGCGCTGCGCTGCCAACCCGGCCACCGGATGGCAGGCATGCTCGACACGGCCCTGCAATCGGGCTTGCGGCCTGAGCACATTCGCGAACTGGCGGTCACCGGATACCGGCTGGCCGAGCGGCTCGGCGTGCGGCTGCCGCCTCGCCGGGCGTTCGGCCGACGAGCGGTCTGAAGGATGCGGCCGGGCTAAACCTTTTCGACCTTGACGGCGTGAGCCATCTCATGCGGCAGGCTCACGTTCTCGTGACCCGGTATCACGATCTTCACGCCGCCGGCCGGGTTGGTTTCGACGGTCACCCGGGCGTTGGGAACGACGCCGGCGTCCTTGAGACGGGTGATCAGGTCGATATCGCCCTGCACGTGTTCGGTGAGCTGACGCACCACGACTGCGACGGGCGATCCGGCCGGCAACTCCGTCAACCGCACCAGATTGGGCTCCTCGCCGCCGAACCCGGGCCCGACGCCCAAATCCAACAGCCCCGGAATCGGGTTGCCGAACGGGGAGGTCGTCGGGTTGTCGAGGACTTGCACCAGCCGACGCTCGACGTCTTCGCTCATCACGTGCTCCCACCGGCAAGCTTCGGCGTGCACTTCTTCCCATGGCAATCCGATGACATCGACCAGCAGCCGCTCAGCGAGCCGGTGCTTGCGCATCACGGAGATGGCCAGTGCCCGGCCCTTGTCGGTCAGCTCGAGATGGCGGTCGCCGGCCACGTGCAGCAGCCCGTCGCGCTCCATCCGCGACACGGTCTGGCTGACGGTGGGTCCGCTCTGGTCAAGCCGTTCAGCGATCCGGGCACGCAGCGGAGTGACGCCCTCTTCCTCGAGGTCGTAAATGGTCCGCAGGTACATCTCGGTGGTATCAACCAGGTCGTTCATTCCGCACCCTCCATTGCCGCCGAGTCTACTTGCCCAGCTGCGTGAATGGTCCGCTAACACTCCAGCATGGCAGTATGCCCGCCACTGGCGCGGCGGGCATACTGCTTCGTGTTGATTTGGGTGGTCAGCTTGCGTAGGACCGCAGTCGGTCCGCCCGGTCACCGTTGCGGAGCTTCACCATAACCTCGCGCTCGATTTGGCGAACCCGCTCGCGCGACAGGCCGAACAGCTTGCCGATCTGGTCAAGCGTGCGGGGCTGTCCATCGTCGAGCCCGAAGCGCAACCGGATCACCTGATGCTCGCGCTCGTCGAGGGTGGCCAGCACCGTGCGGATGTCGGTGTGCAGCAGTTCGGCGATCACCGCGTTCTCCGCGGACATCGCTTCGGCGTCCTCGATGAAGTCGCCCAGCGGGGCCTCTTCCTCGGAGCCCACCGGCATGTCGAGGCTCACCGGGTCGCGGCTGTGCTCCAGCAGGTCGTTGATCTTCTCGACCGGGATGCCGGACTCCGCGGCGAGTTCCTCGTCAGTGGCTTCACGGCCGAGGCGCTGATGCATCTCGCGCTTGATCCGCGCCAGCTTGTTGACCTGCTCAACCAGGTGAACCGGCAGCCGGATAGTGCGGCTCTGGTCGGCCATACCCCTGGTGATCGCCTGCCGGATCCACCACGTCGCATACGTCGAAAACTTGAATCCCTTTGCGTAGTCGAACTTTTCCATCGCCCGGATCAACCCCAGATTGCCTTCCTGGATGAGGTCCAGCAGCGGCATTCCGCGGCCCGTGTAGCGCTTGGCCAACGACACGACCAACCGCAGGTTGGCTTCCAGCAAGTGGCCTCGTGCCGCTTCGCCGTCACGGACCACCATCGCCAGCTCGCGTTTGCGGTTCTCGCCGAGGCGCTTGCGGGTCTCGAGCAGATGCTGGGCGTACAGGCCTGCCTCGATGCGCTTGGCAAGCTCGACTTCATCGGCCGCATTGAGCAATGCGGTTTTGCCGATGCCGTTCAGATACACACGCACCAGGTCCGCGGCGGGACTCTGAGCATCCAAATCGCTGTCGAACCGGCTTGTGGTGGCGTTCGCCATAGCGGCCTCCTGATAGGCGTGAGCTGTCATGAGGTACAACGACCTACTTGGGGGATGAGTTCCCACCGGGCGGCCATCTCACACCCGTTGACGTGCGCGAATGTCCGCACGGTCTGAGAATGTGCTGAGAAGCTAGTGTAGCAGCGGGTTATTCGGGACCGTCAGCGTCGGTGGGCGGTGATCCCGGTTGCGGCGCTGGGCGACCGTAGCGCTCGAGCGCCGGGCGTTCGGCGGTGGGGAACAGCGGGGTGCGCCGTCCGACGCCGTCGAATCGCCGGGGTTCGTCGGCGCGGCGCGGCGGTCGGTCGTTGGCGATCAGCACCGCCATCCAGGGCAACGGGATCGACGCGGCAAGGATCAGAAGTGACACCAGACCGTTGTGCCACATGCCATATGCGACGGCGGCCAGTATTAGCGCCGGAATCCGGAAGGCCATCAGCGTTAGGTATTTCCGCACCCGCTGGCGGTGCTGCACGTCGTATGCCGGTTCGGCGGCCGTGATCAGTACCGGCCGGCCGTCGTCGTCGAAACCCAGCTCAGTGCCGCGCTTCATTTCTCCACTGTTCCACACTTCGGTGACCCCGTCGAAGCCGATTCCGGCACAATATGAAACATGCAGACCCAGACGATCGAGCGCACCGAGACCGACGAACGCGTCGACGACGGGACCGGCAGCGACACTCCCAAGTACTTCCACTACGTCAAGAAGGACAAGATCGCGGAGAGCGCCGTGATTGGCACGCATGTCGTGGCGCTGTGCGGCGAGGTGTTCCCGGTGACGAAGGCGGCCAAGCCGGGCTCGCCGGTATGCCCGGACTGCAAGCGGATCTACGAGACGCTCAAGAAGAGCTGACCCGATCGGCGCTGACGTGGGGCGGCTCGTCGGCTGCGCCGTCGGTGTCGTCGCGGCCCTCGGCCGTGGTGCGTGATATCAGCCAGCGCCGCAGCCGGTGGGCATGGGTGCGGGGGGCCGGCCACTCCTCCTGAATGGCGGCGTTGAACTCCGCGCCCAGCATGATGGCGAAGCCGGCGAAGAAGGCGAACAGCAGAAACGCGATCGGTGTGGCCAGCGCGCCATAGGTGTAGCCGGTGCCGGTGATCCACCACAGGTAGATGCGCAGCCCCAGCGTCGCGATCAGGAAGGCCACGCTTGCCAGCGCCGCCCCGAAGATCAGCCGATGCGACGGCAGCGGTTCGGGCAAGGCCACCCGATAAAGGATCACCACGGTGATGATCAGGCCGGTGATCAACGCCGGGTAGTAGCCGTAGGCCAGCACATCCTGCAAACCGTCGGGGATGAGTTGGGCAAGCTTGCGTGGGCCGCGCACCATCAGCGGGGCAGTGACGATCAGAAAGAGCAGCATCACCACGTACAAGAGCAACGCGAACAGCCGCTGACGCACCGGATGGCGCAGCGGGGTCTGGTCGTGGGCCTCGACCACCGAATCGACGAACGCGGAAATCGCCGATGATCCGGCCCACAGAGAAATCAAGAAGCCCAGGGACACCACTTCACCGCGGGCACCTCGATCGATGTCGGCGATCGTCGGCTCGATGATCTCGTGGACCACGCTCGGGGAGAAAACCTTGTTCGACATCGACACCAGGCGTTGCTCGATCACGGACATCGTGTCCGGCCCGAACAACGGCGCCACGTAGGCGAGGCTGCCCAGCATTCCCAACAACAGCGGCGGCAGTGACAGCGCCGACCAGAACGCGGCCTGCGCAGACTCGGAGAAGATCGAGTCGTCCCAACTTTTCGACAACGCCCGCTTGGTGATGCGCCAGATGTGATGGCGCGAGGGCTTCACTGCTCGGTCGCTCATAACCCGTTCAGGATTCCCGACGAATGGTCATCCCGCCAGGATCGCTGGTGGCGAGTCGTGTTTTAAGACTCCAGCGCAGAGGCATCGACGTGAAGCACGGCCGACAGCTCGATCAGCTTCGTCTCGTGCTCGTTGGCGTGGTGCTGGCAGAAGAGGAGTTCCGCGCCGGATGGCAGCTTGGCGCGTACACGGGCAGCAGCGCCGCACCGATCGCACCGATCAGCCCTGGTTAACTCTGGAGTGGTCAGGGTCGCGTTCATGGCTACTCCTTCTGGCCGTAATCCACTGTCTCAGATATCAACGCGTTTGGTCGTCTTCACCACGCGTTTACCCGCTGTGTCGTTCCTCACGTCTGTGCGTTTGGCGCTCCGTGCAGGATGGCGGTATGGGCCACCGTCCGGCGGTGCTGGTGCACCTATGTCCCTCTGACGAGTGGTCGTCCGCCAGGGTTCAGGGCGAGTTACGACCCGAGTCGCTTGCCAGCGTCGGATTCGTCCATCTGTCCAGGCCGGAGCAGGTACACCTGCCGGCTAACCGTCTTTACCGCGGTCGCCACGACCTGGTGTTGCTGCACATCGATCCGGACCGTCTGGACTCACCCATTCGGTGGGAACCGGGAGTGGCAACGGATCCGGAGTCGATGCTGTTCCCGCACTTGTACGGAGCACTGCCGGTCGCTGCTGTGATCAGCGTCACTAGCTACCGGCCGGGCGCTGACGGCAGCTTCCCGCCGGTCGGCGAATCGGCTGTCGAGTAGGCGTCGGCTTCAATCTCCACCAACAGCTCGGGCGCTATCAGCGCGGCCACCTCCACCATGGTGGCCGCGGGGCGGATCTCACCGAAAACCTCGGAATGGACTGCCGCGACCTGTCGCCAACGGGATATGGCGGTCACGTAGATGCGAGTGCGGACCACGTCGCTGAGCGTCGCTCCCGCCTGATTGAGAGCGACCTCGATGCGGCGCAACGCTTCTCGCGTCTGGGCGCCGATGTCATCTACAGGCCCAGGGCCGGTTGTCCCGGCTACGACGATGTGTGGGCCGACTCGGACCGCCCGCGAATAGCCCAGTGTCGACTCGAAATCGGTCCCGGACGAGACAAGGATGCGGCTGCCTGACATTCGGCCAAGCTAAGCCAGCCGAATCGGTTGCGCAGCAGAATTTCTTCTAACGCAGCCCGTCACCCCACCTGGTAGGAATTCGGTGACATGAAGAAGAAGTGGCCACTGCTCGAGTCCGTGCATCTGACCGACTCGGTGTCGGCGGTGCAGCTGAAGGTCCCAGCGGACTGTGTTTGCCCGTTGTTGACGACTGGCTCGCCCTGCACGTGAATTTTGTCGTTGTGACAGTCCATCGTGACGCCACTATGATCAAGCGAGAAGCGGTCCCCCCACGCGGAGTGCTGGGACACATGGTGGTGGCGGCGTGGAGATCGTGTAGGCGCGGTTGCCGATCTCACAGACGGCGCCGCCGCTGCCCAGGTTGCATGAGATGTTCTGTGACGAGTTTTGAAATTGGGGGAACTGCGCAGGCGTGGGCGACGGTGATGGTGCCGGGTTTGGGGGCCCGCCAGCGTATGCGGTTGCCGGGAATCCAATCAAGGTGGCGGCCGACACCATCGACACCGCCTGAATCGCTGTCATTTTCATGGCAATGCTCGCATTCTGTTGAGGCACTTGTGCTTTGGCAGGCATGGCCGGACTGGCACCGGCGACGCCGGCAAGATTCATTGCGACGGGAAGCTTCTGCTGGTTTACCGGGCACCTCCGCCGGCCCCCGAAAACAGTGTCGAAGCCAAAAATGGCCCCTGACATTCACCCAACTTGGGCAAAGAATCAGAACTCGGGTGAACCGTCCCGCGTTTGATGCGCACCTCCTTCCTTGGGAAGGTGCATGTCATGGCGAGCAAGTACGACCCGGAGACGCGGGCGAAGGCTGTCCGTCTGGTGTTGGAGCACCGTGAGGACTATTCGAGCGAGTGGGCGGCGATCACGGCGGTGTCCAAGCGGTTGGGGATGACGGCCGAGACGCTGCGTAGCTGGATCCGTCAGCAGCAGGTGGACGACGGGCAGCGTGACGGTGTCTCCTCGGCGGCGGCTGCTGAGATCCGCGCCCTCAAGCGCCGCAACGCCGAGCTCGAGCAGACCATCGACATCCTCAAGGCGGCAACGTCTTTCTTCGTGCGGGAGAGCGACCCGCGCAACCGCCGCTGACCGGTTCGGTCTGCGAGTTCATTGCCGAGAACAGGGACCGCTTCGGGGTCGCTCCGATCTGCCGCGTGCTGACCGAGCACGGTGTGCCGATTGCCCCACGAACGTTCTTCGCCTGGGTCAAGCGGGCGCCCTCGAAGCGGTCCCTGTGGGACGCCACCATCACCGAGATCCTGGCCGGCTACTACGAACCCGATGAGCACGGCCGGCGCAAGCCCGAGTCGCTGTATGGGTCGCTGAAGATGTGGGCGCACCTGCAGCGCGAGGGCATCCCGGTGGCCAAATCCACGGTGGAACGCCTGATGCGCCGAAACGGCTGGCAGGGCGTGCGCCGCCAGAAGACCGTACGCACCACGATCGCCGACCCGGCGGCGGTGAGGCCACCGGATCTGGTGGATCGCCAGTTCGGGGTGGGCGCACCCAACCAGCTGCTCGTCGCGGACTTCACCTACGTCAAGCTCGTCACAGGGGTGTTCGTCTACGTCGCATTCGTCATCGACGCCTACGCCGGAGCGATCGTGGGATGGGAGGCTTCGGCCTCCAAGCAGACCCGGTTCGTGGAATCAGCGATCCGTCAGGCCGTCGCATTGCGGTCGCGTCAGGGTCATCCGATCGAGGGAGCCATCCATCACAGCGACGCCGGATCGCAGCCCAGGTTCAATGAGTCGTCGCAACACCGGCTGATTGAACCGATATTAGATGGTCGTTGAAGGCTTCGGCGGGTGTTCTCCAGCTGAGTGTCTTGCGAGGTCGGTTGTTGAGAGCCATCGCGACGGCATCGATCTCGTCGGCATCCCAACGCGATAGGTCGGTTCCCTTCGGAAAATACTGCCGCAGAAGGCCATTGGTGTTCTCGTTTGTTCCTCGTTGCCAGGGGCTGTGCGGATCGGCGAAGTACACCGGCAGCCCGGTGTCGATGGTCAACTGGGCGTGCTGAGCCATCTCCTTGCCGCGGTCCCACGTCAGAGACTGAAGCAGATACTGCGGCAATGTCGTGATCTTGGCGGCGATCGCGTCCTTCATGGCGTGGGCGCCGTAACCGCCCAGAGCGGGGCCATTCTTGACCGGCGCGATGACGCCGTAACCGGCCATCCGCGGCAGATGCAGCAGCATCGTGAAGCGGGTGGTGCGCTCCACCAAGGTACCGATCGCCGAGCGGTCCGAGCCGATGATCAAGTCGCCTTCCCAATGCCCAGGTACGGCGCGATCGGCGACCTCAGCAGGCCGGGCGCTGATCATCACCTCATCCGTGACGTGGCCGTTGGCCCGCTGACGGGCACGAGCACGGGGAACCCGCAGCGCACGCCCAGTCCGCAAGCACGCCACCAACTCTCGCCGCAAAGCGCCGCGCCCCTGGACATACAGCGACCGGTAGATAGCCTCATGAGAGATCCGCATGGATTCATCATCGGGGAAATCGATCGGCAACCGGTGGGCGATCTGCTCGGGACTCCACGCCGTGGCCCATCGTCGGTCCTGTCGGCGGGCCTTGTTGCGGCCCTTCCACTGCGGAGCAGCAGGCCCCGGGGCCGGCGATCCGCCGGCCAGGCGGATCACTCCAGTGAGCCGATCGGCCACGTACTCGCGCAGCGCCGCATTGGCCGCCAGCTTGGCCGGCTTGGGGCGACGCGCCATCAACTCAGCCTTCCACTGCGCGATCGAAGCCCGATAAGCCAGATATCCACTGCGAGTAGCGGCATTACGCCGAAGCTCGCGCGAGATCGTCGACGGGGATCGACCCAACCTGCGGGCGATCTCGCGCACACCGAGATCCTGCGCCTTCAGCAACGCGATCTCCTCGCGTTCGGTAAACGACAGATATCTGCCTGATAGTGCAGTGAGCTGGATAGACGGCATGCCGCCACGCTCCCTGAACCACCGCGAGCCGACCGGTCCCGACACGCCGCACGCCACCGCAGCGTCCTCACTGGTCAACCCATCAGCGATCTTGACCCAAAACGCCCGTTCCACATCACGACGAATCGGCGGGCACCCCGGTGAGCGCATCGCCGGCCGCCCAGTCAACGTCGTCATCCACCCCGCAGGCCTGCCCATCTGACACCTCCGCACTCAAGGTGTTGCGACGACCAGTTGAATCCACCCAGTACACCAGCGTGAGATTCGGTGAAACACTAAGCCTTTCGGGCATCAGGCCATCCGTGGGCAGTGTCGGCGATGCCTATGACAATGCTCTGGCCGAGACCACGATCGGACTCTACAAGACCGAGTGCATCCGGTCTGATTCCCCGTTCCATCGCGGCCCACTAAACACCCTGAGCGACGTCGAGTACATCACCGCTGACTACGTCGCCTGGTACAACCAGCAACGCCTCATGCACCGCCTCGGCCGAGTCCCACCCGCCGAAGCCGAAGCCCAGTACTATTCCCAGCACGTGACCGACCAACCGGCCGGCTCACAGAACCCCGAGGGTGCATGAAACCCGGGATGCTTCA
>NZ_JBKQTQ010000182.1:0-28764 GCF_052143115.1 Mycobacterium sp.
CATGCCGTCGGCGGACTGTTCTTCCCGGTGAATTTCTATGCCGTGCTGCAGGTCACCCGGCTCATCGGGATCGTGGTCATCGCCGTGTCGCTACCGCTGCTGTGGTGGCGATACCGGCAGAACGATCGGGCCGTGTTGACCGGGATCGGCTGGGCCATGGTCGTCGTCGTGTTGTTCGTACCCGGCGCGCTGCCCTGGTACTACAGCTGGCCGCTGGCGGTGGTGGCCCCGCTGGCCCAGTCGCGGCCGGCGGTCGCGGCGATCGCCGCATTCTCCACCTGGATCATGGTCATCTTCAAACCCGATGGCGCCCATGGGATGTACTCGTGGATCCACGTCTTGATAGCGACGACGTGCGCGATGATCGCCTGGTACGCGCTGTCACGACCGGCCCAGCCGGCAGAGATCACCGCTGAGACCGGCTGAATTGGTCGTCAATAGGCCATCGCCTGCGCGCGGCGCAACACTTCGCGAGCCTGGTGCGCGTGCAAGGCGTCGACCGGGCGGGCGTTGCTGATGGCGTCGCGCGTTCCGTCCCGGGTGACGGTCAGCGACGGGTCGGGAGTGAAGAGCCAGCGCACGATCTCGGTGTCGTGGTAGCCGCCGTCGTGCAAGACCATCAGCAATCCCGCCAGGCTCTTGACCACCTGGCCGGTATCGGTGAAGAAGACCTGAGGCACTACCACATCACCGGCACGCCGTACCCCGACGAGGTGACCTTCCCTCAGCTGCTGGTGCACCTTGGTGACCGGCACGCCGAGCAGCTCGGCGACGCCGGGCAGATCGTAGGTGGGTTCGTTGGGGTCCAGAACATCGTCGCCGGCCGGAATCCTGCTCACCGACTCAGTGTACGGCCGGGCATGCGACTATTCGGGCGCACTGAGTCGAGGTTTCAGGCGGAACTCGTGGCGCCACCTACGATAAGCCCCGTGGCTGACGATCCGCTGGAGGGCGCGTTGCTGGACGGGCGGTATCGCGTTGCGACCAAGATCGCCACCGGCGGCACGTCGACGGTGTACCGGGGCCTTGACACACGGTTGGACCGACCGGTCGCGCTGAAAGTGATGGATTCCCGCTACGCCGGCGACCAGCAATTCCTCACCCGCTTCCAGCTCGAGGCCCGCAGCGTCGCCCGGCTCAAAGACCCCGGACTGGTCGCGGTCTACGACCAGGGCCTGGACGCCCGACACCCGTTCCTGGTGATGGAACTCGTCGAGGGCGGCACGCTGCGCGAGCTGCTGACCGAACGCGGTCCGATGCCACCGCATGCCGTCGCAGCGGTGCTGCGCCCGGTGCTGGGCGGGCTGGCCGCCGCGCACGGTGCGGGCCTGGTGCACCGCGATGTCAAACCCGAAAACGTGTTGATCTCCGATCAGGGCGACGTCAAAATCGTCGACTTCGGCTTGGTCCGCGCCGTCGCGGCGGCCGGAATCACTTCCATCAGCGTCATTCTCGGCACCGCCGGCTACCTGTCTCCGGAACAGGTTCGGGACGGCAACGCCAGCACGCGCAGCGATGTCTATGCCGTGGGGATTGTGGCCTACGAGCTGCTGACCGGGCGGACGCCGTTTTCCGGCGACTCGGCGTTGTCGATCGCATACCAACGTTTGGATACCGATGTGCCGGCACCCAGCACGGTGATCTCCGGTGTTCCGGAACAATTCGACGAGCTGGTCAGGCGCGCGACGGCGCGCGATCCCGCCGACCGCTACGCTGACGCGCTCGACATGGGCGCCGAAATGGAGGCGATCGTCGACGAATTGGCGCTACCGGAATTCCGGGTGCCCGCGCCGCGCAACTCCGCTCAACACCGCTCAGCCGCGCTGCACCGCAGCCAGGTCGACCAACACCAGACCACAGTGCAGCACCAGCATCCACCCGGGCGGGCGCCGGTGCACAACCCGACCCGTCAGCTGACCCGAGGACCTCAGGACTGGCCTGCTGAACCAGACGCACGGACCGATGACGAATACCGCAAAATATCAGGCCAATTCGCCGGAATCGCCATGGTCGAGTTCGCGCTCGCGCGCCAGCATGCCCGACGCATGGTGTTGATCTGGGTAGCGGTCGTGTTATCCGTCACCGGGATGGTGGCCGCCGCGGCGTGGACCATCGGCAGCAACCTGAGCGGATTGCTCTAGCCGGCGCGTCGAATTCGGTTCAGTCCCGCAACATCTCGGCAACCAGGAACGCCAGCTCCAATGACTGCTGGGTGTTCAGCCTCGGGTCGCACGCGGTTTCGTAGCGACCACCCAAATCGGTGTCCGAAATGTCTTGTGCGCCACCAAGACATTCGGTGACATTCTCTCCGGTGATCTCGACGTGGATGCCACCAGGGTAGGTGCCCAGCGCCCGATGCACCTCGAAGAAACCCTGCACCTCGTCGACGATGCGGTCGAAATGCCGTGTCTTGTACCCGGTGGACGACTCGTGGGTGTTGCCGTGCATGGGGTCGCACTGCCAGATCACCTGATGACCGGCGGCCTGCACCTTTTCGATAATCGGCGGCAACAGGTCACGCACCTTGTTGTTGCCCAGCCGGCTCACCAAGGTCAACCGACCCGGCTTGTTGTGCGGGTCGAGGCGCTCGACGTATTCCACGGCTTGGTCGGGTGTCGTCGTCGGCCCGATCTTGACGCCGATCGGATTCGCGATCACCTCGGCCAACGCGACGTGCGCGCCGTCGAGTTGCCGGGTCCGGTCGCCGATCCAGAGGTAGTGCGCCGACAGGTCGTACAGTTTCGGCTCGCCGTCCTCCTGGTCGGACAGCCGCAGCATGGCACGCTCGTAGTCGAGCACCAAAGCCTCATGGCTGGCGTAGATTTCGGCGGTCTGCAGGTTACGGTCGGCCACCCCGCAGGCGCTCATGAATTTTAGGCCCCGGTCGATCTCGGAGGCCAGCGCCTCGTAACGCGCTCCAGCCGGCGAGGTTCGGACGAATTCCCGGTTCCAGTCATGCACCAGATGCAGCGATGCCAGCCCCGACGATGTCAACGCGCGCACCAGGTTCATCGCCGCACCCGCGTTGGCATATGCGCGCACCAGCCGCGACGGGTCATGCTCGCGCGCCGCGGCGTCCGGGGCGAAGCCGTTGACCATGTCGCCGCGGTAGGACCGCAGCCCCAGCGCGTCGAGGTCAGCCGACCGAGGCTTGGCGTACTGCCCGGCGATGCGGGCCAACTTGACCACCGGCACGCTGGCGCCATAGGTCAACACCACCGCCATCTGCAGCAAGGTGCGGATATTTCCCCTGATGTGCGGTTCGGTGTTGTCGACGAAGGTCTCCGCACAGTCACCGCCCTGCAGCAGGAATGCCTCACCCCTGGCAACCTGGGCCAGCATCTCCTGCAACCGGACGATCTCCGACGGCACCGTCACCGGCGGCACACTCTCCAGAACCGTTCGCATCGGCTCGACCTGCTCGGGTGTCCAACTGGGCTGCTGTGCAGCTGGCTTGGCCAGCGCGGCATCCAGCCGGGCCCGCAGATCCGCCGGCAGCGGAGGCAGCGACGGCAGCTGCTCGATCGGTACGTCCACGGTCCAGTTCACCCGTCCATGGTAACCGGGCACCGGAGCCCGCTTTTCAGGCCGAGATCAGGGCGAAAGCGACCAGGCGGGCTAGCCGTGATCACCGTCGGAGGCGGCGATCAAGCGGTATCGCCGCAGCTGGTCTCGAGCGTCGACCAGCGCGTCGTGCACATCCGGCGGCCGGCGCGGCAGCCGCGGACGCCCGCGGTCCTCCCAAAGCTGGCGCAGCTCGCGGGTGAAGCGCGGCATCGCCGGCGGCAGATGGGTCATCGGACCCCACAACTGACACAGCACCACATGGTCATAGGCGCCGACCCAGGCCCACAGCTCGATCGGCTCGGCGCCGTCGATGTCGAAGAACGTTTCCAGGTCCGAACGGATCCTGGTGCGTAGGCGCCATAGCGGCGAGGCCGGTGGCGGTAGTTTCGGCAGCACGTGGGTGCGCACCCAGCTTCCGGCTCGCTCGGGGTCGAATTCGGTCGAGACTGCGTAGTATTCGCGGCCGTCCTCGGCGACCACCCCGATCGAGATCAGCTCGATGGTGCGGCCGTCATCGATGAATTCCGTGTCGTAGAAGTACCGCACGGCCGCAATTTAGCCTAGGCCGGCGACGATGCGCGCAGCGGAGCGGCGTGACGGGGAGCCGGGCAATTTAGCCTAGGCCGCCGTCACCGGACGCCTATACCGCTGGCCAGGGGGCGCTGCGGCGGTTGCGGCGGCGGTGGCGCCGGATGGACTTCGCGGTCCAGCAGCGCGTCGACCATGCGGTGGTCGGGGCGGCGCGGCGTACCGGCGATCGAGTACTGCACCCACAGCTTGGCCCGCACGACGGGGCGGCGCAGGGTTCGTTCGCGTTGCAGCGCACGCGCCATCTTGTCCAGCCGGCGCATGTAAAGCCAGCGGGCCCACGGGGCTTGCGGGCGCGACAGCCGGATCGCCCCGATGACCAGCAGCGGAACGAAGAACATGCCGATCAGCCCGGTCCACACCTTGCCCTTGAGCACAACCAACACCGCCAGCGGCAACGTCAGCACCATCGCGAAGACCACGCCGGCGCGCAGCGGCACCGAGTGGGTGGTGTCGTGCCACAGGCTGATGAAGAACAAGAACGGGTGCAGGCCCAGAACCAGCAGTCCGCCCACCGCCACTGCGGCGAAGACCGCGTCGACCGACGTCCGGCCGTCTTCCTCCCAGTAGACGTCGGACAGATGCAGGATCAGTGCGTACTCGTCGAGCACCAGCGCGGCTCCGATGCCGAAGACGATTGCGCTAGCGGTGTATTCGAGTTCGTTTCCGGTGATCGACAAAGACACCAACGTCACGCCGGAGATCATCACCAGGAGAACTCCGACCACGACGTGGTGGATGTGCATCTTCCCGATGTGAATGTTGCGTGGCTCCCACCACTTTGGCGGCACGCCAAGGTCGGCGCGGTGGCGGATGTAGCGCACGAAGGTGCGCGTCACGAAAAAGGTGAGGATAAAGGCGACCAGACAGCACAGCAGCGGCAGGCGACCGCGGCCGATAATGTCGTCGTCAAACCAGCGGAGCACCCTAAGAAACCTACGCCCACTTCGCACCGGCGGCCCTCCGCGACACCGGCTAAACCGCCAGCACCGATAGGCTGTTCATTGACATGAGTACATGGCAGTCGCCCGACGTGGGCAGTTGGCGCGGGCGGGTCGCCACGGCGCAGCCAGGTATCTGGCGAAATGCCTGGTGGGCGCTGCTCCAGGCGCTGGCCCTGGTCGCACTGGGCTACGCTGCGTGGCGGCTCGTCGCCCACGCCCCATACCGCATCGACATCGACGTCTACCGGATGGGCGGCCAAGCCTGGCTGGATAACCGCCCGCTGTACGCCGACGGTGTGGAATTTCACACGCCTATCGGGTTGAACCTCCCGTTCACCTATCCCCCACTCGCCGCCATCGTGTTTTGCCCGTTCGCCTGGTTGGGGCTGCCGGCCGCGAGCGTGACGATAACGCTGATCACCTTGGTGCTGTTGATCGTCTCCACGATGATCGTGCTGACCCGACTCGACGTGTGGAGCACCGCACGGGTGGTGCCCGGCCCGGCTTGGCTGCGCCGTTGGTGGTTGGCGGCGCTGATCGTGGCCGCATCAGCGATCTGGCTGGAGCCCATCAAGTCGAATTTCGCCTTTGGGCAGATCAACGTCGTGCTGATGACGCTGGCGATCGCCGACTGCGTGCCGCGCCGCACCCCGTGGCCACGTGGATTGCTGCTGGGACTGGGCATTGCGCTCAAACTCACTCCGGCGGTGTTCCTGCTGTATTTCCTGCTAAACCGCGACAAACGCGCCGTGTTGACCTCGATAGCGTCCTTCCTGGCAGCGACCCTGGCCGGGTTTGCGCTGGCGTGGCGGGACTCCTGGCAGTACTGGAGCGAGACGGTCCACAACACCGATCGGATCGGCGCGGCGAGTTTGAACACCAACCAGAACGTCGCTGGGGCGCTGGCGCGGCTGGGCCTCAGCGACCATGCACGGTTCCTGCCGTGGGTGGCCGCGTGTCTGCTGGTGCTGGCGCTGACCGTGTGGGCGGCGCGGCGGGCGTTGCGCGCCGGCGAGCCCACTCTCGCGGTGATCTGTATCGCGCTGTTCGGGCTGGTGGTATCGCCGGTGTCCTGGTCGCACCACTGGGTGTGGATGCTGCCGACGGTGGTGGTGACCGCGGTGCTGGCCTGGCGGCATCGGAACGCTGCGCTGGCAGCGATCAGCGCAGCCGGAGTCGCGCTGATGGTCTGGACACCGATCGACCTGCTGCCCAAGCACCACGAGCTGGGCGCGGTGTGGTGGCGCCAACTCGCCGGCGTTTCCTACTTGTGGTGGGCGCTGGCGGCCATTGTCACGGCCGGCGCCACGGTCGCTGTCAGCGGCGCCACTACCGCCGCTGCACCACGGGCGTCGACCGCGCCGGAGCCGGTGTCAGCCGTCGGCTGACCAGGGGCCTGGGATCGGCTGGGATCCGCTAACCCGCCGCCGTCTCAGGGATCCGCGTCGACGATTGCGTCGCCGATCCGGACCCGTTGCCGTTTTTGACGGTGGCGGCGTAGATGTCGACGTATTCCTGACCGGAAAGCCCCATCAGCTCGTAGATCACCTCGTCGATGACGGCTCGTTCGATGAAGCGGTTGCCCGCCAGCCCGTCGAAGCGGGAAAAGTCCATCGGCTTGCCGAACCGGACGGTGACCCGGCCAAACCGCCACAGCTTGCTGCCGGGCGGATTGACGACGTTGGTGCCCGTCATCGCCACCGGTATCACCGGAACCCCGGTCTGCAGTGCCAGACGGGCCAATCCGGTCTTGCCCTTGTACAACCTGCCATCGGGTGAGCGAGTGCCCTCGGGATACATGCCGAGCAGCTTGCCCTGGCTCAGCAACCGCTCAGCCGCATTCAAAGCGGCCTGCGCGGCATCGGCGTCGCTGCGGTCGATCGGCACCTGTCCGGTGCTGCTGTAAAACCAGCGGTTGAACCAACCCTTCAGCCCAGTGCCGGTGAAATATTCGGACTTCGCCAGAAACGTGATCCGGCGCCGCACGACCAGCGGCAGGTAGAAACTGTCGGCGACCGCCAGGTGGTTACTGGCCAGGATCGCCGGGCCGGACTGCGGGACATATTCCAGTCCTTCGACTTTCGGGCGACCCAGGACCGCGAGCAGCGGGCCCATGAACAAGTACTTGAGAAGCCGGTACCACATGGACCCTCCCATTTGCCCGCATCGATGGGTGTTCTGCGCCAAGCGTACCGATCCAGTGTGGACCGGACCACATCGACGCTCGTGACCTGCTTACTCTTCGACCATGAGCCGACTGCCGTTAACCCGAGCCGCCGCGGCTACTCCTCGACGGTGACGGTGATGGGCTGATAGCGACTCGTCGCAGCGGCATCGGCCGCGGTATCAACCTCGGCACCGCCGCTCGGCGGACCGTCGGGCGGCGGCGTCGATCCGTCGACTTGCTCGACGATGGCCCGGATCACCGCCAGCAGCGCGACGCTGTGCTCGGCGACGACCGTCAGCAACGGATGTTCCTCCCCGGTCACCACCGCGGCCAGCGCGCACACCGGACACCACACCTGCTGGCACTTGCCGGTGCCGGCGCCGTCGCCAAGCGCCCGCGACGCCGCCAAGCGGACCGCGGGGTCGATCCCGTCGAGAATGCTCTGGGCGAGTTTGCGCAACTCCGGACCGATGTCGGGGTGGACGCCACTCATCTGCGCCACTCTCCCCCGCAAGCGGGTGGTGCCCCCACCCCATCGCTTCGCTCTGGATCGTCGTCGGCGCGACTCACTTCGGCCACACCTCCGGATCAGGTCGAAAACGCACCGTCAATTCGCCACCGCGAAGATGCGCGTCCAATACCGTGCATCGCCGCAGGACGGACGCCAACCGAACTCTACGTCGCATCCCGCCGGCGCCGACGATCAGGTCGTCGCCGACTCGGCCAAGGGTAAGCGCGCCGGAATCGATCTGCGGCAACTCTAGCCGCAATCGGTAGACCGACTGCAGGCCGGATCCCGACTCCAGGTCCACAACGGGACGCAACGGCCCCGGCGGTGCCGATCCGTCGCGGCGGCGCGCACTGTCCAACAGCTCGGCGAGCGCTTTGGGGCCGATCGGCTCACCGGCCAGATGCGGGGTAAGGACCAGCGCTACGTCGCCGATGGCGGCGTCCAGTTCGTCCAGCACGGCCCGCTGCTCACTGATTCGCTCGGAATACCAGTCGAAGGCCGGATGAGCGGGCAGGTTGCGGTACTCGTAGGAATCGTCCTGCACCAGAATCTGGTTGACGATTAATTCCTCCACGCGCACGCCCATCAACGCCAACGAGCCCAGCGTCCGGACCGCTTCGGCCGCCACCACCCGTTCCGCGGTGAGGACCAGATGCGCACCGACTCGGGTGCCGTCGGTCAGCAGCGCGCTGAGCTTTTCGACACTCCCGCTGATGCGTTCCAGCAGTTCCACCACCGCCGTCGACCGCGCATCGTCGGCGGCGGCGGAAAGCCTGCGATGCCGCGGCCATCCGCGCTCGACGTAGAGGGCAAAGGTGGCCGGCAGGGTCAGCATCCGCATTGCATCGGCGGTGGAGGCACAGTCGACCACGATATGGTCCCACTGCCCGGCCGTAGCCAACTCGCCGACCTCATGGAGGCCGAGGACTTCCTGCACGCCGGGCAGCGCCGAAAGTTCTTCGGGCGCAATCTCGCCCAGCTCCGATTCTCCGAAGCGCCCGCCCAGTGTGTCGACCACCGTGCGCCAGTGAGCTTCGAGCAGCGCCAGGGTATCCATCGCCAGTGCGTCGAGGAAGCCGCCGCCCACGTCGGCCGCCCCGGTTTCGAGGTCGGCGAGCACCCGGACGGGATCGCGCCGGCCGGACGGCGTGACCGTGATACCGAGCACGTCACCCAGTGAGTGCGCTTGGTCGGTGGATACCAGCAGCACCCGCTGACCAGCGCGCGCCTCACGTACGGCGGTCGCGGTCGCCAAAGTGGACTTCCCTACCCCACCCTTGCCTACGAAAAGACTGATCCGGGCAACAGTGGGCGCTGCCGACTCACTCAGCCTCGACTCGTTTCTTCAGATCCTTCAACGCGGTGTCAGTCAGCCTGCGCTCGGCCTTGCGCTTGAGCAAGCCGATCATCGGCATAGCAAGGTCGAGCGAGAGTTCGTAGGTGACGTCGGTCCCAGACCCCTTGGGCGACAAGCGATATACCCCCTCGAGGGCTTTCAGCAGCGAGCTGGAGACCAGCGACCAGCGAACCGACTTGCGGTCCTTCGGCCAGTCGTAGGAGAACACCAAGGTGTCCTTGAGGACGGCGGCGTCCATCACAAAGCGCGCCACCTTCGGATTGCCCTCGGGGTCGGCCTCGAGTACTTCGGCCTCCTTGTATTCCGACACCCAGTCGGGATACGAGCCGATGTCAGCGATCACGTCCATGACCGTGCTGGGGTCCGCGTCGATGTAGATCGTCTGCGCCGTCTTCTCCGCCACCTAGTCGCTTCCTTCTCCCCCGTACGCGGGTAGGGCCTTTGTCGCCATCGGGTTGGGCCCCACCTACGCGGCAAGCCTGCACCCTGTGGGCTGTACCGCCAGTCCACGGCAGAAACGGTACTCCCCGGTTGAGTTCAGACCTGGTCAAGCACCGGAGAAACCCCAACCGGTCGGGAGCGCTCAAGCGTCGCCTTCACCTCGAAGGCCATTTTCTTGCCCGCGACCCGGCGGCGGTGGGTCATTCTCCTCAAGTTCATCCTGGCCAATTGCCATGCCGCCACCCCGGACGGCTCGGCATGCAGAAAGTAGTGCAGCAGCACGCCATCCAACGATGGTTCCAGCCAGATTTCCATCGTTCCGGTGAGCGGTCCGGTAACCGCCCAGCGGATTCCTTTGTCGGCGCGGTCTTCGATAACCCGCAGCCGCAGGTCGGGCCACCACCGTCGCCAGCTGGCCGGATCGCCGACGGCAGCACCGACGCGTACGGGGTCGGCGGCGACGAACGTCTCGTCGGCAATTTGAACGCTGTACACGGCCCCTAGCTTCACATACAGCAGCCGTGGCCGCATACACCAGTCACGATCGTCCTGCTCACCGCGAGTGGCTCCAATGGTCCGGCTCCTCACCGGGCCGTCCCGGCGGAATAACTCAAGCGAGGTCAGAAGAGTGCGTGAATTCAGTGTTCCCGCTCCGTTCACGGTAGACGAGCACGACAACATCGTCGCCGCAGTGTTCGAGCATGAGCGCGAAGACCCCGACACCGTGATCTTTCAACGCCTGGTCGACGGGGTCTGGACCGACGTTACATGCGCGGCCGCGGCCGCCCAAATCCGATCGGCCGCATTGGGTTTGATCGCACTAGGGGTGCAGGCCGGCGACCGGGTGGCTATCTTTTCCGCCACCCGCTACGAGTGGGCGATCCTCGATCTGGCGATCCTGTCGGTAGGCGCGGTCACCGTCCCGATCTACGAGACGTCGTCGGCCGAGCAGGTGCGCTGGGTGCTGACCGACTCGGCAGCGGTGGTCGCGTTCGCCGAGACGGACGCCCACGCGACGATGGTCACCGAGCTCACCGGTGACTTGCCTGAGCTGCGGCGCGTGCTGCAAATCGACGGTTCGGGCGGCAAAGCCCTCGAGCAACTCGAGCAGGATGGCGCCTCGGTCGACCCGGCCGAGCTGACCGCCCGCGTCGAAGCGTTGCGCAGTGAAGATCCGGCGACGCTGATCTACACGTCGGGTACCACCGGGCGCCCCAAGGGCTGCCAGCTGACCCATTCCAACCTCGTCTACGAAACCCGGGGTGCCAAGGCGGTTCTGCCGACGCTGCTGCGCCAGGGTGAGCGGCTGCTGGTTTTCCTGCCGTTGGCACACGTGTTGGCCCGCGCACTGACCTTGTGTGCCTTCCACAACAAGGTCGTCGTCGGGTTCAGCAGTGACATCAAGAATCTGGTGCCGATGTTCGCGGTGTTCAAGCCGACGGTCGTGGTGTCGGTGCCCCGGGTGTTCGAGAAGGTGTACAACACCGCCGCGCAAAACGCCGCCAACGACGGCAAAGGGCCGCATCTTCGAGATCGCCGCGCAGACCGCAGTCGACTGTAGCGAGGCGCAAGACCACGGCGGCCCCGGTCTGCTGCTGCGGGCCAAGCACGCGCTGTTCGACCGGCTGGTCTACCACAAGCTGCGCGCCGCGCTGGGTGGCGACTGCCGTGCGTCTGTCTCGGGCGGCGCACCGCTGGGCGCGCGGCTGGGCCACTTCTACCGCGGCGTTGGTCTCACCATGTACGAGGGCTACGGGCTGACCGAGACCAGCGCCGCGATCACCGTCAACCAGGTCGGTGCCCTGAAAGTCGGGACCGTCGGAAAGCTGTTGCCGGGCAACAGCATGCGCATCGCTGATGACGGCGAGCTGTTGGTGCGCGGCGGCGTGGTGTTCCACGGCTACTGGCACAACCAACAGGCCACCGACGAAGCGCTGGCAGACGGTTGGTTCAAGACCGGTGACCTCGGCGCGGTCGACGGCGACGGGTTCCTGACGATCACCGGCCGCAAGAAGGAAATCATCGTCACCGCGGGAGGCAAAAACGTCGCCCCCGCCGTATTGGAGGACCAGCTGCGAGCGCACCCGCTGATCAGCCAGGCGATGGTCGTCGGAGATGCCCGCCCGTTCGTCGGGGCGCTGATCACCATCGACCCCGAGGCATTCGAGGGCTGGAAGCAGCGCAACAGCAAGCCCGCCGGAGCATCGGTGGGCGATCTGGTCAACGACCCTGACCTGATCGCCGAGGTGGACGCGGCCGTCAAGCAGGCCAACCTGGCGGTGTCGCACGCCGAGTCGATCCGCAAATTCCGCATCCTGCCCGTCGACTTCACCGAGGACACTGGGGAACTCACCCCCACACTGAAGGTCAAGCGCAAGGTGGTGGCCGAGAAGTTCGCTCACGACATCGAGGCGATCTACGCGAAGGGCTAGCCGCGGACCAACTCGGACAGCCGCGCGGCCAACGCGTCCCATTGCCACTGCGCGACGGCCCATTCTCGCCCGGCGGCGCCCATTGCGGCGGCCCGATCGGGGTCAGCGAGCAACTCGGTGACGGCGTCGACGATCTGGCCGCCCGAACGCCCGTCAACGAGTAGCCCAGTCTTGTTGTGCCGCACGGTTTCCGGAGCGCCGCCCGAGCATCCGGCGATCACCGGTACGCCGGTCGCGGAAGCTTCCAGAAATACGATGCCCAGTCCCTCCACGTCCAGTCCGGCGCCGCGGGTGCGACACGGCATCGCGAACACGTCGGCCATCGCGTGGTAGGCGGGGAGCTCCGCGGCCGCGATCCCGCCGGTGAACGTCACGTGTTCGCTGACGCGAAACCGCTCGGCCAGTTGGCGCAGCGTCTCTAGGTAAGGGCCACCGCCCGCGATGACCAGCGCTGCCCCATCCACGCGCCGCCGGATTGCCGGCAGCGCCCGAATTAGCGTGTCCTGCCCCTTGCGCGGCACCAGCCGCGACAGGCACAGCACCGTGGGCCGCTGGCCCAGCCGGTAGCGGGCCCGCAGTTCGGCGCGGCTTGCCGGATCGGGACGGAACCGGTCGATGTCCACCCCGGGCGGCAGGTGCTCCAGTGCGGCCTCCGGCCCGAACGCCGAGGCGAACCGCCCACGGGTATAGCGGCTGACGAAGGTGACGACGTCGCTGTCGTCACCAATGCGACGCAGCACCGACCGTGCCACCGGAAGCATCGACCAACCCACCTCGTGGCCGTGGGTGCTGGCCACCACCCGGGTTGCGCCGGCTTGACGGGCGCGTTGCGCCAGCAGGCCCAACGGCGCGGCCGCGCCGAACCAGACGGTGTCGATGCCGTGCTCGGCGATCAGCCGTCGCATCCGGACGTCGACGTTGGGCACGGGCAACATCAACGTCCCGGGATGGCGCACCACCCGATAGCCCGCGGTCTGAGCATCAAAGGCGTCGGCGCCCTTCCATTGCGGCGCATACACTGTCACGGTGTGCTCCCCGGCCAGTCGACTAACCAGCTCAACCAGATAGGACTGGATGCCACCGCGTCGAGGTGGAAAGTCGTTGGTTACCAGCAGGACCCGAGACACCTGCGTAGGCTAGCCCGAAGCTATCAGCGTGCGGATTGACGGGTCAGCCACTGCTGCCAGTCGGCTAGCACGCCCGCCATGTCGGAGCCCAGGACGTTATGCACGGCGGTGGGCAGTTCGGCGTGCCCTACACCACATCCGGCCCGGTAAAATGCGCGCAGCGTCGCCGACCCGCGGGTGTCGGCGACAAAACGCGCGAACCACCATGCCCGGTCGTAGCCCAACGAACGCTGCAGCCCCGGCGCGGCCAGGTCGGCGTCCGACGGCAACGCCGTCGGCAGTGGCGTCACCTCGGGCACCGGCGTGGCTGGCCGGGCGACATAATCAGCCACACCTTCGGTCAGCCACCGGGGCGCGTCCACTGCCGTGTCGGCGCGCGCGGCATAGTGAAAAAGCTCGTGGTTCAACACGATTCGTAATGCTGATGCACTCATGCCGACCGCCCCGGGGGCGAACACGATCCGCTGGCCGATCGCGATTCGTCGGGCCGGATCCACCCGGTCGGCGACGGCCACCGCCGCGATATCGGCCCACTGCGCCGCGGGCCCACCGCCGGCTTCGGTCTCGAACTGCCGCTGTGAGCCGGTGGCCACCACGGCGATATCACGCGGCCAGTCGGTCCCCCAGAATGCCTCCACCGCGTCGACCGCCTGACCGATGTCCGCCGCAACACGGTTCAGCAGGACCTCCGATTGCTGGCCGCCGAGATTGGTCATCCGCACGGTGCGGTCGGCGGCAACGACGAGCCGCGGAGCTGTGGTACCGACCGCCGCGGGTGAGGCCGGGTGGTCAGATTGCGCAGGGGCCGTCCGTCCTGGACGGACCACGGCGACGGCGGCGAAGACCAGTTCGGTGGCTAGTACGCAGGCCAGCAGCCAGCGGCGACGGTGAGACCGTCGGCGGTCAGTAGCGGCGGGCGTCGTAGATCGGGCCGGACGAACTCATCGGCACCACCCGCACCGGCACGCCGTAGGTGGACGAATGGACCATGAGGCCGTCACCGATGTAGAGGCCGGCATGGGATGCGTCGGAATAGAAGGTCAGCACGTCACCGGGCTGCAGGTCCGACAGCGAGACCGGTTGCCCGCCGTGGGCCAGCGCCTGGCTGGAGTGCGGCAGCGCGATGCCGGCCTGCTGGAATGCCCACATCACCAAGCCGGAGCAGTCGAACCCGCCGGGCGCGGCGCCACCCCAGGAGTAGGGCGCGCCGACCTGGGTCAACGCGGCCTGAACAGCGATAGCGCCCTGACCGCTGCCGGGTGCGGCGCCGAACCCAGGACCACCACCCGGCTGTCCGTCGCCCGGCGGTAACGCGGCCGGAGCGGGAGCGGCGGCGGCCATGGCCGCGGGCGGCGGGACCGGCCCGGGTGCGGCCAGCCCGGTGCGCTGGTTCGGGTTCAATGCGAGGTACTGGGACTTGACGATGCCGATCTGCAGCTGCAGCTGGCTCTGCTTGGACTGCAGGCTGGCGCGTACCGCGGCGGCCTGCTCTGCCGCGGTCTTGGCGTCGGCGGCCGATTTCGCCGATGCCGTTTCGGCTTGGGCGGCCTGCTCGCGGGTGGCGCGGTAGTTCGCCATTTGCGCGAGCATGGCGGTGGACATCACCCGCTGCACGGCCAACTTGCCGATCAGTTGCTGGGGTGACTCGGCACTCAGGATGGCGTTCATACTGTCGGTGCGGCCACCCATGTACATCGCTGCCGCAAACTTGTCGACACCGGCCTGAAACGTTGCCAGTCGCGACTTCGCAGCGTCGGCAGCGGTCAAGTCATCGGTGTGTTTCTTGTCGGCGGCTCGCTGCGCGGCCAGCTTGTTATTGAGGTCGAGCTGGGCGCTGTGCATCGCCTCGGTGGTCTGCTCAGCCTGCCGTGACAGCTCGCTGAGCTTTGCCATCGGGTCATTGCCTGGGTCGGCCAGCACATTGCTGGCGGCAACTCCGGAGAGGGCAACGAACCCGGCTACCGCTCCGATAGCCAAACGCGTGGCTGCGCGCAAACGCACGCTGCCACCGTTAAGCCCGAAACCCAAGATTTTGCATCCTTAAAACCCGTCGGCGTGACCACCGAGTCTGCTCTAGGTCTCAGATAGGTTACGAAACGGCATCGGCGTTGTTCAACACTGGATGATTAAGAAAACAGCCAGATTTCAACGGAAGGTCGTTAAGCTACCCCGGGTCGGTGTCGATGAATCGGAACCAGCCGCAACTTCGGCGCCAATCCGGCCTCGGCGAGCACCTCCAACGCGGCGCGCTCATCCTCCAGCAAAGTTTCCGGTACCCCGAGTATCACGCTGACGACACAGTCGCGGCACCCGGGACCGCGTACTGCACAGTCGTCGCAGTCGATAACCATTGGTTCCGCCGGGTCGGGCGGGACTGCCGCCGCCCAATCAGGCTCGCTGGTGTGCGCCATCTGGCTGGTCCTCTCGGTGTTCGTGGTCGGCCTTGCCGTCACGCTAACCGCGGGCACCGACATGTTTAACCCGACGCTGCTCCTGCCGACGCGCCGCGCCAAATCCCGTCCATGTCGGTGCGACTGCCTAACGTCGCGGCCATGGGCGCGCCCCCCGCCGAGCAGCTGAGCCTCCCCGACCTCGACGGGGCCGCAGAAATGTCGCTGCGCGAAACCACCTTCGTCGTCGTGGACCTGGAGACCACCGGCGGGCGCATGACCGGCGGAGATGGGACGGCCGCCGACGCCATCACCGAAATCGGGGCGGTCAAAGTACGCGGCGGTGTGGTGCTGGGCGAGTTCGGCACCCTGATCGACCCACAGCGCAGCATCCCGCCGCAGATCGTGCAGCTGACCGGCATCACCACAGCGATGGTGTGCGATGCACCGACCATCGGCGCGGTGTTGCCGATGTTTTTCGAGTTCGCTCGCGACGCGGTCCTGGTGGCCCACAACGCCAGGTTCGACATCGGGTTTTTGCGGGCCGCCGCCGACCGGTGCGGCATCGGATGGCGGCGGCCGCAAGTGCTGTGCACCGTTCAACTGGCCCGCAGGGTGCTCAGCCGCGAGGAAGCCCCCAGCGTGCGGCTGGCAGCGCTGGCGCGGCTGTTCGCCGTCGCCAGCGAGCCCACCCACCGGGCACTCGATGACGCGCGGGCCACCGTCGATGTATTGCACGCGCTCATCGAGCGGGTGGGCAATCAGGGTGTGCACACGTACGCCGACCTGCGCTCGTATCTGCCCGACGTGACGCCGGCGCAACGGCGCAAGCGGGTGCTGGCCGAGGGGTTGCCGCACCGGCCGGGGGTCTATCTGTTCCGTGGGCCGACGGGCGAGGTGCTCTATGTCGGCACTGCAATTGACTTGCGGCGCAGGGTAAGTCAGTACTTCAACGGCTCAGATCAGCGCGGCCGGATTAAAGAGATGGTCGCGCTGGCAGGCACCGTCGAGCACGTCGAATGCGCGCATGCGTTGGAAGCCGGTGTTCGCGAACTGCGGATGCTGAGCGCGCATGCCCCGCCGTACAACCGCCGGTCGAGATTCCCGCATCGCTGGTGGTGGATAGTGCTGAGCAACGAGGCATTCCCTCGGTTTTCGGCGGTGCGAACGCCGCGTCACGATCGCGCGGTCGGCCCGTTTCGCTCCCGAGCCGACGCCGCCGACACCGCCGCGCTGCTGGCGCGGTTCACCGGGGTGCGCACCTGTACCAAGCGGCTGGCCCGTTCGGCGCTGCACGGACCGGCCTGCCCGCAGCATGAGGTTTCGCCGTGCCCCGCTGCTCGTGATGTGATGGCCGGCCAATACGCCGCGGCGCCCGGTCGCGCCGCGGCCTTGATCGACGGCGTGGACAACACCGCTTTGGCCGCGGCCGTCCAGCAGATCGCCGACCTGGCCGGTCGTCAGCGCTACGAGAGCGCCGCCCGGCTGCGCGACCACACCGTGACCGCGGTGGAGGTGCTCTGGCGTGGCCAGCGCCTGCGTGCGTTGGCCACGCTGCCGGAGCTGGTTGCCGCCGCCCCCGACGGCGACGGGGGCTGGCAGCTGGCCGTCATCCGCTACGGCCAGCTCGCCGCGGCAGGCACCGCCCGTCGCGGCGTGCCGCCGATGCCCGTCGTCGACGCCATCCGGGCGGGCGCGCAGGTGGTCCTGCAGCAGCCCGCCCCGCTGGGCGGCGCGCTGGTGGAGGAGACGGCCCTGATCGTGCGCTGGCTGGCGGCACCGGGGGTGCGCATCGTGTGTGTCAGCACCGGCGGCGACGATGCAGAGCGGAGCGATGAGGAGCGCCGCAAGAGCACCGGCGGCGACGATGCAGCCGGCTGGTGTTCCCCGTTGGGATCCGCCGGCCCGTGGGCGGGATGGGCCGCATCGGCCCGCTCGGCGCGGGTGGCCGCCGAACAAGCTGTAACGAGCCGGGACTCAGAGCTGCTGGCCGAACCGCACCCATCGCGCGAGCAGCTGTTCGGCCGCTCCGCTGTCGATCGCGTCGGCGGCGCGGCGCAGCCCGTCTTCCCACGCCGGCAGCCACTCGGCGCGGCTGGATAGCCCGGCATGGGCCACGATCGCGCCCGCGGCGTTGAGCACGACGGCGTCGCGCACCGAGCCCTTTGCGCCGGCCAGCACCGAGCGTGCCTCCGCCGCATTGGCCGTCGCATCGCCGCCCTTCAAGTCGTCGAGCTCGGCGCGGGCGAACCCGAACCCGGCGGGATCGAATGTCAGCTTGTCCACCGTGCCGGCCTGTACTCGCCAGATCGTGCTGGTCGTGGTGGTGGTCAGCTCGTCGAGGCCGTCATCACCGTGCACCACCAGAACACTGGACCGGCGTGCGGCGAAAACGCCCGCCATCACTTCGGCCAGGTCGGCGAACGCACAGCCGATCAGCCCGGCTCGTGGTCGTCCCGGATTGGTCAGTGGCCCAAGAAGATTGAACACCGTCGGCACACCGACTTCACGACGCGTCACCGACGCGTGCCGGTACGACGGATGAAACTGCGGCGCGAAGCAGAATCCGATTCCAACTTCGGCGACACTGCGTGCGACGTCGTCGGGACCCAGATCGATGCGAACCCCCAGCGCCTCCAGGGTGTCGGCGCCGCCGGCCAGCGAGGAGGCCGCCCGGTTGCCGTGCTTGACCACCGGCACGCCGGCCGCCGCCACTACGATCGCCGCCATGGTGGACAGGTTGACGGTACTGACGCCGTCACCACCGGTGCCCACCACATCGACGGTGTCGGTTCCGATCTGCTCGGTGGGCAGCCGGCGGGCGTGCTGCAGCATCACGTCGGCCAGCTCGGTGACCTCCGCGGCCGTCGGGATCTTCATCTTCAGCGCTACGGCGAAGGCAGCGATCTGTGCCGGGGTCGCGGATCCGGTCATGATCTGCTCCATGGCCCAGCCGGCGTGACCGCGTGGCAGGTTGTGCCCCGCGGTCAACGTCGTGAGGACCTGCGGCCACGACAGCGGTTCGCCCGGGGGCCGCTGCGATGACCCGGAAGCTGACACCGCCACACCGCAGATGGTCCCATGGCGATCGCAAGCTCGGCCAAGCCGGGCGCGACGAAACAAAATTCCGTTCGTCAAATTCCCGCCCCGAGTGGAGGTCGACAACTACAAAGCGTCATACTTGCGGATGTGACGAGTGCGGTAGGGACCTCGGGTACTGCAATCACGGCGCGCGTACATTCGCTCAACCGACCCAACATGGTCAGTGTCGGCACCATAGTCTGGCTTTCCAGTGAACTGATGTTCTTTGCTGGGCTGTTCGCGTTCTACTTCACGGCGCGCGCCCAGGCCGGCGGCAACTGGCCGCCTCCGCCGACCGAACTGAACCTCTACCAAGCCGTCCCGGTCACGCTGGTGCTGATCGCCTCGTCGTTCACCTGCCAGATGGGGGTTTTCGCGGCGGAGCGCGGCGACGTGTTCGGGTTGCGCCGCTGGTATGTGCTCACCTTTGCGATGGGATTGTTTTTCGTCCTCGGGCAGGCCTACGAGTACCACCACCTGATGAGCCACGGGACCACCATCCCCAGCAGCGCTTACGGCAGCGTTTTCTATCTGGCCACCGGCTTCCACGGCTTGCACGTCATCGGCGGGCTGATCGCCTTCATCTTCCTGCTGGCCCGAACCACGATGAGCAAGTTCACCCCGGCGCAGGCGACCGCGTCGATCGTCGTTTCCTACTACTGGCACTTCGTCGACATCGTCTGGATCGCCTTGTTCGCCACGATCTATTTCATCCGATGACCAGCGCGCGCAAGGACAGGAGTGCTCGGTTGAAGAGACTGGGTTTGGCCCGATCGCTGAGTGATCGGGCGCGGCGTCGCCTGCGCCGCCGTTTGTCGGCGGGACTGCTGCTGGTGGTGGCACTTTCGGCGGCCGGTGGGCTGGCCGCCGTCTTGACCCCCAGCCCGCAAGTGGCTGTTGCAGACGAGTCGTCGTCGGCGCTGCTGCGGACCGGGAAGCAGCTTTTCGACACCTCGTGCGTGACGTGCCACGGCGCCAACCTGCAGGGCGTGCCCGACCGCGGGCCGAGCCTGATCGGCGTCGGCGAGGCCGCGGTCTATTTCCAGCTGTCTTCGGGCCGGATGCCGGCGGTGCGCGGGGAAGCCCAGGCGGTCCGCAAAGACCCGATCTTCGACGGCCCGCAGATCGACGCGCTGGGCGCCTACGTGGAAGCCAACGGCGGCGGACCCACCGTGGTGCGCAACCCCGACGGCAGTATCGCGATGCATTCGCTGCGCGGTGATGACATCGGCCGCGGCGGCGACCTGTTCCGGCTGAACTGCTCCTCGTGTCACAACTTCACCGGTAAGGGCGGCGCGCTGTCGTCCGGCAAATTCGCGCCCGACCTGGAGCCGGCCAACGAGCAGCAGATCCTCGACGCGATGCTGACCGGTCCGCAGAACATGCCGAAGTTCTCCGACCGTCAGCTCTCCTTCGATGCCAAGAAAGACATCATCGCCTACGTGAAATCCGTTACGGAGGAACGTAGTCCGGGCGGCAACGGCCTGGGCGGGTTCGGCCCCGCCCCCGAGGGCATGGCGATGTGGATCATCGGGATGGTCGCCATCATCGGCGCGGCGCTCTGGATTGGGGCACGATCATGAGCGTCGCGACGATGCAGAGCGAAGCGATGAGGAGGAGCGGCGCACAATGAGTGACGACGCGAAAGGCACCGGCCAGCCCACCGATGCCGAACTGAACGCCATGTCGCGTGACGAACTCGTCGTTCTCGGCGGCCGGATCGATGGCGTGGAGACCGTCTACAAGGAGCCGCGGTGGCCGGTTGCCGGCACCAAGGCCGAGAAGCGGGCCGAACGCCTCGTCGCGACATGGCTTTTGCTGGGCGGGTTCTTCGGGTTCGCGCTGCTGGTCGTTTTTCTGTTCTGGCCGTGGGAGTACAAACCGCATGGAGCCCAGGGCAGCTTCTTGTACTCCCTGACTACCCCGCTCTACGGCCTGACTTTCGGGCTGTCCGTTCTGTGCATCGCCGTGGGCGCGGTGCTCTTCCAGAAAAAGTTCATCCCCGAAGAGATTTCGATTCAGGACCGCCACGACGGCGCCGGCTCCGGGTCTGCCGAGATCGACCGCAAGACCGTGGCCGCCAACCTGACCGACGCGTTCGAGGGTTCGACGCTGCGGCGCCGCAAACTGATCGGCCTGTCGCTGGGCGCCGGGCTCGGCGCATTCGGGCTCGGCACTCTGGTGGCATTTGCCGGCGGCCTTATCGAGAACCCGTGGAAACCGGTGGTGCAGACCGCCGACGGCAAGAAAGCCGTGCTGTGGACCTCGGGCTGGACGCCGCGCTATCACGGCGAGACGATCCACGTGGCCCGGTCCACCGGCGAAAGCCTAGGAGCGCCATTCGTCAAGATGCGGCCCGAAGACATCGAAGCCGGCGGCATGGAGACGGTCTTCCCGTGGCGCGAGTCCGACGGTGACGGCACCACGGTGGAATCACACGAAAAGCTGACAGCCATCCTGACCGCCGTCCGCAACCCGGTGATGCTGATCCGCATCAAGCCCGCCGACATGTCGCGGGTAGTGAAGCGAAAAGGCCAGGAGAGCTTCAACTTCGGTGAGCTGTTCGCCTTCACCAAGGTCTGCTCGCACCTGGGTTGTCCCTCATCGCTTTACGAGCAGCAGTCCTATCGCATCCTGTGCCCATGCCACCAGTCGCAGTTCGACGCATTGCATTACGCCACACCGATTTTCGGGCCGGCCGCGCGCGCGTTGGCACAGCTGCCCCTCACCATTGACGCCGACGGGTACCTCGTCGCCAACGGCGACTTCATCGAGCCTGTCGGACCGGCATTTTGGGAGCGCACAACATCATGAGTCCAAAACTGAGTCCGCCCAAACCGCCCCAGATCGGTGACGTCCTGACCCGCCAGGCCGAGGATATCGACACCCGCTATCACCCCTCGGCTGCGGTGCGCCGCCAACTCAACAAGGTGTTCCCGACGCACTGGTCGTTCCTGCTCGGTGAGATCGCGATGTACAGCTTCATCATCCTGCTGTTGACCGGCGTCTACCTCACGCTGTTCTTCGACCCCTCCATGAACGACGTCACCTACAACGGCGCCTACCAGCCGCTGCGCGGCGTGGAAATGTCGAAGGCCTACGCGTCCACACTCGACATCAGCTTCGAGGTGCGCGGCGGCCTGTTCGTCCGCCAGGTGCACCACTGGGCCGCGCTGATGTTCTCCGCCGCGATCATGGTGCACCTGGCCCGTATCTTCTTCACCGGTGCGTTCCGGCGGCCCCGCGAAGCCAACTGGGTCATCGGTTCACTGCTGCTGATCCTGTCCATGTTCGAGGGCTACTTCGGCTACTCGCTGCCCGACGACCTCTTGTCAGGCATCGGCCTGCGTGCCGCACTCTCCTCAATCACGCTGGGAATGCCGGTGATCGGCACCTGGCTGCACTGGGCCCTGTTTGGCGGTGACTTCCCCTGCGGCGGTGTGGGAGACAACTGCACCGCGGCCGGCTACATCATCCCGCGCCTGTACGGGCTGCACATCCTGCTGCTGCCGGGGATCATGCTGGCGCTGATCGGCGCACACCTGGCGTTCGTGTGGTTCCAGAAGCACACCCAGTTCCCCGGCCCCGGACGGACCGAGCACAATGTCGTCGGCGTGCGAGTGATGCCGATATTCGCCGTCAAATCAGGCGCCTTCTTCGCGCTGACCACCGGGATTCTCGGCCTGATGGGTGGCCTGCTGCAGATCAACCCGATCTGGAACCTGGGTCCCTACAAGCCATCTCAAGTTTCAGCAGGCAGCCAGCCCGACTTCTACATGATGTGGACCGAAGGCCTGGCCCGTATCTGGCCGTCGTGGGAGTTCTACATCGGCCACCACACCATCCCCGCGGTGGTCTGGGTCGCGATAATCATGGGCCTGGTTTTCGCGCTGCTGATTATCTACCCGTTCCTGGAGAAGCGGTTCAGCGGTGACTACGCCCACCACAACCTGCTGCAGCGCCCGCGTGATGTGCCGGTACGCACCGCGATCGGAGCCATGGCGATCGCCTTCTACATGGTGCTCACCCTTAGCGCGATGAACGACGTCATCGCCTGGAAATTCCACATCTCGCTCAACGCGACGACCTGGATCGGGCGCATCGGCATGATCGTGCTGCCGCCGTTCGTCTACTTCATCACCTACCGATGGGCCATCGGCCTGCAACGCAGCGACCGCGCCATCCTCGAGCACGGCATCGAAACCGGGATCATCAAACGCCTGCCAGACGGCGCCTACATCGAACTACACCAGCCACTGGGCCCCGTCGACGACCACGGCCACCCCGTGCCGCTGGAATACCAAGGCGCCGCGGTACCGGTCAAGATGAACAAGCTCGGCTCTGGCGGCTCACCGGGCTCGGGCAGCTTCCTGTTCGCCGACCCCGCGTCCGAAGACGCCGCGCTCTCCGAGGCCCACCACGCCGCCGAACAACGCGCCCTCACCGCACTGCGGGAGCACCAGGACGGCAGCAACGGCTCATCGAACGGCCACCACTAGCAGCGAACCGCTTGGACGGTTATGCGGCGAGCGTGCGGCGTAGCTGGCGCAGCTGTTGCCACGGCACCAACGGCATGATCAGCGTGACGAAGCCGGCGATCCCGTAGCTGGTCCACGAGAAGGCATCGTGGCCGATGGCCATCAGGTAGGTGGCCACCGCGACCGCGAGCAGCGCTACCCCTATGGTGATCATCAAAGCGGCGGTGCCGCGCAGCCAGACGCGGTCCACTGCCGCGTCCGACAAGGCCGGCCGTAGCGTGGTCAACCGCTCGGTATGGCCCTGCCCCGTGATCGTCGGCGCAGGCGTGTGCTCGGCCCTGATGGGCTGCCCACTCGTTGTGCGTGCTGTCGCCCTCGCCGATCGCGTGAGCGGCCCGTCCCGCGTGGTGCGACGGGCACGCAGCAGCATCGGAATCGACGCCAAGATGATCAGCGCGGAGATGACGATGATCGCGTAGAGCACCGACGAGGTGTGCGGGTTCCCTTTCGGGTCGTGGAAGCCCCGGCCGAGGTCCGTCAGCGCGACGATGGCCGCCACGCTCATCCCCACCAACGCCAGCCAGACGACGGCGCACGACCCAACCAGTATGCGATCGGCGGTAACGGGCGCGATCTTGCCCCGCGCGCCCCAGACTTGGGAGTACCGGTCGACCATCAGCAGTTCGTCTGCGGCTGGTTGTTTTCGTTCGATGACAACACCTTGCCGTCGCTGGTGGTGATCGAGCAGTTGAGCTTGCTCAACCGCAGCAAGCTGGACGCCTCGACCGAACCGACATCGGACTGCGAGATCGGTGTCAGCGTGAGGGTCCACGGGATGTAGACGTTGTTCAGGATCCGTCGCATTCCAGAGGCGTCGGTATAGGTGATCGTGATCTGGTCAAACGGCGCCTTGCTGCCGGTCACCGAGTAGGTGACCTGCCGGGGTGCTGCGGGAGGGGCGCCCGCGGGCGGCGGCGCCGCGGCGGGGGGCGCCGGTGCAGGGGCCGGTGCAGGAGCAGGCGGTGGCGGCGGTGCCTCGGTCGGCGGCGGAGGCGGCGGTGGCGGAGCCTCGCTGGTCTGCGGCGGCGGTGGTGGTGGCGGGACGCTGGTCGGCGGCGGCGGAAGCGGCGCGGGTGGCGGTGTGGTGACGATGATCTCGTCCTGCATCGGCGGCGTCGATGTGGGCGCAGTGCTGGGTGTCGCCATCTGGTTGGTACCGGTGCGAGCGAACAGCAGCGACACCGACACCACCAGGGCGATCGCGGCGGCAATCGCGGCAATGCCGACGATCCACGGCCAGCGTGGCGCCGTGGCGTCTTCGTCGGCTAGCTCGTCGTACCTGTCGTAGTCGTAGAGGTCCAGGTCGGCGGGCACATACGGGCCGCTGGTGACGTGTTCGGACTCCGGAGCCGAGTAAGCCCGCGAATAGATATCGGTCCGGGCTGTCTCGCCGTCCTGTTCGGTCCCGTCCCCGGTCAACTTCTCGCCGAATTCGCTGCCGCCCTCTTCGAATTCGGTGTCGCCTTCGCTGGGCTCGACTCCGGGTTCCACTTCTTCGGACTCCGGTCCTGGTGGATTGGGCCCGCTCATGTTTGCCTGTCCTGTCCGACTACTTCACCGACGCGCGCAGCACCGGGGCTGTGTTGTTGAGCGCGCGCTCCGATGTTCCTCATTGTGCCTCGGAAACCCTACCCAACCGTTACCTGCGCGGCATTCTCGGTGAACGGGTCACGGATCAACTGATGCCCTGATTGTGACCTTTGCGGGCGCCGACTAGTGCTTCTCCGGACCGAGGTAGTACTCGAAGACCAACCCGGCCGCCGAGCTCAGGACAAACACCACCCCGGCGACGATCAACCACGGCAGCCACAACGCAATGCCGACCGCGGTTACCGAGCCGGACAGCGCGATCAGAATCGGCCACCAGCTATGCGGGCTGAAAAAACCCAGTTCGCCTGCGCCGTCGCTGATCTCAGCGCCCTCGTAATCCTCGGGGCGGGTGTCGAGCCGGCGTGCCACGAAGCGGAAGAACGTCGCCACGATCAGCGCCATTCCAGAGGTCAGCGCCAGCGCCGTAGTGCCGGCCCACTCGATGCCCCCGGTGGCGAACAAGCTGGTCAGCACGGCGTAAAGCACCGTGCAGAACACGAAGAACGCGGCCACGAATTCGTACAGCCTGGCTTCGATATGCATGGGGGCTTCCTAGTTACTCGCTTGGGGCGCACGCTCGCCGCGGCGGGTCTCGAACGGGTGAGTGGTGACCGCGACCGGCGACTGGGCGATCGCCTGCAAGGCCTGGGCATTGGTCTTACCGGCGATCCGCTGCTGCAGGTAGGCCTTGAAGTCGTTGGGCTGCACCACCCGGACCTCGAAGTTCATCATCGAGTGATAGGTGCCGCACATTTCGGCGCAGCGACCCACGAATGCCCCGGTCTGGTTGATGTCAGCGACCTGGAAGACGTTCACCGAATGGTTTTCATGCGGATAGGGCATCACGTCCCGCTTGAACAGGAACTCCGGCACCCAGAAAGCGTGGACGACGTCGGCGGAGGCCAGCTGGAACTCGATGCGCTTGCCCGCAGGCAGCACCAGTACTGGGATCTCGGTGCTGGTACCCACCGTCTCGACCTTGTCGTAGTTCAGATAGCTGCGGTCTTGCATGGTGATTCCATGGTCGGGACCGGGAATCTCCTCACCCTGCTTGTTCTGGGCTTCCGATTTGGAGACCATTGCCGCTTTGCGGGCCGGGTCGGCTCCGTCAAAATTGAGCGTGGCGTCCTTGAAATCGACCTTCTGGTAACCGAACTTCCAGTTCCACTGGAACGACGTGACGTCGACCACGACCTCCGGGTCGGACGCCAGGTGCAGCATCTTCTCCTGCACCACCACGGTGAAGTAGAACAGCACCGAGATGATCAGGAACGGCGTCACGGTCAGCACCAGCTCCAGCGGCATGTTGTAGCCGAACTGGCGGGGCAATTCGGTGTCGGTGGGTTTCCAGCGGTGAAAAGCGCTGGTCCAGAAGATCAGGCCCCAGACGATCGCGCCGACCACCAGGGATGCGATCACTGCGCCGACCCACAGCTGCCGGTTGTAGTCGGCCTCCGGGGTGATGCCCCTCGGCCAGCCCATGCCCAAGACCTCCGACCAACTGCATCCGCTCAGCGTGACCGCCAGCGTGCCGAGCAGGCCGGCCAAAACCAGCAGTCGAAGCCGGCGGGAGCCTGCGGAGCGGCTTCCCAACAAGCCCTGCGAACGGCCTGGTCCGCGAGGTGTCACCGTGGCTCCTCCTGAATCACAAGCTGGGACCGACAGCAAGCATGTCGAATACTACGCAGCGTAGACCACGCCAGGTAATCAAGCCGTGTCGGAGCCCCCGCGCCCGCCCCCCGACCGCCGGCCGGCCCGCGACCTGCGGCAGCTCCGACCTTGCCGCGTTGCGGCATACTGGGCGCGATGTGTGGACTGCTGGCCTTCGTGAGCGCTGCGGCCGGCGGTGACTCGTCGAGCGGTGCCCGCGCTACGGCCGACGCCGTCGCCCGCGCATCGCACCTGATGCGCCACCGTGGACCCGACGAGCCGGGCACCTGGGCCGATCCCGCCGGGACCGTCGTGTTCGGCTTCAACCGGCTGTCCATCATCGACATCGCCCACTCGCATCAACCGCTGCGCTGGGGGCCACCGGAAAGCCCGGGCCGGTATGAGTTGGTGTTCAACGGCGAGATTTACAACTACCTGGAGCTGCGGGCCGAGCTCGCCGAGCGGCACGGCGCCGTCTTCGCCACCGACGGCGACGGTGAGGCCATCGTCGCCGCCTATCACTACTGGGGCGCCGACGCCCTGACCCGGCTGCGGGGCATGTTCGCCTTCGCGCTGTGGGACGACGTCGTCGGCGAATTATTCTGCGCCCGTGACCCTTTCGGCATCAAACCGTTGTTCATGGCGACCGGAACCGGCGGCACCGCGGTAGCCAGCGAAAAGAAATGCCTGCTGGAACTGGCCGACGTGATCGGTTTCGACACAGCCATCGATTTGCGCGCTGTACAGCACTACACGGTGCTGCAGTATGTGCCCGAACCCGAGACCCTGCACCGCGGCATGCGCCGGCTCGAGTCCGGCTGTTATGCGCGGATTCGTCCTGGTACAGCCGCACCGGACACGACTCGCTACTTCGTGCCGCGCTTCGCCGCGACACCGATTACCCGGGACACCGAGCAGGCTCGCTACGACGAGATCACCGCGGTGCTGGAGGATTCTGTGGCCAAGCACATGCGCGCCGACGTGACTGTCGGCGCCTTTCTGTCGGGTGGCATCGACTCGACGGCAATCGCGGCGCTGGCCATCCGGCACAACCCCCGGCTGATCACCTTCACCACCGGGTTCGAGCGTGAGGGATTCTCCGAGATCGACGTCGCGGTGGCATCGGCGGAAGCGATCGGTGCGCGGCACGTCGCCAAGGTGGTGGCTCCCGACGAGTTCGTCGCCGCCTTACCCGAGATCGTGTGGTATCTCGACGAGCCGGTGGCCGACCCTGCGCTGGTGCCACTCTTCTTCGTCGCCCGCGAGGCGCGAAAGCACGTCAAGGTGGTGCTCTCCGGGGAGGGCGCCGACGAGCTTTTCGGCGGGTACACCATCTACCGGGAGCCGTTGTCGCTCAAGCCTTTCGACTATCTGCCCGGGCCGCTGCGACGCTCGATGGGAACGTTGTCCAAACCCCTGCCGGACGGCATGCGCGGCAAAAGCCTGCTGCACCGCGGATCGCTGACGCTTCAGCAGCGTTACTACGGCAACGCGCGCAGCTTCTCCGACGCGCAGCTGCAGGACGTGTTGCCCGGGTTCCGGCCGGATTGGACGCATACCGACGTGACGGAACCGCTGTACGCCGAATCAGCGGACTGGGACCCGGTGGCTCGTATGCAACACATCGACCTGTTCACCTGGCTGCGCGGCGACATTCTGGTCAAGGCCGACAAGATGACGATGGCCAACTCACTGGAGCTTCGGGTGCCGTTCCTGGACCCGGAGGTGTTCGCCGTCGCCTCGCGGTTGCCGGTAGAGGCGAAGATCACCCGCACGACCACCAAGTACGCGTTGCGGCGCGCGCTGGAGCCCATCGTTCCGGCGCATGTGCTGCACCGGCCCAAGCTCGGGTTCCCGGTGCCGATCCGGCATTGGCTGAGGGCGGGCGAACTGCTGGAGTGGGCCTACGCGTTGGTGGACTCGTCGCAGGCCAGTTCATTGGTCGACTTTGTCGACCCAGCCGCCGTGCGCCGCATGCTCGACGAGCACCGAAGCGGCGCCAGTGACCACAGCCGCCGGCTGTGGACCGTGCTGATCTTCATGCTTTGGCACGCCATCTTCGTCGAGGGCAGCGTGGTGCCGCAGATCAGCGAGCCGCACTACCCGGTCCAGCTCTGACGGCGAGCGGGCGAGCAGAATTCAGGCCAGCACGGCGCTGATCTCGGCGGAGGCGTCGTCGCCGTAGGCGCCGGCCAGCCGGGTCGCCGCGATCTCGTGGTCCCAGGTCCACTCCTGGGTTCCCGTCGACTCCAGCACCAGCACGGCGACGAGCGAGCCCAGCTGCGCGGAACGCTCCAGGCTGAGACCCGCGCTGCGGCCCGTGAGGAATCCGGCCCGGAAGGCGTCGCCGACCCCCGTGGGGTCGGTCTGGCTGATCTCGG
>NZ_JBKQTQ010000183.1:0-80058 GCF_052143115.1 Mycobacterium sp.
CGGCTGCCCGCAGATCAGCGTGCCGCCCGACCAGCTGCCCGACCTGAAACAAAGCTGGGCGTGGGCGCACGCTCAGCTCGACGACCCAGCGGACTGCAGCACCGGCCGGTCACGCCTGCTGTGCCCGCGCCAACTGCCGCCCGGGGTGCCGATGCGCGCGGTTCTCGTCCCGGCCTTCGCCGCAGGGGTGGCCGCCGCAGGGGTGGCCTCCGCGTCGGGCACGGCGCCGCCGGCCACCACCCAGGAGCCGGCCTGGAGTAGCCCCGCGACGGAAGCAGTCGTGCTGCCGGTCTACGACAGTTGGACATTCACCACCGGCGACAACCTGGACTTCGAGACCCTCGCCAAACGGATCACCCCGCTCAAGCCTGGAGCGATCGTCGGTCTGGGGTTCACGAACGTCGACGTCAGCAAACCGCTACCCGAATCCGGCCCGCCACCGGATCCGGGTACGGCGCTCACCGTCTTACCCGTCGATACGGCGCTCGCTCCGATCGGCCCGCAGTCCCTTGACGCCGGCCAGCAAGCCCTGCTCAGCACGAGCGCGCAACAATTGGTCCAGGTCATCAACGGCCGCGTGAACAACCGCCAACTGTGCCCTCCCATCCGCGGTCAGTACCACGTCGAGCGCGACCAGCTCGACGCCACCGCCTCGACCTGGCTCGACATGGCCAACCGGGATCCGCGACGCCGACTGGCCGCCGGCCATGGCGCGGATTGGGTGAACGCCAACCAGGACGACCTGATGGCACAGGCCTGGCAACAGGCCGGGCAGGTGCGCGAAGCAGCCCGGCAGCTCAAGGCAGCCCGCGCAGCACTCGCGATCACCGACTCGCTGCACAGCCGCCACGTGCTGCCGCTGTCTCTCGATGAAGCGATCCGACTCAAAGCCCCCGCGGCGGGTCAACTACCGGTCGCCGCCGGCACACCTACGCACGCCGCGACCCAACCTCGCCCGTTGGCCGACGTGCTGACGGCGTCCGCTGCTCCCAAAGGCGCGGGCAGTACGCATTTCGCCCGGCTGACTCGCACCCTCGCCTCCATCAAGGTCAACACCACGATCACCCCCACAGGCAAGCCGATCATCCCCACGGGCGCCGCGCTGACCAGCAAAGCGATGACCGGCAAGCTGTTCGGCATGCCCGGTGTCAGCACAATCTCCGCGACGGTAGCGCCCGCGTCGGCGCCCATCTCCCCCGACGTAGCCGCGCCGGCGACCCTTCAATGGGGACTGCAGATCCTCGTCGGCCCCAATCAGGCCACCCAGACCCATGAGTACCTGACCCAGCAGTGGGAACTCGTCGGCAACGTGCAGACCGCGTTGGGCGAAATGCCGACCACCACGACCCAGGGCATCACCCCCATGATGGTCACTGCCGGCGGCGTTGACCAACAGACGATCTCCGCCGCCGGTGTCGCTCAACACGGTCTGCCGAACACCGGCCAGGTCGGTGTGACTGCGTTATTTATCACCGGTGACGCCGCGGCCAGCGTGTGGGGATCAACGCCGTCGCCGATCAACGCCGTCGCCCAACGGGTGCAGTCTCAACTGACCACCGCCGCAGGAACGTCGCCGGTGAGCAGCAGGCCTCCCGGGCCAATCGCCGTTCGGCCCGCTGTCACGGATCTGGTCGATGCCCAACTGGTCGTCGACATGCAACTCGCGCTGCCCACGCCCCAGGTCGGCGCTCCGCTGGGCCTAGCACTGCTTGAACAGGACCCGAATTGGCTGGTGGCGGGGGCGACGGAATTCCCCGACGACACCGCGACCCTGCTGCAACCCAACGCCGAGGTCATCGAGGCCATCTTCCTCGGCGCGAACTACGCCATGCTCGACGAATACCTGTGGCGCGGCTTTCCCACCGATCGCCGCGGCACCCCGGTCCGGAGGTTCTGGCCCACCGCCGACCCCGATCACGCTCCCGACGACATCCCCCCCATCGACCAATGGGACAAGAACAGCCCGCTGGGCACCCACCTCGTCAGCGATGCCTCAACCACCCTCACCCTGCTGATGCTTCGCAGCGAACTCTTTCAGCGCTACCCCGCCATGGTCATCTGTGCAGTGCCCGCCATCGTCAACGGCGGCGTCCTCACCCCAAACAAAAGCGCACAGTTCACCAAGCCGACGTTCCCGATGATCGCCATCGACGCCCGCACACGCATCATCGGCTTCAGCATCGACCACGCGACCCTGACCGGGGGGCCCGGGTATTATTTCGTCTTCATCGAGCCCCCGACCGGCCTGCGATTCGGCTTCGAATCCGATGCCTGGCCCGCCGGGTCGAACCCCTTTCTCGACCATCCCTTCGACGAGGGATTCCAAACCAGCGCCGCACTAGCTGGCAATGCGTTCCAACCACCCGTTCGGGTCTTTTTGCACTCCTCGCAAATGGTGGGCACTGGCAATGGCTGACCACCACCCGCTGGACGCCTCGGCGCCGCTATGGAGCGACCTCGCTCCCGTGCTGCTCACCCCGGTGCGGCTGGAGACGCGCTACCTGCTCGACGCGGCGCCGCCGGTGCTGGCGATCCGTGTCATCCCCGATGACATCGCCCGCTACAACTTCGAACCCGACCTGACCGCAGCCGAACACGCCGCAGGCACCGCCTACTGGACCGCGTGTGCCGCCGGTGCCGACCCCACCGCAGCGTGGGTGCAGGTGCAGAACCAGCTCGGCAATGCCCGCGGCGCCTGGGCCGTCGAGGTCACTCGACCCGACTCCACCATCAGCGATCCCGGTACCCGCACCACAGTCCAGGCCGCCAGCAGCCTGATCCTGCCCGATTACTTCACTTTCTCCGGCGTGCGAGAAGGAAAGCAGATTTTCCAACAGGACGGTTTGCCGCTGCCCGCCGACCTGTGCCTGGGTCCCGACTGGAGCAAGCTTGGCGGCGGCTCGCCCGACGACCCCGCCGATCAACATCCCTGGACCGGCGCCAGTAAGTGGATGATCGACCTGGACGAGGCCGTGAGTGTCGGGATGGCCGTGAGGGTGCCGCTGACCGGCACCGCGACGCTGACCGGGACTAACCTCGCGCTCGACTCCATCACCGTGGTCGGGGTCAGCAGCGCCACCTCCGCCGACGGAGCCGATCGGCTTGCCCGCACCCTGCAAGGCCACCTGTACACGTCCGGATTGGGCTACCCGCCGCCGGGATCACCGACCAACAACACCGACGCCACCCGCTCACAGTGGAGCAGCGCGCCCGCCATGCGCAGCCCCGCCGACGTGGCCGCAGCCATCGCCGCGGCCGCCCCCGGCCTCGGACAACCCGGCGTCGCATTAGCCGACGCGCTGGGCCTGGCCGACGATCTACGGCCAGGCGTTCCCGGCCGCCGCGACCTGTTGGCCGCACCACTGGGCACCCAAGCCAACGACCCCCACAATCTCACCGAGCGTGCTCACCAAATGATCTCCACCTACTACCGCAACCTCACCAAAGGGGGCCGACTGACCACCGATCCGATCGCCGCCCACTTCGTTTCGTTCGTGCGTGCCGACGGACCGTTGCCGGTTCTGCGGGTCGGCCGTCAGCCCTACGGGGTGCTCCCGGTCGCCGACCTGGGCACGTCGTGGACGGCCACGGACCCGCCAGATGTTGCCGACGACGTCTACCGCGCGGTGATCAAGTCCGCCCTTGGGCTCGACGCCCTAATCGGCCTCTCGCCCCACCTGTCGGCCGACCCCCGCCAAGACGAGGACCCAGTCCTGCTGGGGTTGCTCCAGCGCCAGCCCACCGCGACTCAACTGCGCGCCCTCAACGATGCCCACACCGTGCGCGGCGAGAGCACACCTCCCGGCACGGCCCCCCCGTTCAACCCCAGTATGTCCGCGCCGTTCGACCTGACACCCAGCCCACCCGCCGACGCCGACAGTCCACCCAGTCCGCCGACCTGGCCGCTGGCCGCGATGGCCCAGCATGGCTTCGCTGGCCCGCTGGATCCCCGAATCGATACCGACCTTTTCAGCACCACGGACCCGGTCCTCAACGACTTGTGCCACCACAACGGTGCGTATTGGGCGGTGCAGGCCTACGCCGCACTGCACTGGCAGGGCGCTTTGCTGGCCGCGCAAGGCTTCGTGGCCACGAAAGGATCGGACACCACCCTGTGGAACGGCTATACCGGCGCCTTCGAGAAGGCCCTGCAACCGCTGCGTGACCTGGAAGCCGACGCGGCCAGCGACTGGGGTGCCGTCGACACCCAGGTAGCCGCCGCGGTGACCGCGCTGGGTCAGCGGCCCGACGCTTGGGCCACTTCGGTGGCCACGGCCCGACTGCAAGCCTTGCGCTCCACCGTTGCCACCGGCATCCACCTGGGCATGTACGGCTGGGTTGTCGACGTCGAACCACTATCTCCGGAGGCCCGCGCCAGCGAGAGCGGCTGGACACTGACCCCCTCGGCGCAACACGCCGTCACCGCCTGCGTGCTGTTCGCCGGAGCCGAGGCCCACAACTCCACCGCGTTCAACATCGACCTGACCTCCGCGCAAGTCCGTCGCGCTCAAACGCTGTTCGCCGGACTGCGTGATGGCTCCACCCTTGAAGTACTCCTCGGTTACCAACTCGAGCGCGCCCTGCACGACAACCACCTCGACGCCGCCATCGCACCCCTGCGCAACCACTACCCATTGCCCGTCGTACCGGCGACCGGGCTGCCCGATGCATCCCGCACCGCGCGCCTGGTGGTCGACGGCGAAGCCGTGCGGCGCGATCCCCAGGCCAAAGCCACCATCGTGTCCCTGTTGACCGCCGCCGACGCGGACACCGTTCAAGCGATCCTCGATGGACTCAACGACACCGTCGACGCGGCCAGCGACGTTCTGCTCGCCGAGTCGGTTCACCATCTCATCGGCGGGTCGCCGCTGCGGGCCGGGCTGACCCTCGACACCATCGGCAAGGCCGGCCCGCCACCCCAGAGCCTGGACGCCATCACCACACCGACCGCCGCGGTCACGGTCACCCACAACCTGGCATTGGTCGTCGGCACACCCGACCCCTCCGATGCGAGCTGGTTTTCGGGCCCATTCGCCGCACGCGCCAACCTCGACCCCGCCGCCGAAGCAGTCGCCGCCTGGGCGCTGGGCACTCCCAACGACTGGCGCATCGATGTCACCGACGCGACCAGCAACACCGTGACCTCACTGACCCCCACCGACCTGGAGATGTCGGCGATCGACCTGGTCGTAGAACTCACCAACCCGCCGGACGCCTCAGCTCTGGCCGCCCGGGCACGTGCGCATCTGACAGCCTCGGCCGGCAGCACGATCACGGTGCACCGCACCGACGGACATGGCGGCCCCGACGCCGCGGCGCTGCTCGTCGCCGCGATCCGCGCCGTGCTAACGCAGGCTCAGCCGGTGCTCAACCCGGCCACGGTCCTCGACCCCGCATCCGACCCGACCACTGTAGAAGGCCTCGACGGGCTCACCACGCGGGTCACTGATTGGTGGACGAGTGTGCACAACGCCCTCAAAAGCGGCGGGGCCGCGACGTCCGTGCTCACGGACTTGGCCAAACTCGGCCTGCAGGGCGCGCGATTCGACTCCCCGCCCTCCACGCTGACCCAACTGACCAGCCTGTGGGTCAACGTCGTCGACATCCTCGCCGACCTGCCAACGGCCACCGGGGCCGCCGGCGCTTCGGCCCGGCTGGCAAAGCTCGCGAGCACGGTGCGCGCCGCGGCCGGGGACTGGTTCACCGCGTCGACGAGTATCGGCCCCGCCGACGGCGCCCTCCCCGGCGGTCAGCCCACGTCCGGTGCGGGCGACGACGACGTCGCCGACTGGATCGCCAGCCACACTCCCATGTGCGCCGGCGTCTCTGCGCTGGCCGACCTGCTGATGGTCAGTGGAGCCTGCGGCGTCGCCGGCAGCCCGCAGTGGATCGTGCGTCAAAACCTCACCGCCGACGCCACCGGCCCGTGGGCAAGTCCCAACAGTCCCGGCGCCTGGATCGGTGGTGGCGACCCGGGAGGCCGCTCCGGAATCGCGCTGACCGGCCTGCATGTCGGCGATCCCGCGTCGCAAACCCAGATGTGGGTCAGCATCGACCACTGGAGCGAGGCGTTGCCACTCCGCTTCAAGGTCGACACGTCGCCCCCGGATTCGACCGATGAGGCTTCGCCACCCGATTCGACCACCGGCCGTGAGCATGCCGCCGCGGTGAGCTTGCGATTCGACTCCCCGGATTCCCGCGCTCCACAAGCGCTGCTGCTGGCCGTCCCGCCCGCACCACAACGGGGTTGGAGCCGTACCGACGTTCAGAACGCCGTGCAGCAAACACTCCTGTGGACGATGGCTCGACCGGTCGACGGCGACGACCTTCCTGAATCGAATTGGTCGTGACTGATGACTGACCCCACGCCGGCCGACTTCCTGATGAATGGGCCCCAGGCCCGTTTCGCAGCGGTGTTGCGCTCGCCGGACATAGAAGACGGCCTGGCCGCCCGCCTGGCCGATCCGCTGTGGATGCTGGCCCGCCAATGGCAGCTCGGCGAATTCCGCGGCGACGACGCCGGATCGCTGATCTCGCTGAACTTCCAGGCCAACACCCACATGCCCACCTGGTGGCGGCCCGAACCCGACACCGACCAGCCCAACGCCCAACCCTGGCAGGGGTGGACAGTCGATGACGGACCGCTCGAAGCCACCATCGACGCCGAACCCGACGACGGCACCGCCTGGGTGCGGCTGCGTATCGACGGTGGCGTCGCGGCCCGCCGCGCGTTGTGCGCGGTGGGGTTGGCGCAGGTCGCCGCTCAACTGCCCAACGCAGCGCCCTGGCGAACCAAACCGACGGAATCTTCCAGCCCCCTCGACTCTCCCAGCCCCCTCGACGCCCTCGTGATAGCCAGCACACCTGACGCCGCGTCGCTCGACACCTTCATCGCCCCCTGGGCTGACCCCAGCGTGCCCATGCCGGCGTCAGCCATTACTCAACTCGGCGTCCCTGCGGCCGACGTCGCTACCGTCGCCGCCGCATTGCGCACCTGGCAGACGTGGTGGCGCGCACGCAGCAGTGGGGTGCCCACCGGGCAGGAAACGGGCCCCGTCGATCCGCCCGCATGGGACACCTCCCGACTGGAATATCGGGGGTCGCTGGCGTTCGCCTCGGCTCCGGGCGCGCAGCTGTACATCGACCGGCACCCTGGCGGCGCCGTGGACTGGTATAGCGCCGACATCCTCGCCGGACCGCCCTCCGGCGCCGCCGGTGCTCCCCCGCCGTCGCCGAAACCGATTCCGGCCCAAACTATCTCAGTAGCGTCCGTGCCGCAGCCGGCGCGATTGCCGGGCATGCCTGCCCTGCGGTTCTGGGAATACGAAGACGCTGAAGTCGATTTCGGCGCCATCGACGCCGACCCCGCCGACCTCGCCCGGTTACTGCTCGTGGACTACACCACCGTCTACGACCACAATTGGTACTACGCGCCGATCCGGATACGGGTCGGCGCGCTGGTCGAAGTCGGCGCCAGCACACCAGTCACCGCAACCGACTCGTTCGGAATTCCCTTGGAACTCCAGCCGCTGGCCGAAAGGCCCGGCGCCAACACCCGGATGTTCACTCCGACCGGCATCACCAACACCCAAAGCGGCACGGCCGCCGAGGCCGCTTGGAGTACGCGATGGTTCTGGTTTGCGCCCCGGCTGGCCGCTACGCTCGACAGCGACCCAATCGAACAGGTCAGTGTGCGTCGCGACGAAGCCGCCAACCTGGGGTGGGCGATCATCAATACACGCAGCGACTCCTATGGACGCGCCAGCACCGCGACGTCCACATCGCCGCCGACACCAGCGGCAGGCAATGTCGCTGCGACGCCCGCCGATGCAGCGCCCGCCGTGCCCTACTACACCCTGGAGAGTTCGCTGCCCAACACGTGGCGCGCGCTCGTCCCGACCCCGATCTCGACCAGTGACAGCGCCTACCTGCTTGTGCTGGAGCAGCCGATCAGTGACGATCCGAGCCGTGACGATCCGCCCCGGCTGCTTGCCGCAACCTACTGGGCCATCCACGAAGAAGAACTCGGCGACGCGGGCCTGACGCTCACCCGAACCAGAACCTTGGGTCGGTGGTACGGCGGGCGCGTCTACACCTGGACCGGCCGGACCGCGTGGCCCGGCGGCGGTGAAGCTGACAGCGGACTCACCTGGGATTACCTGCGCTGACCCCACCCAGAGTCAGCGAATTTGCTCTCGGCCCGCTGACGATTGGACACTGGCGTCGTCAGCCGGTGACGCCGATTATCGGCGTCACCAGTTGCGGCAGGCGCGCCTTGAACTCGTCTGTAACGTGCAACACCCGATTGTTGATCCGCTGAGTGGCCTGCCCACCGGTCATCGGCACGCCGCCGACTGGCAGCGATGTGGTCGCCGTAACGCTCGGCTGCGGTGTGCCGGTCGCCAGCGTGAAGAACACCGGAAGCACCCCACTTACGGCCGGCGTCAGCGTGGACAGGTACTGCGCAGTGACTGCTAGCTGGCGATGTACAGATGCATTGACGAAGTCCGTCACATCCGCGATGCCGCCCGCCGCCTCCGTCACATCCGCGATGCCGCCCGCCGCCACCTGGGCCGGCGTGAGATTGCTGATCCCGTAATGCCCCGCCGGGTGATAGGCGTTGCGTCGGGCGCCGGTCAGTTCGAGCAAGATCCCCAACAGCGCTGGCCCCGAGACACCGATCGAGCCGGCGAGGTGCGCCACCGCCCACAGTTCGTCATCGGTCAGCATCCCGGTAAGCGGCGCATTACCCGGCCGCCGGTAGTCCCCGGGGAACGGCAGCGTGACCGGGTTGCTCCCCACCGGGACCATCGTCGGGGGGGCAGCATCAAATGTGAGCGCGTAATCCCACAGGATCTCCTGCCCGCGCGAGACGTCTACCGCGATCGACAGCTCCGCCTGCTCCGAGTCGTCGATACCTACATAGTGACCGTTCTGCATTTCCACCGACTCGAAATAGGTGAAGTCTGCGGTGATGCCCAACAGGGCCGGGGCCACCGCTCCCACCGAGACCGCAGTGCTGAGGCCTGGGGCGGGGATATACGGGTTCCTCGTCTGGTTGGCTACCGACGACCCGTCCGTGGCACTCCGCGCCGTATACGTGTACGTCGGCAGCGGAAACGCCTTGGTCATGGGGTAGTTGTTCGAGGACACCACCATGTCCTTCATCTCGAACTGGTTGTACCAGTGGTCTTCCCACGAGACGTTGAACCCGGTCGAGTCCGACGCCAGCCAGAAACTGTAGAGCCGGTAGGGACTGATCACGATCGGCTTCCTCTCCGCCCGCGCAAGAACGTTTGTTGATGAATGAAATGGCCGAAGTTCCTCGATGCTTCAGCTGTTCAGGTCGAAAATATTGAGCACTTTGGCGGCAGAGTCGAAGACGTAGATGCTTTGCCCGGCCGGATCGATGGCGAAAGGTCCCGCGTTCTGCAGCTGGGGTTGCAGCTGAGTGCCCAGGTTTGCGTCCAACACGACCAGCGTCGGCGACGTCACGCCACCCTCGCTGTCCGGTTGGCCGACCATTACGAAAAGGCTTTGACCGTCGGGGCTGACGGCCAGCTGGTGAGGGGCCGACGGCAGGGGGAAGGTCTTCACAACCGCTTTGATGCCGAGATCAACGACCACCACCGACCCGGTACCGCCCCCGATTGGCCCGACCGCCACGAACAGCGACTCACTGCCGGGATCGACCGCCATGGCGATGACCGCGTTCGGGTTAAACATCACCGACTTCGCGGTGGTGAAGGACGCGAGATCGACGATGTCGATACGCTGCATTTGCAGATTGGTGATCGCATAGCGGCCATCCGGGGTCAGTGCGATGTGGTGGGCTTGCTCGTCGGTGATGTTGGCCGTAATGGCCTTTTGGACGGTGTTCGTACTGGTATCGACGACTGCCAAGTAGCCATTGTCCTCCACGTCCGGCGGCTGCTGCTGCCCGGCGACTAGCAGTTGGCTTCCGTCTGCAGTGACGGCCACTGCGGTGAGCAGCCCCATCGCAAATGTCGTTGCAGGCGCGGCGGCAATCGCACCGGCCGGTACGAGTACGGGTAGCGGTGTTACCTCGAAGGTGTCGGTCTGGATGGAAAACAGGTGTTCGTCACCTGCGACGTAAATAAAGCTCCCGTCGGGCGTCACCGCGATATCCGTTGGTTCCTCGCTGAGGAAGACGTCCTTGACCACACTCAAGGCGAGCAGGTCGGCGACGGCCATCCCGTAGGTCATGGTGTGACCAGAACGTTCGGCAAAAAGGAGATACGCCTGCCCCTCGTTGAATTCCTGCCGGTTCACGGCGGAGCACCTGACCTGAAAGGCAGGAACCAGGGTGTCGATCGAGCCGACCTTCGCACCTATGGGCGTGCTGTTCTCAGTCACCTATGTGCCCCCTTACGGAGTGGTCGCTTCAGCTAATTGTCGGCGCTCGGAGTCAATTTCGTGGGCCTACGGCGACAATTGTGGTGTCTCGCTTTGCTGCTGAAACAGTTTGTTATTCCGCCGGTTACGGCCGTGACGTATGTGGCGCGCCGGTCGGGGCTCTCGCTCTGTGCCGTGTCGTCGGCGTTCTTCATGTCCCGAGTTCGACGAGGATGGCCGGGTGCTGCGCCAAGTTAAGGCCGGCGAGGTCCGCGCGCCCGTAAAGCCCTTGTCAGCCCCACTCGGATGGTAGTAGGCACCCGGGGGTGGGCATTTGCTTAACCGCTGCCTAGGGACAGTGTGCCTCTTGACTGTTTGGAAAGGTGCGCGCAGGTTATCGTGTGCTCACCCCATGCCTAGGTCAATCGCCGCCTTGCCATCGAATGCACCGTTAACCATTGCAGTTCAGTGGTTTTCGAACCATTATGGGGTTTTCGGCACGGTGCAGATAGCGCATTTCCCATTAACGTCGACTCAAGCGAAGGCTCGGTATTGCCGCCTAGGCACGGGTAACAGCTGCGGTGAGTTGCTGCACGAGCACCGATCAGCCGCTAGGGGATTGTTGTCGTCTCGGCGTGATCCAGCCGTCAGCACCTGCGAACGAGAACTTTGGATTCCGCGCGCGGAATCAGTGGATTAACTAGTGGGTCCGTCGTCGTAGGACGTGGCGTAGAGACAGAAGACGTTCCTACCGTGCCATGTTGGCGAACCGCGACAGATGCAGCTGGTGAGCCACCGTCACCGTCTTGGTCGGGCCGTTACGGTGCTTGGCCAGAATGAGGTCCGCCTCACCGCCGCGCGGGTCGTCTCGCTCGAACGCATCGGGCCGGTTCAACAGGATGACCATGTCCGCGTCCTGCTCTAGCGAGCCTGACTCACGAAGATCAGCAAGCATCGGCTTCTTGTCGGTGCGCTGCTCGGGACCGCGGTTGAGCTGGCTGATCGCAATGACCGGGACTTCGAGCTCCTTGGCCAAAAGCTTTAAGTGGCGCGAGAATTCCGAAACCTCGACCTGCCGTGACTCGACCTTTTTGCCGGAGGTCATCAGCTGCAGGTAGTCGACGACGATCAACCGCAGATCGGCCCGCTGTCGCAGCCGGCGCGCCTTGGCGCGGATCTCCATCATCGTCAGATTCGGTGAGTCGTCGATATACAGTGGCGCCTCACTGATTTCGCTCATCCGCCGTGCCAGCCGGGTCCAGTCGTCGTCACTCATCCGACCCGAACGCATATCGGCAAGCTTGATTTTCGCCTCGGCCGACAACAGGCGCATCACGATCTCGGACTTGCTCATCTCCAGCGAGAAGATGACGCTGGCCATCCGGTTCTTGATCGAGCAGGACCGCAAAAAATCCAGTGCAAGCGTCGACTTGCCCACCCCGGGCCTGGCCGCGACGATGATCATCTGACCCGGATGCAGGCCGTTGGTCACTTCGTCGAGCTCGGTGAACCCGGTCGGCACCCCGCGGGCAAGGCCGCCGTTCGAGGCGATCGCGTCGATCTCGTCCATCGTCGGCTGCAGCAAATCCTCCAATGGGACGAAGTCCTCGGAGAGCCGCCGATCGGTGACGTCGTAGATCTCGGCCTGTGCGCGGTCGACCACCTCGGCGACGTCGGCGCCCTCCGCGCCCGCGTAGCCGTACTGGACCACCCGGGTGCCGGCTTCCACCAGCCGGCGCAGCAGCGCCTTCTCGGAGACGATATCGGCGTAGTAGCCGGCGTTGGCCGCCGTCGGCACCATCGAGATCAGGGTGTGCAGGTAAGGCGCACCGCCGACCCGGCGCAACAGGCCGCGGCGGTCCAACTCGGCGGCGACCGTCACGGCGTCGGCCGGCTCCCCCCGCCCGTACAGGTCCAGGACGGCGTCGTAGACGTTCTGATGCGCCGGGCGGTAGAAGTCGCCGGGCCGCAGCTTTTCCAGCACGTCGGCGATGGCGTCCTTGCTCAACAGCATTCCGCCCAGGACCGACTGCTCGGCCGCGAGATCCTGTGGCGGCTGACGGCCGAAGTCCTCGCTGGGCACGTCCATGCTGGGGTGGCCGAGATCGTCGACGACTGCCATGGCCTCCCCACCTCCTTCGGCACGACGCTCGAACGCACATTCAATATGGCGACTTGACCCTAAGTCATGCCGCCGACATCCCTCGTAGTCAAAGCACCGCGATCACCCCACAACCGGGTCGACGCTAAAGGTTGCTGGCAAGGACTCCAAACGGCGTTGTTCATAGACCTGTGGATCGTGTGTGGATATCCGTCAGCGCCTGTGTTGAGGGGGTGTGGAGAACTTGTGGAGCAATATGTGGCATTGCGGCATCACTGCAGATAAGCGCACCACACAGCTAGACACTTTGTGTGGATGGGAATCTCTTCGGCGTGTCGGGTCGGGTTGCCGCTTCGGGCGTGTTGCGTTTCAGGCAATGATTCGCGGCGTTAACGGACGGTTACGTTCGCTAACAGTCGAGCCTGCGTGCAAGTTCGCCAGCATCTGTAGCAACGCCAAAACCCCGGTCACGGCCGACCGGCCGCCACCGGGGTTGGGTATCGAGCCTTAACCCTCGGCGACGACGTCGAGTGCGACCTCGACGTCTACCTCTGGGTGCACATGCAGCGTGACCGGATGGTTGCCGACGGCCTTGATGTGACCCTTGGGCAACCGGACGATGCGCTTGTCGAGGTTGGGCCCGCCAGCCTTTTTGATCGCGGTGACGATGTCACCCGGCGTCACCGACCCGAACAGCTTGCCCGCGTTGCCAGCGGTCTTCACCGGCAGCGCAACCGCGCCCAGCGCCTCGATCGCTGTCTTGATTTCGTTGGCGTGCTCCAGGTCTCGCACTTGCTTGGATTCACGGGCACGACGGATGTCCTCGACCTGCTTCTGCGAACCGCGCGACGCCACGATCGCCAGGCCACGCGGAAGCAGGAAGTTGCGGCCGTATCCGTCCTTGACCTCGACGGTGTCGCCGACGGACCCGAGGTGGTCGACGTCGGCGGTCAAAATGAGCTTCATGTTTTCGTCAATTCCGTTCTGCGTTAAGCGGTTACCGCGCCGAGGAGGTGAACGGCAGCAGCGCCACCTCGCGGGCGTTCTTGACCGCGATTGCGATATCACGCTGATGCTGCACGCAGTTGCCGGTGACGCGACGTGCGCGAATCTTGCCGCGCTCGCTGATGTAGGTGCGCAGCAGCTGGGTGTCCTTGTAGTCGATCTCTTGGCCCTTTTTGGAGCAGAACACACACTTGCGCGTCTTGACCGGCTTTTCCGGCGCCGGCCGCCGCTTGTTACTGGACTTGGCCACGTCTGTCTCTTTCGTTCTGTCGATCTAAAAGTTCGGAAGTTGGTTAAAAAGTTAGAAGGGTGGTTCGTCGTCGCCGCCGCCGAACGAACCGGAAGCCGGGGCGCTACCCCACGGGTCGTCGCCGCCGGTTCCGCCGCCGGTTCCGCCGCCGGTCTGGGCCGGCTGACGGGAGCCCCCGCCGCCACCACCGAAGCCACCGCCCCCGCCGCCGCTGCGGCTGGCCTTGTTGACTTTGGCGGTGGCGTAGCGAAGTGACGGGCCGATCTCGTCGACCTCGACCTCCACCACGGTGCGCTTCTCGCCCTCGCGGGTCTCGAACGAGCGCTGCTTGAGCCGGCCCTGCACGATCACCCGGGAGCCCCGGGTGAGGCTTTCGGCCACGTTCTCGGCGGCCTCACGCCAGATGGCGCACCGCAAGAACAGCGCCTCGCCGTCCTTCCACTCATTGGTCTGACGATCGAACATGCGCGGCGTCGACGCGACCGTGAAGTTCGCGACGGCCGCGCCCGACGGCGTGAACCGCAGTTCGGGGTCAGCGGTCAGGTTTCCGATGACCGTGATGGTGGTGTCACCAGCCACAATGTCCTCCTGGGTCCGCCGCGAATCGGCGGGTGGGTGGTCAAGAGCGTGCTGTCGCAGAGCCTACGCAACGGCTACGACGCGACGCGGTCATTCGCCAACAGGCCTGGCAATCTGCATCTGCTTATTGCCCGACTCTCCCCCGCAAGCGGGAGGTACCCCCACCTCATCGCGCTTCGCGCTCTGCATCGTCGTCGGGCTAGTGCTTGTCGGTGCGCATGACTTTGGTGCGCAACACCGACTCGTTCAGGCTGAGCTGACGGTCAAGCTCGGACACCGTCGCAGGCGCGGCCTGCAGGTCGATCACGGCGTAGATGCCCTCGGCATGCTTCGTGATTTCGTACGCGAGCCGCCGCTTACCCCAAATGTCGACCTTGTCCACCTTTCCGCCGTCCTTGCGGACAACGTTGAGAAAGGTCTCCAACGACGGGGCTACGGTGCGCTCGTCGAGGGTCGGGTCGAGGATGACCATGATTTCGTATGGACGCATGGGGACCTCATCACCTCCTATGGTCGTGTGCGGCCACGGTCTTTTCCGTGGCAGGAGGGTCGCCTGCGTCGGCAACCGACCCAGGCTACCGGACGGGGGCCGAGCCTGCGAAATCCACTTCGGCCGCGGCGCTGGACAGGGCCGGTTGTCGTAGCCGGGCCGGACGCAGCCAGGGCGCCAGCCAGCTGGGTGGCGCATCGCCGGCCCGGTCGAACACCCCGCCCGCCGGATCGTCCACCCGTCCACTCCAGCGCACCAGATCCTCCTCGGGCCGGTAGATCTGGCGGACCACCAGTGCGCACAGGGCCAGCACCGCGACGTCACGCAGCAGCACCGTGGCGGTGAACCACTGCTCGGGCAACCCGCGGTTGGGCACGCTGTAGAGGTAGTACATCCGCGGCACCCACACCAGCGCGTCGATCGTCATCCACGTCAACAGGATTCGGCGGTGCGGCAACGCCAGCACCGCCAGCGGCACCAGCCACAATGAGAACTGCGGACTCCACACTTTGTTCGTCAAGAGAAACGCCGCCACCACCAAGAACGCCAGCTGGGCAACGCGTGGTCGCTGCGGAGCCGTCAGTGCGACGTAACCGATTGCCGCACACGACACCACGAACAGCGCCAACACGACCATGTTCAGAACCTGCGGCGGCTGCCAAAAACCCAGCTTCGGATCGAAGCCCTGCCAGCCGCTGAACGACTTGACGACGTTGAACAGCGAATCCATGTCATCGGCGCGGCGGGCGTTCAGCCGGAAAAACTCCGACCAACCCCGGGGAAAGAGCACCATCACCGGCAGGTTCACCGCCAGCCACGTCGCCACCGTCGCAGCTGCGGTGCGGGCCAGCTCACGAAGCCGCCCCGTGCGGATGCCCAGCACCAGCAGCGGGCCCAACAACAACACCGGATACAGCTTGGCCGCGACACCCAGCCCGATCAGCACCCCGGCCAGTACCGGTCGCCGTCGCGCCCACGCCAGCAGCCCGCCAATCGCCAAAGCCGTTGCCAGCGCGTCGAAATTCGTGAACATCTGAAAGATCACCAGCGGCGACGCGCCGACCAGCGCCGCGTCCCACACCCGACGGCCCGCCAGCCCCGCGGTGACCCACAACGTCGTCAGCCAAGCCAACGCCAGCCCGAGTGCGGCGACATCGAAAAAGATCACCACCTCGGCGATCATCGGTAGCCCGATCAGTTTGCTCACCACGGTGTAGGTCTTGGCCAGCGCCATCGAGATGTACTGATACACCCCGGTGAGCACCGGATACTCCATGTAGCGCACCGCGGGCCGGCCGTCATAGCGGGTCTGCGGCTTGCCGTCGGCGTCCTTCTCGACCCAGCTGGCCTTGTACGGAAACTTGCCCTGGCTCAACAACTCCGCGCCGTACAGTGGCACGGTGTCGGAGTAGCACAGCTCGTAATAGGCGCGCTGGTTCTGCCAGTTGGCGACCCGCTGGTCACCCGGCCCGGTCCCGCTGCTTTGCAAGCACGCCGCTTTCGTCGACCAACCCAGCGCCAAAAACACCAGCGCGATCAAAAACATCACTCGCAACGGGGTGAGGAAAGCGGTGCGCCCTATCATCGCGTGCCGGCCCACCGGGCCGCCCACGACGTCGGACAGCGCCGCTCCCAGAATGTCGGTGCGACTGGGGCAATCGCGGTCGTCAGCGGAGCGCAAGTCGGCGGCCAAGGGCCGCGGCGAAACGCCTGCGCGGCCCGTCCCGGCGCCGGTCACGGCGGCGGCGGAGCAGGCTCGGGTGCTTCCGGTGGCAGCGGCGCAGGTGCCGGCACCGGCCCGACCGGGACGGTGGTGGGCGGACCGACCGGGATCGTGATGCCCGGTGCCACCTCAATCGTCGGCTGGATGACCGTCATCTGCGGCGGCGCAGGTGGCGGTGGCGGCGCGGCCGGCGCCCCGGCGTAGCCACCGATCTCGGCCGGCTTGGGGAAGGACTCCGTTGTGGTGCCCTTGAGGGCACCGTCCATGGTTGCCTTCCAGATGTCCGACGGCAGGCCCGAACCGAAGATCGGCGAGCCCCACTTGTTGACCAGTGGCTTGTCGCCGGTGACCGTGCCCACCCATACCGCGGTCGAGAGCGACGGGGTGTAGCCGACCATCCAGGCGTCTTTGTCGGCGTCGGTGTCACCCAACTGCGTGGTGCCGGTCTTGGCTGCCGACGGCCGTCCGCCGGCCAACGTGTGGCCGCGCGAATACGCGGCGATCGGCTGCATCGCCGACGTGACGTTGTCGGCGACGTCCTTGGGGATCCGCTGTTCGCCGGAGTTGTCGGAGCCGGTGGCGTCAAACAACACCCGGCCCTCGGAGCTGACCACCTTTTGCACGAAATGCGGTCGGTGATACACACCCGATGCGGCCAGCGTGGCGTATGCCGATGCCATGTCGATCACCCGGGTCTGATACTGGCCCAACACGATTCCGTTGTTGGGCGGGCCACCCTTGCCGTCTTCGGACAGCGTGTGCTCAACACCGGGGAAGCCGGTCGCAATGCCCGCCTGGTGTGCGGCGTCCGCGACGTCGTCCGGACCGTTTTTCAGCTTGAGCATCAGCCGGTAGTACGAGGTGTTCAGCGACCGCTTGAGCGCCTCGGCGATATTGCAGGTTCCGCAGCCCTCACCCTCGACGTTGCTGATCTTGATGCCGTTGACCGTCAGCGGTGAGCTGTCCACCTGATAGCCCAGACCGATGCCCTGCTCCAGCGCGGCGATCAGCGCGAACACCTTGAACGACGACCCGGTCTGCAGCCCGGCTTGGGCGAAGTCGAAGCCGTGGGCATCATCACCGCCGTAGTAAGCCTTCACCGCGCCGTTGTGCGGATCGATGGAGACGACGGCAGTGCGCATGTCGGGGGCCTGCCCGTCCATGTACTTCGACACCGCGTCCTCCGCGGCCTTCTGCGCTTGCGGATCGATGGTGGTGGTGACCTGCAGTCCCTGGGTGTTCAGCGTCTGCTCGTCGATGTTGAACAGGTCAAGCAGCTCTCTGGTCACCTGCCGCTCGATCAACCCGTTGGGTCCGGTGGTCTGGTTTTGCGCGCGGGCCTGATCGGGCGGCACCGTCGGCGGAAACGCTTGCGCCGCCCGATCCTTCGGCGACAGTGCGCCGATGTCCACCATGCCGTCGAGCACCCAGTTCCACCGCAGCTTGGCGCCCGGGAGGTCCACTGCGGGGTCCAGTGTCGAGGGACGCTGGATCAGCGCCGCCAGCAGTGCTCCGTCGGCCACGGTGAGCTGATCGACGGGCTTGCCGAAGTAGGCCTTGGACGCCGCCGATATCCCGTAGGCACCTCGGCCGAAGTAAATGATGTTGAGGTAGGCCTGCAGCACATCGTCTTTGGACCATTCGCCCGACATCTTGGTGGCGATGACGAGTTCCTTGGCCTTGCGGATCAGGCCGCCGACTCCGGCGCGCTGTGATCCCACCAACGCGTTCTTCACGTACTGCTGGGTGATCGTCGACCCGCCCTGCGTGTCGCCACCGAAGATGTTGTTCTTAAACGCCCGCGCGAAGCCGGTGAACGAGAAGCCGGGGTTGGAGTAGAAGTTGCGGTCCTCGGCCGCGATCACCGCCTGCCGCACGTGCACCGGCACCTGGTTGATGCTGACGTCCTCGCGATTGCCTTCCGGTGGAACAATTTTGGCCAGCTCTGAGCCGTCACTGGCAAGGATCGTCGAGACCTGGTTGGTGCGGATGTCGCCGGGCTTGGGAATGTCGACGATGAAGTAGGCCATCGCGAAGGTGACGATCGGCAACAGCAGCAGCACCGCGGCGGCGACGTAAAGCCCGCGACGGACCCCCGTCCAGCTGATGCGGTGCAGCCACGTCCAGTCGATCCGCTGGACCCAGCCCCAGTCCGGCAGTGGCAGCTTCCGCCGCGGTGGACCCGGCGGGCGGCCGCCGCCGCCCCCGCCGGTCGGGTCTCGGTGACGCCGTGGCGCCCTGGCTTCCAGCGCCGCCGTGGCCAACTCGAGCGGGTCGCGCCGTTCCGTCGCCCTGGCCGGCGGCCGGCCATCCAGCGCGGCCTTGACCTCCTCGATCGGATCCCGTAGCGGACCCGACGTGTCGTCCCTGACCGGAGGCAGGATCGTGGTCAACCGGTCGTCGGGGGGAACCGCGGAGCGCTGCCGGGGCGGTGAGCCGGGCGTCGGTCCCTGACCACCTCCATTTTCAACGGAGGAGTCCTTGGGCCCACCGTCGGCCCCCGACCCGTTCGGGGTTTCAGCGGCCGAGTGGTCTTGCTGTCCTTCGTTATTCACTGGCCGTGCGCGCGCCGTTGCGCGCTGTCCGAGTGCCCTTGGGAGGGCGGGCCGGGCGCGCTGCGCCGAGCACATACGACTTGACCAAGTGATTCCAACTGCAGGTCCGGCATACCTCCACCACGTGTACGGAGAACTCTTCGTAACGGGATGCCAGCACGACCAATTCTTCGGCGGTGCGCGCCGAACCGGATACCGCGCCCAGGTGGTCGCCGAATACCCACGACACCAGCGTGAGCTGTTCCTTCCGGCAGATCGGGCACATCACCGAGCTGAGCTTCCCGTGGAATTTCGCAGCGCGCAGCAAGTACGGGTGGGCGTCACACACCTCGGAGACACCGGTCCGACCCGAATAGACCTCGGCCAGCAGTGAGCGCCGCCGAAGCGCGTAGTCGACTACCTGTCGCTGCAATCGCACGATGACCAGAGTACGTCCGAAGGACCGATGCCGAGAGATTGCCCGGCCACTCCGTGTGCCTTCGTGGCCGTGCCCGCGCGGGCCCCATCCGGGGTCATCGTGGGTTGAGCAGGACTGTCGCCCCCACGCTGAGCACCGCCGTCGCAACCAGGTAGCCGCAGGCGTACCACGGTGCGCCGTGGCCTGCCGCGATGAGACTGGTCAGAATCAGCGGTGTGAGACCGGACGCATAAATTCCGGACACCTGATAGACGGTGGACAGGCCGGTGTACCGGATGCGGGTGGGGAACAGCGACGCGTACAGGGTGCCCTGCGGCCCATAGAACCAGGCGTGAATCACGCCGAACGCCACCACCATGCCCACCGCGAACCACACGATGTTGCGGGTATTGAAGAGTGCGAAGACCGGGAAGGTAGTCAGCCCGAACGCCGCAATACCGGTGGCGTAGATCACCCGCGCGCCGAACCGGTCCGCCAGCCGGCCTGCCACCGGAAGCAGCACTGCCATCACCAAGGCGGCGACGGTGACCACGATCAGCACTTGAATTTTTCCGAGGCCGAGGGTGCCGGTGGCATACGCGATGGCGAACACCCCCCAGGTGTTGAATGCGGCTCCCTCAGCCCAGCGGGATATCAGACCCAGAAGGGTCTAGCGCAGCGCCGGCGGGGTGAATACCTCACGCACCGGAACGGCCGAGCGCTCGGCCCGCGCCTCCATCGCCCGAAAAGCCGGTGTTTCGGCCACCAGTAATCGCACCAGCAATCCGAAGAACACCAGCACGAAGCTGAGCAGAAAGGCGATGCGCCACCCGTAACTGGCGAATGCGTGCGCGGGCAGCAGCAACTGCAGCGTCGCGAACACACCCGTCCCCAGCGCCAGGCCGAGTGCCAGCCCGATCTGCGGGGCACTGCCGTAGATGCCGCGGCGATCGTCCGGGCTGTGCTCGACCGCCAACAGCATCGCGCCGGCCCACTCCCCGCCCAAGGCGAAGCCCTGGATAATCCGCAGCGTCACCAGCAGCACGGGTGCGAGAGTCCCGACTTGCGCGGCGGTCGGCAACGCTGCGGTGCCGTCATCATCGGGCGGCGCGGGGTCGGTAACCGCGCTAAGAAGCACTGACGTCTCCGACGTGCGGGAGGAACGCGGAGCGGGCCGGCCCGGTCGGGCCGGCCAGGTCGGCACCGTCACCCAGCAGGCCCCGCCGGGCGAGGAGCGGGCGGACTCCTTCCCCGAAGATGTAGGCCTCCTCGAGGTGTGGATAACCGGAAAGGATGAAGTGGTCCAGGCCCAGCTCCGCGTACTCGGCGATCCGGTCGGCGACCTCTGAGTGCGAACCGACCAGGGCGGTGCCTGCGCCGCCGCGAACCAGACCAACACCGGACCACAGATTGGGGTAGATCTCCAGCCGTCGGGCATCCACCCCGACACCGAAATCTTCACCGCCACCGTGTAATTGGCGCATCCGACGTTGTCCCTCGGACTCCGACCGGGCGAGTGACTGTTGCGCCGCGGCCACGGTCTCCGGGTTCAGCGCGCTCAGCAGCCGCTGCGCCTCGGACCAGGCCTGCTCGCTGGTGTCGCGCGAGATGACGTGTAACCGGATGCCGTAGCTGAGTTTCCGGCCCCGCGCCTTGGCCAGACCGCGGATCCAGTTGAGCTTCTCGCTGACCTGCGCGGGCGGCTCGCCCCAGGTCAGGTAGGTGTCGGCGTACCTGGCCGCGACCTGGCCGGCCTCCGGTGAGGACCCGCCGAAAAAGACGGCAGGCAGCGGATCGGGACGGCGCCCCAGCGACACCTGCTCGACGCGCAGATGTTCGCCGGCCACGGTCACCGGATCGTCGGACGTCCACAGCCTGCGGACGATATCGAGGAACTCGCCACATCGCGCGTAACGGTCCCGCTTCTCCAGGAAGTCGCCGAACGCCCGCTGCTCGATGCTTTCGCCGCCGGTGACCACGTTCAGCAGCAGCCGGCCCTGGGAGTGCCATTGAAAGGTCGACGCCATCTGCGCGGCCAGCGTGGGACTGATCAGCCCTGGACGGAACGCCACCAGGTACTTCAGCGACTCGGTGCTGTTGATCAGCATGGCCGTGGTCAGCCAGGCGTCTTCGCACCACAACCCGGTGGGTGTGAGCACCGCCTCGAAGCCGTTGCTCTCGGCGGCCTGGGCGAGCTGGATCAGGTATCTCAGATCGGCCGGCCGGTCGCCGTGCATATTGCCTCCGTGACCACCGGCGATGAGGTCGCGAGAATCCCCGTAGGTGGGCAGAAACCAATGAAGATGTATCGACACGCTATTTGTTTATGCCTGCTAGCGACGGCCACTAACAGGCTTGCAACCACGGTGATTACAACCCGACCGCCGGCCAGGGCACCTTCGAGCGGGTCACCAACCCCGCCCTCCTGACGGCCCGGAAAAAGCGGCTGAACAGAGCGAGAACTCCAGCTGGAGTGGCGGCGAATATATCGAGTCGATACTATGACGCGAGACAGTTACGCGACATAAACTGTCGCACCGGACCGAGCAAAGGAGGCGACTCGATGCTGGAGCTCGCCATCCTGGGACTCTTGCTCGAGTCACCGATGCATGGCTACGAGCTGCGCAAACGGCTGACCGGTCTGCTCGGGGCGTTCCGGGCGTTTTCCTATGGTTCGCTCTACCCCGCGCTGCGACGGATGCAGGCGGACGGGCTGATCGCCGAGAACGCCGCGCCCGCCGGGATGCCGGTGCGGCGTGCCCGGCGCGTCTACGAATTGACCGATGACGGCCGCAAGCGCTTCAACGAGCTGGTGGCCGACACCGGCCCGCACAACTACACGGACGACGGCTTCGGCGTGCACCTGGCATTTTTCAACCGCACTCCGGCCGCGGCGCGGATGCGCATCTTGGAAGGCCGTCGTCGCCAGGTCGAAGAACGCCGGGAAGGCCTGCGTGAAGCAGTGGCGCGGGCCAGTAACTCGTTAGACCGCTACACCCGCCAGCTACATCAACTCGGGTTGGAGTCCAGCGAGCGCGAAGTCAATTGGCTCAACGAGTTGATCGCGGCAGAACTATTAGCGCAACGCCGCGCTGAGCAGTCCTAGAGCCGGTAGACCACACCATCCACCACACAGATATGAGTTAAGGAGAACGCGGTATGAGTGAGCACAAGCCGCTAGGGGCGCCCGGGGCGCGGCCCGAGGTCCGGGTCGCTATTGTCGGCGTCGGCAACTGCGCGTCCTCGCTGGTCCAGGGCGTGCAGTATTACTACGACGCCGACGAGAACAGCACTGTGCCCGGCTTGATGCACGTGACGTTCGGCCAGTACCACGTTCGCGACGTGAAGTTCGTCGCCGCATTCGACGTGGACGCCAAGAAGGTCGGCTTCGACCTGTCCGAGGCGATTTTCGCGTCGGAGAACAACACCATCAAGATCGCCGACGTGCCCCCCACCAACGTGACGGTGCAACGCGGCCCGACTCTCGACGGCATCGGCAAGTACTACGCCGAGACCATCGAGATCTCTGACACCGAGGCCGTCGACGTGGTCAAGGTGCTGCGCGACGCCAAGGTCGACGTGCTGGTCTCCTACCTGCCGGTGGGCTCCGAAGAAGCCGACAAGTTCTACGCCCAGTGCGCGATCGACGCCGGGGTGGCATTCGTCAACGCGCTGCCGGTGTTCATCGCGTCCGACCCGGTGTGGGCCAAGAAGTTCACCGACGCCGGCGTGCCGATCGTCGGTGACGACATCAAGAGCCAGGTCGGCGCGACGATCACCCACCGCGTGATGGCCAAGCTGTTCGAGGACCGCGGCGTGCAACTCGACCGCACCATGCAGCTCAACGTCGGCGGCAACATGGACTTCTTGAACATGCTCGAGCGTGAGCGGCTGGAGTCGAAGAAGATCTCCAAGACGCAGGCCGTCACGTCGAATCTGCAGCGGGAGTTCAAGACCAAAGACGTCCACATCGGCCCGTCCGATCACGTCGGCTGGCTCGACGACCGCAAGTGGGCTTACGTCCGGCTGGAGGGCCGTGCCTTCGGTGACGTGCCGCTGAACCTGGAGTACAAGCTCGAGGTGTGGGACTCGCCGAACTCAGCCGGCGTGATCATCGACGCGGTCCGGGCGGCCAAGATCGCCAAGGACCGCGGCATCGGTGGACCGGTGATCCCGGCATCGGCTTACCTGATGAAGAGCCCGCCGCAGCAGCTGCCCGACGACGTTGCGCGCGCCCAGCTCGAAGAGTTCATCATCGACGCCGACTAGCGTCTCGCGACAACCGGCCCGCCACCGAAGTGGCGGGCCGGTTTGCGTTGCAGCGAGTATCCGGGCGCCCTGTGGCCAGCCTCACGGATTACCGGGGTCGCGACGCCACATCTTCGGCGCGTTCGACAGCGACAGTCCTCGTGGTGTCCGTCGCGGCCTTTCTCGCCAGCCTGGACTTGTTCATCGTCAACATCGCCTTCCCGGAGATCCGCACGGCCTTCGGCAACCCCGATCTCGGCGCGATGTCGTGGATTCTCAATGGCTACACCATCGTGTTCGCCGCCTTTCTCAACCCCGCCGGCCGGCTCGGAGACCGCTACGGGCATCGCCGCGTCTTCCTGTGCGGTCTGGTCGTGTTCACCGTGGGATCGGCCGCCTGCGGGTTGTCAGGGTCGTTCGTCATGTTGGTCGCCTCCCGCGTCGTTCAGGCCCTCGGCGCGGCGATGCTGATGCCCAGTTCGCTCGCGCTGCTGATGGCCGCCGTCCCCGCGTCGCGTCGCGCCGCGGCAGTCAGCAAGTGGTCGGCGATTGACAAACACCGCCCGGCAACTAGGCACCGTCTTGGGCACCGCGGTCTTGACCATGATCTACCAACCGGGTATCGACCTGACCACCATCAGGCACGGCTGGGAGTTCATCGCCGCAGCCGCAAGCACATCAGCGTTGATCGCTGCGGGATTAGGCGCTTGGTGGCGAAGCGGTGACGCAGACCAACCCATGGGGGTCGACGACGCCATCGTAGTGTCAGAGACGTGACCGACATTTCCGACGACGAACTGGTTGGACTACCCGAGTTCGCGTTGTTGCCCGAGAACGCAGAGCAGGCCGGCGTCGAAGGACCATTGCCCCAGGTACGGCGGATCGATACCGGCGCCGTCAGCGCACTGCAATGGGGTGACTCCTCACCGCGGGTCATCTTCTTGCACGGCGGCGGGCAGAACGCGCACACCTGGGACACCGTGATCCTCGGTTTGGGGCAGCCGGCTTTGGCGGTGGACCTGCCCGGCCATGGGCATTCGGCGTGGCGGGAGGACGGCGACTACTCGCCGCAGCACAACGCCGCAGCATTGGCACCGGTGCTGAGTGAGCTCGCGCCGGACGCCGACCTCGTCGTCGGCATGTCGCTGGGCGGGCTGACCGCGATCGGGTTGGGCGCGGTCGCGCCGCAGCTGGTGCGCGAGCTCGTCCTCGTCGACGTCACCCCGTCAGCGTTGCGCCGGCACGCCGAGATGACCGCCGAACAGCAAGGCACGGTGGCGCTGATGCACGGTGACCGGGAGTTCCCCAGCTTTGCGGCGATGCTCGAGTTGACTACCGCCGCGGCGCCGCACCGCGACCCGAAATCGTTGCGCCGCGGCGTATTCCACAACTCACACCGGCTCGACGACGGCCGCTGGACCTGGCGCTACGACACCATCCGAGAATTCCCCGACTTTGACAGCCTGTGGGACGACGTCGCCGGGTTGTCCGCGCCAATCACGCTGGTACGCGGCGGCAAATCGGGCTTCGTCTCCGACGAGGACGCCGACGAACTCGGGCGACGCGCGCGGTCGTTTCGCGGTGTGCAGGTCGTCGAGAATTCCGGGCATTCGGTGCAAAGCGACCAACCCCGCGCACTGGTCGACCTCCTGCGCGGAGTTCTCTGACGGCGGCTGAGTCTCAGCGCCTAGTTTGGTGGCATGAGTTCACCTGGCGTGCGTATCGGTGTACAGCTTCAGCCGCAACATGCCCCGCATTACCAGAGCATCCGTGACGCGGTCCGTCGCTGCGAGGACATCGGCGTCGACGTCGCGTTCAACTGGGATCACTTCTTTCCGCTCTATGGTGATCCGGACGGCGCCCACTTCGAATGCTGGACAATGCTTGCCGCCTGGGCCGAGCAGACGTCGCGCATCGAGATCGGCGCCCTGGTCAGCTGCAACTCCTACCGCAACCCGGAGCTGCTCGCCGACATGGCCCGCACCGTCGACCACATTTCCGACGGGCGCCTCATCTTGGGTATCGGCTCGGGCTGGAAACGCAAAGACTACGACCAGTACGGCTACGAGTTCGGGACCGCGGGCAGCCGGCTGGACGATCTCGCCGCGGCGCTGCCGCGCATGGAATCCCGGCTGGGCAAGCTCAATCCGGCGCCCACCCGCGACGTCCCAGTGCTGATCGGCGGCGGGGGTGAGAAGAAGACCTTGCGACTGGTCGCCGAGCATGCGGACATCTGGCACAGCTTCGCCACCGCCGACTCCTACCCCGCCAAGTCGGCTGTCCTGGCCGACCACTGCACCGTCGTAGGGCGTGATCCGGCCGCCATCGCACGATCGGCGGCGGTGGGCGGCGAAACCGGAGGCGCGGGTGCCGACGCGTTGATCGCCGAGGCCGAGGCGCTGACCGACCTCGGTGTGACGCTGCTGACCATCGGTGCCTCCGGCCCGGACTACGACCTGGCCGGCGCTGAGACGTTGTGTCGCTGGCGCGACCGCCGTTAGGAACACCGAGCATGCCTAAGACATACGGGGCGAAGGAGAAGGACCAGGTCGTCGCCCACATTCTCCACCAGGTGCTGATCGGCAAGCTGCGGACGGGTGACCGGGTCGACCGCAACGAGATCGCCAGGGAGCTGGGCATCAGCCGCGTTCCCATCCAAGAAGCCATCGTTCAGCTGGAACACGACGGGGTGCTCTCCACCCGGTATCACCGGGGCGCGTTCGTCGAGCGCTTCGACGAAGACACCATCCTCGAGCACCACGAGCTGCACGGCGTGCTCAACGGCATGGCCTCGGCGCGCGCGGCCGCCAACCCCACCCCGCGCATCCTGGGCCAGCTCGACTCCACCATGCGGACGCTGCGCAGCGCGAAGGAGCCGCGGCTATTCCAGCAGGCCGGCCGAGAGTATCGACGCGCCATTAACGATCAGTACGCCGGTCCGCGACTGCACGCGGCCATCCGCGCCTCGCAGAACCTGATTCCGCGGGCGTTCTTGGTGAGCTACCCGAACATCGTCGGCGAGATGCTGCCGTTCTACGAAGACGAGACCGCGGCGATCCGGCACCGCGACCCCGCCGCCGCCCGGGCCGCGTGCAGCGCCTGCGCGGAGCTGATGGCCGAAGTCATGATCGCCGAACTCGTGCGGCGCCGAGTGTTGGCCCCCGCAGGAAAGCCCACGAAGCCCGCGTTCGCGTTCTAACCCGGTCGGCCGATATCTTGCGCTCATGGACGTCAACGTCGGCCGTGTCGGTTCAAAGCTGTTCGCGATGTTCACGGTGGTCCTGCTGACCTATTGTCTAGCTCCGATGGCGCCGACGGCGGCCGACAACCTGTGCAAGCCGTCGGGCAAAGAGGGCGCGATCGCCCTGCCGGAGAAGCTGGTCACCGCCAGCCCGCCGGAGGAACGCGACTACACGACTGCCAACGTCGAGCCGTTGAGTTCGGTGAACATCGACGCGCTGGGCTTGCGCACGCCGCGGACCCTGACCATCGGCACCCAGCCGGGAGGTCCCCCGACCAGCTGCCTGAACACCACGGGGCGTTACACCGGTTATGACAACGAGCTGCTGCGCGCGATCGCCGCGAAGCTGGGGCTGAACGTCGTCTTCGCCGGCACCGAATTCGCCGGCCTGCTCGCCCAAGTGGCGACGGGACGCTTCGACGTCGCCTCGTCGTCGATCGTCGCCACCGAAGCACGCCGCCGCACAGTCGGATTTACCAACGGCTACGACTTCGGTTACCTGTCGTTGATCGTGCCGTCCCGCTCGTCGCTCGACAGCTTCGACAAACTGGGTGCGGGGCAGCGGATAGGCGTCATTCAGGGCACCGTCGAAGAGGCCTACGTCGTCGACACCGTGCATGTGCAGCCGGTGAAATTCCCCGACTTCACCACCCTGTACACGTGCCTGAAGAACCATCAGATCGACGCGTGGGTGGCGCCGGCAATGGAGGCGGCCAAAGTGATGCGGCACGGCGATACCGCCACCGTCGCCGCCTACACGTTTAGTCCGGGCAGTTTCATAGCGTTCCCGGTGGCCAAAGACAACCAGCCGCTGATCGATGCGCTGAACGCCGGCTTGGACGCCGTCATCGCCGACGGCACCTGGTCGCAGCTGTATACCGACTGGGTTCCCCGGCCCTTGCCGCCGGGCTGGAAGCCGGGATCGAAATCGGCACCGACGCCGCACCTGCCGGACTTCGCGGCGATCGCCAAACACAATCACCGCGAGGAGGCGGCTGGGGCCGCGCAGCCGAAATCCACTCTGGCCCAGCTGCGGGACCAATTCTTCGACTGGGATCTGTACAAGCAGGCCATCCCGGCGATGGTGACGACGGGCCTACCCAACACGCTGATCTTGACCGTCAGCTCCAGTGTGATCGGCCTGGTGGTCGGTATGGGCCTCGCGGTGGCGGGCGTCTCGCGGACCCGCTGGCTGCGCTGGCCGGCGCGGGTCTACACCGACATCTTCCGCGGCCTGCCCGAGGTGGTGATCATCTTGCTGATCGGGCTCGGAATCGGGCCGATCGTGGGCGGACTGACGAACAACAACCCGTATCCGCTGGGCATCGCCGCCCTGGGCCTGACGGCCGCCGCGTATGTGGGCGAGATCTTCCGATCCGGCATCCAGAGCGTCGAACCCGGGCAGCTGGACGCCTCCCGCGCACTCGGGCTGAGCTACAACACCGCGATGCGCATGGTGGTGATCCCGCAGGGCATCCGCCGGGTACTGCCCGCGCTCGTCAACCAGTTCATCGCGTTGCTGAAAGCCTCCGCGCTGGTGTACTTCCTCGGGCTGATCGCCGGCCAACGCGAACTGTTCCAGGTCGGCCGCGACCTCAACGCGCAGACCGGCAGCCTCTCGCCGCTGGTCGCGGCCGGGGTGTTCTACCTGATATTGACCATCCCGCTGACCCACCTGGTCAACCTCGTCGACAACCGGCTTCGGCACGGCCGGGCCGCCGCCGGCGAACCGGAAGATCCGCTGGCATTGGCAAGTAGTCAGGAGATGCTGTGACCGAGTCAGTGTCGTTGGCGGGCAATGGGATTCACTTATCCTTCGGCCGCAATAAAGTGCTGCGCGGTGTAGACATCAGCGCTCCCGCCGGCAACACGGTGGCGGTGATCGGCCCGTCGGGCTCCGGAAAGTCGACCCTGCTGCGCGCGCTGAATCGATTGCACGAACCCGACGGCGGCGACATCTTGCTCGACGGTCAGTCGGTTTTGAAGGACGATCCCAATACGGTTCGGCAGCGGATTGGCATGGTGTTTCAACATTTTAACCTTTTCCCGCATCTGAGCGTCCTGGACAACGTCATGCTGGCGCCGCGCAAGCTCAAACGACTCTCCGGCGACGCGGCTCGCGAGTTGGGGCTGGCGCAACTTGACCGCGTCGGCATGAAGCACAAGGCCGATTGCCGCCCCGGTGCCGTGTCGGGCGGCCAGCAGCAAAGGGTCGCGATCGCCCGGGCGCTGGCGATGGCGCCGCAAGTGATGCTCTTCGATGAAGCGACCTCGGCGCTGGATCCCGAACTGGTCAAGGGAATTCTGGCGCTGATCGCGGACTTGGGCGCCGACGGCATGACGATGCTGGTGGTCACCCACGAAATGGGTTTCGCCAAGTCCACATCCGACACCGTCGTCTTCATGGACCACGGTCAGGTAGTCGAAACCGGGCCGCCGGACCAGATCTTCGAGGCGGCAGAAACCGAGCGGTTACAGCGATTTTTGTCGCAAGTACTTTGACGGCAAAACCGGTTTCCAGGCCCGCTGAACACCAGACAGGTTAGACTAGCGAACTATGGCGGAACGCGAGGCCACGGTGTCGGAGACCGAACTGGCTGAGGGGCTTCACCGCACGCTGTCCAAATTGTTCTCGATCCTGCGCCGCGGCGACCCCAGCGCCAGCAAGGAAGCCGCCGGGGACCTCACTCTGGCCCAGCTGTCGATCCTGTTCACTCTGCTCGATCAGGGTCCGATCCGGATGACCGATCTCGCCGCGCACGAACGCGTCCGAACACCCACCACGACCGTCGCGATCCGCAGGCTCGAGAGGATCGGCCTGGTCAAGCGCTCGCGCGATCCATCGGACCTACGCGCCGTCCTGGTCGACATCACCCCGCGGGGCTTGGCCGTTCACCGCGAGTCGCTGACCAACCGAATCGCGGCTCTGGCGTCCCTGCTCAGCCAGCTCCCCGCGCCCGACTTGGAGACCCTGACCAAAGCGCTGGCGCCGCTGGAGCGGCTGGCGGCCAGCGAGCCGGTAGGAACCCCGGCGCCTGCCCAGGCCGCCGGCGACGAGGCGTAAAGCCGATACGGCTTGCTGCCCCTAAGGTGGCAGGCATGCGGACCGCGCTCATCACCGGTGCTAGCCGCGGGATCGGCGCCGCCATCGCCACCGCCCTGGCGCCGACGCACACCCTGCTGCTGGCCGGACGGCCCTCGCCTCAGATGCACGCCACCGCAGAGCGGCTCGGCGCGACGACGGTGCCACTGGACCTGACCGACGCCGACGCGATCCCCGCCGCCACGGCCTGGATCGGCGACCTCGATGTGCTGGTGCACAACGCCGGTGTGACCTTTCCGGGGCGGGTTGCCGATTCCACCGTCGACCAGTGGCGCACCACGTTAGACGTTAATGTCATTGGCGCCGTGGCCCTTACGCTCGCGCTGCTGCCAGCGCTTCGGCGCGCGCAGGGTCAAGTGGTGTTCATCAACTCTGGCGCAGGACGCACGGCTTTGCCTGTGATGGCCTCGTATTCGGCAAGTAAGTTCGCGCTGCGCGCCTTCGCCGATTCGCTGCGCGGGAGCGAACCGGCGCTGCGGGTGACCACCGTGTATCCCGGCCGCACCGACTCCGACATGCAGCGTGCGCTGGTGTCTTTCGAGGGCGACGAATACGACCCGGGCCGATTCCTGCAGCCTGACACCGTGGCGCAAGTGGTTGCCCAGGTGGTGGCCACCCCGCCCGACGGCCATCTCCACGAGGTTGTGCTCCGCCCCCGCGGCTAGCCCGGCGACGATGCCGACCGCGCAGCGGTCTGAGGTGGGGGTACCGCCCGCTTGCGGGGGCGAGCCGGGCAATCGAACCTAGCGGGTAGTCCCGGTCGCCGGGCTCAGACGACCAAGTTGACCAGCCGTCCGGGGACGACGATCACCTTCGTCGGGGTCGCGCCCGCCAAAAACGTCTGCACCTTGTCGTCGGCCAGCGCAGCGGCTTCCACGGCGTCGGTGTCGGCGTTGGCGGACACCGTGATACGGCCGCGCACTCTGCCGTTGACTTGCACGGGGTATTCGACGGTGTCTTCGACCAGGTAGTCGGGGTCGGCCACCGGGAACGGCCCGTGTGCGAGCGACGTCGGGTTGCCCAGCCGCTGCCACAACTCCTCGGCCAAGTGCGGTGCCAACGGCGCCAGCATCAGGACCAGTGGCTCGACGGCTGCGCGCGGGACGGAATCGCGGTGTTGCTTGGTGAGGTGGTTGGTGTACTCGATCAGTTTGGCCACCGCAGTGTTATTGCGCAGTGCCGCATAGTCTTCGGAGACACCGGCGATGGTGCGGTGCAGCAGCCGCAGCGTGTCGGTGTCGAGATCCGCGTTTTCGATGACCCGGATGTCGCCGGTCTGCTCGTCGATCACCAGCCGCCACACCCGCTGCAGGAAGCGGTGCCCCCCAACGACGTCCTTGGTGGCCCACGGGCGCGACGCCTCCAACGGGCCCATCGACATCTCGTACACCCGCAGCGTGTCGGCGCCGTAGTCGTCACACATCTCGTCCGGCGACACCGAATTCTTCAGGCTCTTGCCGATCTTGCCGAATTCCTGGAAGACCTCGATCTCCCCGTCGGACCCGGGGTAGACGAACCCACCGTCGCGTTCGACCACGTCGGTGGCCGGCACGTAGGCCCCGCGGGCGTCGGTATAGGCGAACGCCTGGATGTAACCCTGATTGACCAGCCGCCGATAGGGCTCGCGGGAGCTGACGTGCCCCAGGTCGTAGAGCACCTTGTGCCAGAACCGCGAATACAGCAGGTGCAGCACCGCGTGTTCGGCACCTCCGACATACAGGTCGACACCGCCCGGATCGTCGGGGCCGTGCTGGGCCGGCCTCGGACCCATCCAGTAGGCCTCATTCTCCTTGGCGCAGAACCGTTCTGAGTTGTGCGGATCGGTGTAACGCAGCTCGTACCAGGAGCTACCGGCCCACTGCGGCATGACGTTGGTGTCGCGGGTATAGGGCTTCAACCCGTCGCCGAGATCGAGTTCCACGTGCACCCAGTCGGTCGCCTTGGCCAGCGGCGGCTCGGGAACGCTCTCGGCATCGTCGGGGTCGAACAGCACCGGTGAGTAGTCCGGGACGTCGGGCAATTCGACCGGTAACGCGGCCTCGCCCAACGCGTGCGGACGCCCGTCGCCGTCGTAGACGATCGGGAAGGGTTCGCCCCAGTAGCGTTGCCGCGCGAAAAGCCAGTCGCGGAGCTTGTATTCGATGCGGGCCCGGCCGCGACCGTCGGATTCCAAACGTGCGGTGATGGCTTCCTTGGCCGCCGGCACGTCCATTCCGTTGAGGAAGCCCGAGTTCACCAGCACCCCGTCACCGGCGTAGGCGGCCTCGGAAATATCGCCGCCGGCAATGACTTCGACGATCGGCAGTCCGAACTCGTGGGCGAACTCCCAGTCACGCTGGTCGTGGCCGGGAACCGCCATGATCGCCCCGGTGCCGTATCCGGCCAGCACGTAGTCGGCGATGAAAATCGGCACCTGCTCGCCATTGGCCGGGTTGGTCGCATAACTGCCCAGGAAAACACCGGTTTTCGTTTTGTTCTCCTGGCGCTCCAAGTCCGACTTCGCGGCGATGCTCTGCCGGTAGGCGGCGACGGCCTGCGCCGGTGTCGCGCCGCCGAAGGTCCAATGCGGGTCCACCCCGGCGGGCCACCCGGCTGCGACCAGTCGGTCGACTACGTCGTGCTCGGGGGCCAGCACCAGATAGGTGGCGCCAAAGAGGGTGTCCGGCCGGGTGGTGAACACCTCCAGGTCCACCGTCTCGCCGCCGGTTGTGCGCGCCGAGAACAGCACCGCGGCACCGGTGGAGCGGCCGATCCAGTTGCGCTGCATGGTTTTGACCTTTTCCGGCCAGTCCAGCAGATCGAGGTCGTCCAGCAGCCGGTCGGAGTAGGCAGTGATCCGCATCATCCACTGCCGCAACCGCTTACGGAACACTGGAAAGTTCCCCCGGTCGCTTCTGCCGTCGGCGGTGACCTCTTCGTTGGCCAGCACAGTGCCCAGCCCCGGACACCAGTTCACCATCGAATCCGCCCGGTAGACCAGGCGGTGAGCGTCGATCACGTCGGCGCGCTCACCTGCCGACAGCGTCGCCCAGTCCCGGCCGTCGTCCAATTGCCTGTCGCCGGAATCGAACGCGGCAACCATGTCGGCGATCGGCCGGGCTCTGTTGGCGACGGGGTCGAACCACGCGTTATATATCTGCAGGAAAATCCACTGCGTCCACTTGTAGAACTCGGCGTCGGTGGTGGAAAAGCTTCGCCGGTTGTCGTGGCCGAAGCCAAGCCGGCCCAATTGCCGCCGGAAGTTGACGATGTTGGCCTCGGTCCGGGTGCGCGGGTGAGTGCCCGTCTGCACCGCGTATTGCTCGGCGGGCAGACCAAACGCGTCGAAGCCCAACGCGTGCAGCACATTACGGCCGATCATCCGGAAATAGCGGGCGTAGACGTCCGTGGCGATGTAGCCCAGCGGGTGACCGACGTGCAGCCCCTCTCCGGACGGATACGGGAACATGTCCTGGACGAACATCTTGTCCTCGGGCACCGCTGAGCCATCCGACGGTGCCAGCGACCCGACCGGGTTGGGCACGTTGAAGGTTCCCATCCGGTTCCAATTGTCCTGCCAGGCCCCTTCGATGCGGCCGGCCAGCTCCGCGGTGTATCGATATCGCGGGGCGTCGGGCTCGGCCTGGCCAGCAGGGTGGGCGTCCGTCGCGGCCGTTGGAGAGTCGGTCACGTCCAACAGGTTATAAGGGCGGCGGTGACGGGGCCGCCGGCCACGTGTTTGTCTCGGTTGAGTTGCGGACCGATCAGGGCTTTATCCCAGCTGTATTCCAGGTCTATTCCAACCTGTTCAAGGCCTGGTAGCTCCCACTCCCCACTGGTTACAGTCCGATTCATGCTTCGCCCGTGAGCGACTGGGAAGGACCGACTCTCATGATGCAGATTGCCCGTGGCTGGCGGGTAGCGGTCGCAGGTCTAGCCGTTGGCGTCGTGGGTGTGCTGGGCTTTGCCTGCCCTGTCGCGTCGGCAGAGCCGGGTTTTCCGCCCCGGCCCAATCCCGCTCCGGTCCCCGCCCCGCCGGTGATGCCGCAGGCCGTCGCGGTCGCGCCCGGGGCGGTCGGCAATGCCATTCCGGGGACGGCGGCTGCTGCCCCCGCGGTGCCATCTCCCGCCTCGCCCGCACTGGCCGAGGCAGCACCGGCGCCGGTGCCGATGCTCGTTCCGGCACAGTCCGGGACGCTGCGTGACTTTTTCGGCAGCAAGAACGTCAAGCTGGAGCCGCAACAGGCGCCGAACTTCAAAGCGCTCGACATCGCGTTGCCTATGCCGCCCGCCTGGACACAGGTGCCCGACCCCAATGTCCCCGATGCGTTCGTGGTGACCGCCAATCGCCACAGTGCCAGCCTCTACACCTCCAATGCCCAGCTGGTGGTGTACCGGCTGGTCGGCGATTTCGATCCGAAGGAAGCCATCACTCACGGGTATCTCGACAGCGCGCAACTGCCCGCCTGGCGCAGCACCAACGCCTCGCTGGCCGATTTCAACGGCTCCCCGTCATCGATCATCGAAGGCACCTACCGCGAAAACCAGATGACGCTCAACACCTCGCGGCGCCACGTCATCGTCACCTCCGGACCGGACAAGTACTTGGTGTCGCTGGCGGTAACGACCGACGCCGCCACCGCGGTCGGCGAAGCGCCGGCCACCGACGCCATCGTCAACGGCTTCCGGGTCGGCCCGCCCGGGTCCAACCCACCGCCAGCTCCACCGCAGGTGCCCGCGGCGCCCGCCGTAGCCGCATCACTTCCGTCCACGGCCGGGCCGCCGGCGGCGCTGCCCCACTAGCAGCCGGGCGCGACGGCGAACCGGGCCGCCTCGTATTGTGGCCCCATGCTCATTGCCGGACTGCTGTGCGTGTGCGCGGCTATCGTCATGGCCGCGCGCGGCTTGTGGTCGTTGTCGCGGTCAGTTGCCCCCGACACCGCTCGGGTGGTGACGCGCACACTGGCGCCACCGCAACTGGCGGCCGCGGTAATGCTGGCAGCCGGCGGGGCGGTGGCGGTGGCCGCGCCCCGGGACACCGCGCTCCCGCTCATCGGGGTGTGCGTCGGTGTGTGCATTGCGGGCGCCGTCGGCACCGTGGCCGTCGGCTCGTGGCAGAGCGCGCGGTACGCGCTGCGCCGCGAGGCGGCCGCTGCCGGTTGCGGTGGCGGCTGCGCGACCTGCACGCTCGCCTGCCGTTGAACACTGCACAGCCGCACTCGTGCTGAAGCGGCTATCGACCCTGCCGATAGACACCTTCCTGTTGGCTATGGCAGCGACGGTGGCCCTTGCGGCTCTGCTGCCGGCCCGCGGCACCGCCGCGGACGTGATGTCGGTCGCCGCCAAAGCCGTCATCGCGTTGCTGTTCTGGCTCTACGGCGCCCGGTTGTCGCCGCAGCAGGCATGGCAGGGCGTCAAGCGATGGCAACTGCACCTGCTGGTGCTTGCCACCACGTTCGTGGTCTTTCCGGTGCTTGGACTGGCGGCTCGTGGGCTGGTGCCCTGGCTGCTGAACCTCGACTTGTACAACGGGCTGCTGTTTTTATGTCTGGTCCCGTCGACGGTGCAGTCTTCGATCGCGTTCACATCGATTGCGCGGGGCAACGTCTCGGCCGCGCTGGTCAGCGCATCGCTGTCCAACATTGTCGGGGTGGTGCTGACGCCGTTGCTGGTCGTGCTGCTGATGAACACCAGCGGCGGAGCCCGCATGGATGCCACCGCGATCCGCGACATCGTGCTCCAGCTGCTGTTGCCGTTCGTGCTCGGTCAACTGTTGCGGCCGTGGATCGCCGGTTGGATTGCCCGGCATTCGGTACTGACCAAAGTCGTCGATCGCGGATCGATCCTGCTGGTCGTGTACACGGCGTTCTCGATGGGCGTGGTGGAACATATCTGGCGCAGCGTCGATCCGTGGCAACTGGTCGCGGTCGCCGTCGTCGACACCGCGCTGCTGCTGGCAGCGCTGATGTTCACCCGGCTGATCGGTCACTTGGCCGGACTCGACCGCGGCGACGGGATCGTGCTGCTGTTCTGCGGCTCGAAAAAGAGTTTGGCGTCGGGTCTTCCGATGGCGCTGGTGTTCTTCCCGGCCGCCACTGTCGGGGTGATTATGTTGCCGCTGATGATCTTTCACCAGATACAGCTCATGGTGTGCTCGGTGATCGCCAGCCGAATGTCCCGTGACCAGTTGCCGGAGCCAGTCGACCGCGCGCCGGACTCAGGCCCGCCCGCTTAGTTGCGGCTGATATCGATCGGATGAGTTGCCAGCAGCGACAGCGGCAGCGGCTGGCGCCGCAGCACCCGCCCCCACAAATCCACCCGGGGCTGGACCAGAACGTCAGATGGCAACGCCGACAGCACAATCCAGTCGTCGCGCTCGATCTCACCCTCGAGCTGGCCGATCGTCCAGCCGGAGTACCCCGCGAAGATCCGCACTCCCTCCACCAACGGGGCGATCGAGTCGGGGTCGGCGTCCAGATCGACCATCACCATCCGGCCCGCGACGTGTCGCATCCCGGGCACGCTGTCCGGCTCGGCGCCCACCCGCAGCACCGACAGGCACAGCGCCGCGTCACGCTTCACCGGCCCCCCGATGAACATCGTCTTCGGTTTCGCCGACAGCTTGGCCCACTGCGGCAACACGTTGTAGACCGCGGTCTCGCTGGGCCGGTTGAGCACCACGCCCAACGTGCCGCCGTCGTTGTGCTCGACGATGTAGATCACGCTGCGGCGGAACGTCGGCTCGAGCAGATCCGTGTTAGCCAGAAGCAAAGTGCCCGCTCGCACACGATGCGCGGCGGGGGCAATAAAGTCCTCCGGATCCTCGGGCTGCGCCACGACTCCATCATGGCATCCAGGTGGGGCCGCTGTCGTGAACAAGCAGCGCGCTCCGCGATATTTGTACTGTTGTTAACAGGGGCCGGCGGCCCGGTCTGTATTGCCGGACGCCACGGGAAGTAGGTTCAGTGACCCACACGCGCGCACCTGTCGCAGTTTGGCGTTCGGTGCGCAGCTTGCCCGACTTCTGGCGGCTGCTGGAACTGCGCACCGCAAGCCAGTTCGGCGACGGGCTCTTCCAGGCGGGGCTGGCCGGAGCGCTGCTGTTCAATCCCGAGCGGGCCGTGCGCCCGCTGGCGATCGCCGGTGCGTTCGCGGTGCTGTTCTTGCCGTATTCGCTGTTGGGCCCGTTCGCCGGTGCGCTGATGGACCGCTGGGACCGTCGGCTGGTTCTGGTCGGCGCGAACCTGGGCCGGCTGGTGGCGGTGGCACTGGTGGGAGTCTGTCTGGTCGTCGGTGCCGGCGACGTGCTGGTGCTGTGTGGCGCGCTGGTCGTCAACGGCCTGGCCCGATTCGTCTCCTCCGGCCTGTCCGCCGCCCTGCCTCATGTGGTGCCCCGCGAGCAGGTCGTCACGATGAACTCGATCGCGTCGGCAACGGCTGCGGTCGCCGCCTTCGCCGGCGCCAGCTTCATGCTGATACCCCGCACCATCGTCGGTTCCGGCGACAACGGCGCCGCCTCGATCATCTTGCTGGTCACCGTCCCGTTGCTGATCGCGCTGCTACTGTCGCTGCGCTTTGGTGCCCACGTGCTCGGTCCCGACGACACCCGGCGGGCGATCCACGGATCGGTCATCTATGCGGTGATCACCGGCTGGATGCACGGCATCCGCACAGTGCTGAACCGTCCCACCGTCGCCGCCACCCTTTCCGGGTTGGCAGCGCACCGGATGGTGTTCGGCCTCAACTCGCTGCTGGTGCTACTGCTGGTGCACAGCGGCGCCGCCGCATCCGTCGGTGCGTTGGGAGGCGCGATGTTGTTCCTGGCCGCCACCGGGACCGGATCATTTCTGGCCAACGTGGTGACCCCGCCCGCGGTGCGGCGCTGGGGCCGCTATGCGACCGCCAACGGAGCATTGGCGATCGCCGCGCCAATCCAGATTGCCGGGGCCGGTCTGCAACTGGCGGTGATGGTGACGTGTGGGTTCTTGCTGGGTGCGGCCGGCCAAGTCGTCAAGCTTTGCGCTGACACCGCGATTCAGATCGACGTCGACGACGCCCTGCGCGGACACGTGTTCGCAGTACAGGATTCGCTGTTCTGGGTCGCGTTCATTGGCGCGATCACGGTGGCGGCGACCGTCATTCCGTATGACGGCCACTCCCCTGCGCTGGTGTTGGCGGGGTCCGCGCTCTACCTGTGCGGGCTGACCGTACACAGCATCGTCGGCCGCCGAAGCTAGCCGGCCGGGAATCGTTAAGGTACACAGATGGCCGCTCTGCAGCAGATTGTCGACGACCTGCGCGCAGAGAGCGACGAGCTCGATGCGCTGGTCACGCCGCTTGCCGAGGATCGCTGGGCGGCGCCGACGCCTGCCGCGGGTTGGACCATTGCGCATCAGATCGGGCACCTGTTGTGGACCGACCGCGGGGCACTGACGGCGGTCACCGACGAGGCGGCCTTCGCCGGGCTGCTGGAGCTCGCGGCGGCCGACCCCATCGGCTTCGTCAACGCGGGGGCCGACGAACTCGCCGCCACGGCGCCCGCCGAATTGCTCGCCGACTGGCGGCTGACCCGTGCACGGCTGCACGACGCGCTGCTGACGGTTCCCGACGGCCGCAAGCTGCCGTGGTTCGGGCCGCCGATGAGTGCCGCGTCGATGGCGACGGCGCGCATGATGGAAACCTGGGCGCACGGGCTCGACGTCGCCGACACGCTCGGCGTCACGCGGCCACCCACCGCACGGCTACAGTCCGTCGCCCATATCGGGGTGCGCGCCCGCGACTACGCCTTCGCCGTCAACGGGCTGCCCACGCCCACCGAGCCGTTTCTCGTCGAACTACGTGCCCCCGACGGCGGCACCTGGTCGTGGGGGCCGCCGGACGCCGCACAGCGGGTCACCGGCGGCGCCGAGGACTTCTGCTTCCTGGTCACCCAGCGACGTGCGCTGCGCGATCTTGACCTGACGGCCGAGGGGGATGATGCGGAGCGGTGGCTGCAGATCGCTCAAGCCTTCGCCGGCCCACCGGGCCCCGGGCGCTGAGCGCGCAGCGTGAAGAGAGCCGCGCTCGCTAGCAGCAGCGCCGGTCGATGAGCATCGATAAAGGGGGCGCTCACTTGGCGGGCGTACTCAGGTAGGCTCGCCGCTCGACATGACTGAAGTCGTCCCGATCCTGCCGCGGGAGCTGACCGACGGGCTTTCCGACGAAGTCCGCAACGTCCCGCCGCCGCCCACCCCGATTCTGAGCGAGCCGTACGCGCTTCGACTCGTCGATCCGGACGCCGACGCCGACATGATCTCTGAGTGGATGAACTTGCCGCATCTGGCCGAGGCGTGGGAGTCTGCTTGGCCGGCGTCGCGCTGGCGAAAATACCTGCACGCCCAGCTCGATGGCAACTACTCCCGGCCGTTCGTCGGCAGCATGCATGGTCAAGACGGCGGCTATGTCGAAGTGTACCGAGCGGCAAAGGATTCCATCGCGACGCGGTATCAAGCCGACGCCTACGACATCGGGCTGCACGCGGCCATCGCTGAGTTGACGGTCGTCAACAAGGGTCTTGGTCCGTTTCTGCTGCCGCGCGTTGTCGCCAGCATCTTCGAACTCGAACCGCATTGTCGCCGAATCATGTTCGACCCCGACCACCGCAACACCGGCGCGCGGCGGCTGTGCGAATACGCCGGCTGCACGTTTCTGGGTGAGCACGACATGAGCAATCGCCGAATGGCGCTCTACGCGTTGCCCCGCCCGATCAATTCGGCGTAGCCGTCGTAAATCGGGTTTCCTCGCCGCGGCCACCAGTTCCCAGAGCACTTCGTCGGTGCCGCCGCCAGCCCAGAGCGAACGCGAGAGCGACGAGCTTGGCCACGTCGGGGTGTTGCCGGTCGCCCCACTTGTGCGCGAATACCCCACTTTGCCCGAGGTGCTCGATCAGCTTGCGCGGAAATCTTTCGCTGGCTTCGGCTTCCGCGTTCCAGCCGACGACTTGCTCGTCGAATACCTTGTCCAGGAGCGCCCGGTATTCCTCGATACTCAGCCCCGCGGCATCGGTCATGTGGTCGCCGCCGTCAGGTTGCGCTTGACTTCCAGTCGCCGCAGCTTACCCGACGAGGTGCGTGGCAGTGATCCCGGCTTGACGAACACCACGTCTGACGGCACGACGCCGCATTCGGACGCCACCTTGGCGACTAGCTCGCTGCGGGCACCGGGCTCGTCGGGGCCGCGGAACTCGGCGGTGATGATCAGCCCCGGGCGTATCGCGTCGTCGTTACCCACCGCCACCACCGCTCCCTCGCGCACGCCGCGGATTTCGGCGGCCACGCGTTCGATCTCGGTGGGGAACACGTTGCGGCCCGCGATCGTGATGATCTCTTTGGCCCGGCCGCACACCACCAGCCCGTCGTCGGTGAGGTAGCCCAAATCGCCAGTAGGGAACCAGGTTCCGGGCTTCAGCGGCGCCTCGCCAACATATCCCGACATCATCGACGTGCCCCGGATCTCAACCTCGCCGACCTCGCGATCGAGGACCTCTGCGGACCGCTCCGACACCGGGCCGATGCGGACTTCCATACCGGCTATCGGCTGGCCGAGGATCGCGTGCCGGCGCGGCGCCGTGCTCTCGGAATCGGTTACCGCAGAACGTACCTCGTCGCAAAGCGCGCCGGTTCCAGGTGCCGGAACCGTGACCGCGCACGTGGATTCGGCCAGGCCGTAGGACGGCGCCATCGCGCCGGCGTTAAACCCGAAGCCGCTCAACGCCGTCGCGAACCGGTCCATCGCCGCGCAGTCGACCGGTTCGCCGCCGTTGATCGTGACCCGCACCCGGCCGAGGTCGACGTCGGAGACCAGCCGCGCGTACTTGCCGATCATGCTGTACGCCATGTTCGGCGCCGCGGTCATCGTCGCGCCGCTCTCGCTGAGCCACCTCAGCCACCGAAACGGGGACGCGGCGAAGGCCGCGGTGGGCGCGAGCCAGAACGGGCCACCGGACAGTGCGCCGCAAAGCAGGAATGTCAGACCCATGTCGTGATACAGCGGGAGCCACGTGCAGCCGACATCCTCGGCCGGGTTTACCGCGACCGCGGTGAGCAGACCGTTGACGTTACTGAGCACCGCCTCGGGCGACAGCTGCACGGTGCGTGGGGTTCCGGTAGTTCCCGCGGTGCCCTGCAGCACCGCAGCCCTGCCGGGGGCGCTGTCAGCCGGCGCGACGTTCGCCGAACGTTTCGCCGCTGCGGCGGCGCCGATGTCTATGACCGGCAGCGGCCCGCCCGCGGCGGCGAGCAGGTCGCGCTCATCGCCGTGGCTGAACACCATGCGCACATCGATTCCGGTGAACCGGGTCAGCGTCGCTTGCGCCCAGCGCTGCGGGTCGGCGCCGCGGACCGGCCCGGGCAGGATCGCCACACTCTGGCCGGCCAGCCAGGCGCCCTGGACGGCCGCGACGAAGTCCGCGGTCGGTTCGCCGACCAGCCCGACCGCGCCGGGTTCGTCCTCGTCGAGGATGCGCGCGGCGATGCTCTCGGCACGGGCGTGGACCTGCGGCCAGGGGTGCCGCGTCCAGGTTTCGCCCTCCCTGTCGAATACCACCAGGTCGTGAGCTGATGTGCGCATCGACCGGGCCAACGCGGACGCCAGCACGGTCACTGGGTGACCGCCACCTTTGCCCGGATGACTTTCTCCAGGTCGCCGACGGTGTCGCAGGTCAGCAGCTCTTGTTCGGAAATCACCACCCCGAGCTTGTCCTCGATCGCCACCATGCCCACCGCAAAAGCCACCGAGTCCAGGCCCACGTCATCCACCAGCCGGGAATCGCGGGTCACCCGGCTGATATCGACGTTGAGGTCGTCGCGCAGTATCTCTTCAAGCGCGTCGCTCACCGAGTCAGGGAGTGCCTGCTCCACGTCCATGGGCCGTCACAGTACCGCCCGGGTGCGCGGAAAGGGGGCCTACGGTTTGGGCTGCAGCGCGCTGGCCGCATCGGCGGCGCCGTCGCCGTCGGTGTCGGTCAGCTTGACATCCCAACGTCCGTCGCCGTCGGTATCGACGTAGCCGGTCACGCCGTTCTCGTCGGCGGAGATTGCCCGGTCGGCCAGCCCGTTCCCGTCGCTGTCGAGCAGCCGGTCGTCGGCCTGACCGTCGCCGTCGAAGTCCACCAGCGGCCCGCCGGTGTGCTCGACGCCGTCCAGGCCCAGCCAGCGGAGTTGTCCTCCGGCGGGATTTCCCTGCCAGGGGTGGCCCGCTCGCGGCGGACTCACGGCCACCGCCCAGGTCCCCGATCCGTCGTCGGTGAAGTAGCTTTCCGCGGTGCCGTCGTTGTCGAGATCGAGCACGGCATGGTCGGCCAGGCCGTCGCCGTCGAGGTCGGCCAGGGCGTCATCGGCCAATCCGTCGCCGTCGAAATCCAGACCGACGGCATCCAGCCGGCCGTCACCGTCTAAGTCGAGATCAGGACCGCGCTCCCAGATCGTCGCCGTTCCGTCGCCGTCGCCCAAGCAATACTCCATGCCGGGTGGGACGCCGCCGAACCGCTATTGGTTCCCGCGGGAGCGCCACCAGGTCATCAGCTCGGCCGTCGCCTCGTCACGGTTCAGCGGTCCACGGTCCAACCGCAATTCTTTGAGGTAGTCCCACGCCTCCCCCACCTGCGGGCCCGGCGGGATGCCCAGCAGTTCCATGATTTCGTTGCCGTCCAAATCCGGACGGACCCGCTGTAGGTCTTCCTTTGCGGCCAGTTCGGCGATGCGCGCTTCGAGGTTGTCGTAGTTGGCTTGCAGCCGGGCGGCTCGCCGCTTGTTACGCGTGGTGCAATCGGCCCGCACCAGCTTGTGCAGCCGGGGCAACAAGGGTCCTGCGTCGGTGACGTAGCGACGCACCGCCGAGTCTGTCCACCTGCCCTCGCCGTAACCATGGAAGCGCAGATGCAGATACACCAGCTGCGAGACGTCGTCGACCATCTGTTTGGAATATTTCAAGGCACGCAACCGCTTTCGAGTCATCTTGGCACCGACCACCTCATGGTGGTGGAAGCTGACTCCGCCGTCTGGCTCATGCTTGCGGGTAGCGGGCTTGCCGATGTCGTGCAGCAGCGCCGCCCAGCGCAAAACCAGGTCGGGCCCGTCGTCTTCCAGCGCGATCGCTTGGCGTAGCACCGTCAGTGAATGCTGGTAGACGTCTTTGTGCTGGTGGTGCTCGTCGATCGCCATTTGCATGCCGCCGACCTCGGCTAGCACCACGTCGCCCATCCCGGTCTGCACCATCAGCTCAATGCCGGCGGCGGGGTCGTCGCCCAGCAGCAGCTTGTCCAGTTCCGCCGCTACCCGCTCGACGGTGATCCGGGCCAGCTCCGGCGCCATTTCCTCGATTGCCGATCGCACCCGCGGGGCGACCGTGAAGCCCAGCTGCGAGACGAACCGCGCGGCGCGCAGCATCCGCAGCGGGTCGTCGCCGAAGGACTCCGACGGCGTTGCCGGCGTATCCAGCACTCCGGCGCGTAGCGCGGCCAAACCGCCTAACGGATCGACGAATTCGCCGGCCCCGGCGGACGTGATGCGCACTGCCATCGCGTTCACGGTGAAATCGCGACGCACCAGATCGTCGTCCAACGAGTCGCCGAACCGCACTTCCGGGTTGCGCGACACCCGGTCGTAGCGGTCGGCGCGGAAGGTGGTGATCTCCAGCCGATGCTCGCCTTTGCCGGCACCGATGGTGCCGAACTCGATACCGGTCTCCCACAACGCATCTGCCCACGGGCGCAGCAGCTTTTGCACCTGCTCGGGCGGCGCGTTGGTGGCGAAGTCCAGGTCGGGGCTCAGCCGGCCCATCAGCGCATCCCGCACCGAGCCGCCCACCAGATACAACTCGTGGCCCGACGCGGCGAACACCGAGCCGAGCTCGCGCAGCAGCTCGGCGTGCCTGTTCAAGGCAACCGCAGCCGCGGTCAGCAGATTGGCGTCCTGGGCAGCTTCGGGCACCCGAAGAGCGTAGTCCGCCTCCTCCCCAGGCCGTTCCGGCCCGCATCGTCGCCGGACGCGAACAGCCTAATCTGCGGTCGGGCAGCCTAGTCCGGCGAGTGCGGCCGGGAGCGTCTGAGCACGCCAGCTACTATCGCTTGGGTGTCCGACGGCGAAAAAGCGCAACCACGTCGGCGCCGCGGGAGGCGCCGTGGTCGTCGCAGCGCCGGGTCCGTGCAGGGCCAAACCGACAACGGGGCGATCGACGGCGCCGCACCTGCCGGTGTGGACAAGCCCGGCCGCTCCCGTTCCGCCCGCCGCGGAGCTGAGCGACTGCGCACCGTACACGAAACGTCGGCCGGCGGATTGGTCATCGACGGTATCGACAGGCCGCGAGAAGAGCAGGTCGCCGCGCTCATCGGACGCGTCGACCGGCGCGGCCGGATGCTGTGGTCGTTGCCCAAAGGCCACATCGAGCAGGGTGAGACGGCCGAGCAGACCGCGATTCGCGAGGTCGCTGAGGAGACCGGGATTCAGGGCAGCGTGCTGGCGGCGTTGGGCCGAATCGACTACTGGTTCGTCACCGACGGGCGGCGGGTGCACAAGACCGTGCACCATTATTTGATGCGCTGCTCGGGTGGAGAGTTGTCCGACGACGACCTCGAGGTCGCCGAGGTGGCGTGGGTGCCGATCCCCGAGCTGCCGTCGCGGCTCGCCTACGCCGACGAACGCCGGCTGGCCGAGGTGGCCGACGAACTGATCGACAAGCTGCAGACCGACGGCCCGGCCGCATTGCCGCCACTGCCACCCAGCTCGCCGCGACGGCGCCCGCAAACACATTCGCGCACCCGAAACCGTCGGCCCGACGAGTCGGTGCGGGGCCGGAAGAACGGTCGAGGACCGGGGCCATAGGGCCTTAGCCGCCGAAGACGATGCAGAGCAAAGCAATGTGGGAGCATCCCCAGCCGCGCAGCGGCGAGGCGGCGTGGGGGCGTGGGCGCACCACCCGCTTGCGGGTGCGAGCGGCGCCTTGAGGCCGCAGCTCCGGCGAGCCGTCTTGCGCCTCGCCGTGGTGGTCGGCATCCTGACCGGCCTAGCAGCCGGCCTGACACTATCCACCGCCGCGCCGCGCGCCGCCGCGGGAGAGCCCGGCGCAACACCATTCGTGCAGGTCCGGATCGATCAGGTGACCCCGCAGACGGTCACCACGACCAGCGAGCCCGTCGTCACCGTCGCCGGAACCGTGACCAACGTCGGCGACCGTCCGGTCCGCGACGTCGTGATTCGCCTCGAACATGCCCCGGCGGTGAGCGCATCGGCGGCGCTGCGCACCGACCTCGACGGCAACACCGACCAATACCAGCCAGTTGCCGCTTTCCTGACGGTCTCCCCTGAGCTCCAGCGCGGCCGCAAGGTGGGCTTCACGCTGTCCGCCCCGGTCCGCTCGCCGACCAAACCTTCGCTGGGGATCGGCAAGCCCGGTGTCTACCCGCTGCTGGTCAACGTCAACGGAACACCCGAGTATGGCGAACCCGCACGCCTCGACAACGCCCGGTTCCTGCTGCCGGTGGTGGGAGTACCACCGGATCCGCTGGACACCTCCCGCGACGCGCTCAGCGGGGTCGTCGCGCCCGACACCTCCAAACCCGTGCCGATCACCATGTTGTGGCCGCTGGCCGACCGCCCCCGGCTGGCGCCCGGTGTGCCGGGCGGCACGATACCGGTGCGGTTGATGGACGACGAGCTGGCGACGTCGCTGGCCAGCGGGGGCCGGCTGGACGTCCTGCTGGGCGCGGCCGAATTCGCGACCAGCCGCGACGTCGACCCCGACGGCGCCGTCAGCCGCTCGCTGTGCCTGGCCGTCGACCCGGACCTGCTGGTCACCGTCAATGCGATGACCGGCGGTTACGTCGTCTCCGACTCCCCCGACGGCCCCGCCCAACAACCGGGGACCCCGACGCGCCCGGGGACCGGGCAGGCCGCGGCGGTGAGCTGGTTGGACCGGTTGCGCGCACTGGCGCACCGGATGTGTGTGGCCCCGCTGCCGTATGCCCAGGCCGACCTCGACGCGGTGCAACGGGTCGGTGATCCCGGACTCGGCACGATCGCCACCTCCGCCGGCGAGGTCGTCGATCAAATCCTCGGCGTCACCGCGGTCCGCGGCGCCACCCTGATCCCCGACGGCTCGCTGACCCGCCGGGCCGTGAACCTGTTGAGCGCCAACGGCAACACCGTGGTGATCGCCGCCGCTGACTCGTCCGCCGAAGATTCCGCCGCCGCCGCGCCGGCGCCGGTGGACACCACGCCGCGCAGGCTGTCGCCGCAGGTGGTGATCGCGCCGTTCGACCCGGCCGTCGGCGCTGCCTTCGCAGCGACCGGCTCTGACCCGGTCGCCCCGACCTACCTGAACGCCGCGCTCGCGGTTCGGCTTCAGCACGACTCCGACACCGCCCGCCGTGAGGACGTGCTGGGCTCGATGCTGTGGCGAACCCTGCAGCCGGGCGTCACGCCGCGCGCCGAGGTCTTGCTACCGCCGACCAACTGGAAACTGCGCTCTGACGACGCCGGTGCCATTCTGACCACGCTGGCGACCGCGATCCGCTCCGGTCTGGCGGTGCCACGGCCGCTGCCGGCGCTGATCGCCGATGCCTCAGCCATCCCACCCGTCACCGGCACGCCGCAACTTCCCGGCCTCGGCGCGGGCGAACGCGGCCGGTTCGATAACGACGTCGTCGCCAAGATCGCTGACGAAGTGGGCCGGCTGTGGGGGCTGACCGCAGCGTTGACGACCGATGCCCGGACCGGGCTGACCGGCGTCAGCTACACCGCGCCGCTGCGCGAGGACATGCTGCGTGCCATCAGCCAGGCCGAACGGCCCGACACCCGCAACGGTCTGGCGCAACGGCGGCTGGAGATCGTCGGAAACGCGATCGATGACTTGTTCGGTGCGGTCATCATCGTCAACCCGACCGGGTCCTACACGCTGGCCACCGAACACAGCCCGCTCCCACTGGCACTGCACAATGGGCTGGCCGTTCCGATCCGGGTGCGACTGCACGTCGAGGCCCCGCCGGGTATGCGGGTGACCGATCCCGGCGAAATCGAGCTGCCGCCAGGATACCTGCCCCTGCGGGTGCCGATCGAAGTGAACTTCACCCAGCGTGTGGCGATCGACGTGACGTTGCGCACTCCGGCCGGGGTGCCGCTGGGCGAGCCGGTGCGGCTGTCGGTGCATTCGAATGCCTACGGCAAGGTGCTGTTCGCGATCACGCTGAGCGCGGCGGCGGTGCTGGCGACGCTCGCGGGACGACGTCTGTGGCACCGGTTCCGCGGCCAGCCGGACCCCGCCGACCTTGATCGTCCGGATCCCCCCGACACGCCGCACCGCAGCAAAGACCGTCCAGCGGGTCATCGCGTGGACGAAGAGAATCGGGTATGAGTTCCGTCCGCCGCCCGGTGCCGCCACCGGCGCAGCCATCGCGGCCACCCGGCCCACACCCGCGCTCGCCGCGACGTGCGGGACCGCCGACCGGGCCGCTGCCGCCGACCGGGTTGGTGTCGTCGCAGGGCACACCGCCACCGGCCCGCCCTGAGCTGTCCGACGCCGCGCTGGTGTCCCGGTCCTGGGGAATGGCGTTGGCAACCCTGGTCAGTCGACTCACCGGCTTTGCCAGGATCGTGATCCTGGCCGCGATCCTGGGTGCGGCGCTGTCCAGCGCGTTCTCGGTGGCCAACCAGCTGCCGAACCTGGTGGCGGCGCTGGTGCTGGAAGCGACGTTCACCGCGATCTTCGTGCCGGTGCTCGCGCGCGCAGAGCAGGACGACGCCGACGCCGGTGCGGCGTTCGTGCGGCGCCTGGTGACGCTGGCGACCACCTTGCTGCTAGTGACGACGCTGCTGTCGGTGGCCGCCGCCCCGCTGCTGGTGCAGTTGATGCTGGGCCGCAACCCCCAGGTCAACGAGCCACTGACCACCGCGTTCGCCTACCTGCTATTGCCGCAGGTGATCTTCTACGGCCTCTCCTCGGTGTTCATGGCCATCCTGAATACGCGCAACGTGTTCGGGCCGCCGGCGTGGGCGCCCGTCGTCAACAACGTCGTCGCGATCGCCACCCTGGGCGCCTACCTAGCAACACCCGGGCAACTGTCGGTGGACCCGGTGCAGATGGGCAACGCCAAGCTGCTGGTGTTGGGCATCGGAACCACGTTGGGAGTGGTCGCGCAGACCGTCGTGCTGCTGGTCGCGATCCAGCGTCAGCGCATCAGCCTTCGCCCGCTATGGGGAATCGACGAGCGGCTCAAACGCTTCGGCGCGATGGCCGCCGCGATGGTGTTCTACGTGCTGATCAGCCAGATCGGCCTGATCGTCACCAACCAAATCGCCAGCACGGCAGCCGCTTCCGGCCCGGCGATCTACAACTACACCTGGCTGGTGCTGATGCTGCCGTTCGGCATGATCGGGGTGACGGTGCTCACCGTGGTGATGCCGCGGCTGAGCCGCAATGCGGCCGCCGACGACACCCCGGCGGTGCTGGCCGACCTCTCGCTGGCCAGCCGATTGACGATGATCACACTGATCCCGACGGTGGCGTTCATGACCGTCGGCGGGCCGGCGATCGGCAGTGCGCTGTTCGCCTACGGCCATTTCGGTGACGTCGACGCCGGCTACCTGGGCGTGGCGATCGCGTTGTCGGCGTTCACGTTGATCCCGTACTCGGTTGTGCTGCTGGAGTTGCGTGTCTTCTACGCCCGCGAGCAGCCATGGATACCGATCGTGATCATCATCATCATCACGACCGTCAAGATCGCCGGCTCACTGCTCGCGCCGCACATCACCGACAACCCCGACCTGGTCGCCGGTTATCTCGGCTTGGCCAACGGCCTGGGATTTTTGGCCGGCGCGATCGTCGGTTATTACCTGCTGCGGAAGGCGCTGCGGCCCCCCGGCGGCCACCTACTCGGCGTCGCGGAGGTGCGGACCATTCTGGTCACGATCACGGCGTCGTTGCTGGCCGGGCTGATCGCGCACGTGGTGGACCAGCTGGTGGGGATGCAACGGCTCACCGCCCACGGCGGCGGCGCCGGCTCGCTGTTGCGGCTGTTCGTGCTCGCGGTGATCATGGCGCCGATCGTGGCCGTGGTGATGCTACGCGCGCGCGTGCCAGAGGCACACGCGGCGCTGACGGCATTTCGCCGCTGGCTCGGCGCTAAACGCGCCGGGGCGCCCGCGCGCAAACCTCGCCGACCGGCTCCGGCCCCTCCGGAGGGGTCACTGAACGTCGCTGCCCGCAAATCCGCAGCACCCGATCAGGTGTTGCGCCCCGGTCATGTCACGTACCCTGAGCAAAGGAATTCGACTACGCCGGGGGGATATCCGGTACCAGAGCCCGTCCGGCGCGGGCTTCCGGATCAAGTAGCCGGGGAGGGGATGGGGAAAGGACCGGGGATGACCGACGGCCCATCGGACAGCACCTCATCCAAGGCTGTCTCCGAAACCGCCGCTGATGATTTCCAGCCCGACGTGCCGCCCGATCTTCAAGTCGGCACCGTCTCGGCGCCTGAGCCGCCGACGCGGTCCAACGGCGAACCATCCGCGGATCCCGACCTCGAAACAACGAACTTCGGCGGCGCCGGTGATCCGATGGAGTCGGCAGCCGAACCATCGCCCCGTCAGGACGACCTGCACCTGGTTCCCGGCGCCAGCATCGCCCGCGGTCGCTACCGGCTGTTGGTCTTCCACGGCGGCGCGCCGCACCTGCAGTTCTGGCAGGCGCTGGACACTGCACTGGATCGGCAGGTGGCGCTGACCTTCGTCGATCCGGACGGGACGCTGGCCGACGAGCAGGTTCGCGAGATCCTGTCGCGCACCATGCGGCTGAGCCGCGTGGACAAACTCGGGATCGCGCGGGTCCTCGACGTCGTCCACACCGGCACCGGTGGCTTGGTCGTCACCGAATGGATCCGGGGTGGTTCACTGCAGGAGGTCGCCGACACCTCACCATCCGCGGTCGGCGCTGCCCGTGCGATGCAAACCCTCGCGGCTGCAGCCGCGGCCGCCCACCATGCCGGCGTCGCGCTGTCGGTCGACCATCCCAGCCGGGTGCGGGTCAGCATCGAAGGCGACGTGGTGCTGGCCTTCCCCGCGACCATGCCCGACGCCGCCCCCGAAGACGACATTCGCGGCATCGGCGCCGCGCTGTACGCGCTGCTGGTCAACCGCTGGCCGCTGCCGGAGTCCGGGGTGCGCAGCGAAATGGCGCCAGCACCGCGGGATCCGACGGGCCAGCCCGTCGAACCCAGTTCGATCGACCGGGACATCCCGTTCCAGATTTCCGCGGCGGCCACGCATTCGATTCAGGTTGATGGGATTCGCAGTGCCGCAACGCTTTTGAATCTCCTCCAGCAGGCGACGGCGGTGGCCGACCGCACCGAGCTGTTGAGTCCGCTTCCTGACCCGCCGCCGGCACCTGCGCGGCCGGCGCGGGCCCGGACGCCCGCGGTGGAGGAGGCGCAGGCACGCCAGCGTCGTCGCCGCGTCCTGACGATCTGGATCGGTGCCGGCGCCGCCGTCCTTGTGGTGGCACTACTGGTCATGGCGTCGGTGCTGAGCCGGATGTTCGGCGACGTCGGTGGGCTGGACAAGGACCGGCTGGGCCTCAATGCGCCCTCGGAGAGTTCGAGCTCCAGTGCCAGCTCAGCGGCGGGCAGCATGGTCAAACCGGTGAGCGCGACGGTCTTCTCCCCGGACGGCCAGGCCGATAACCCGGGCCAGGCCGGGCTGGCGATCGACGGCAACCCGGCGACCGCGTGGGAAACCGACACCTACCACGACGCCGTCCCGTTCCCGGCCTTCAAAAGCGGCGTCGGCTTGCTGCTGCACCTGCCGAAACCCACCGTGGTGGGAGCCGTGACCGTCGACCTCGCCAGCACCGGAACGAAAATTCAGATCCGCTCGTCGGCGACGTCGACACCGGCCAAGCTCGGCGACACCACCGCGCTGACTCAGCCCGTGTCGATGCAGCCGGGCCACAACAGCATCCCGGTCAAGGCGTCGGCGCCCACGTCGTATCTGCTGGTGTGGATTTCGACCCTGGGTACCACCAACGGCGAGAGCCGCTCCGACATCGCCGAGGTCACGGTGCAAGCCGCGTCTTGACACATCGGCCCGCTCGGGTGAAGTGCCGGGTACCGACCGATTGGTTACTGTCCGGCCGTGGGCTTCGGGCGCGAGGTTCGGCAGGACCGTCTACCAGAACTCAGCGACGCCGAATTACTGGCCGCGCACGTCGCAGGCGATCGCTATGCCTTCGAGCAACTCTTCTACCGACACCACCGGCAACTGCACCGGCTGGCCCGGCTGACCAGCCGTAGCCGCGAGGACGCCGAGGACGCGCTGCAGGACGCGATGGTCTCGGCGCACCGCGGCGCCGGCTCCTTTCGACACGACGCCGCGGTCAGCAGCTGGTTACATCGCATCGTGGTCAACGCCTGCCTGGACCGGTTGCGCCGCAACAAAACTCATCCCACCACCGCGCTGGACGACGTCTACCCGGTGGCCGACCGAACCGCGCAGGTGGACACCGCGATCGCGGTGCACCGAGCGCTGATGCGGCTGCCCGTCGAGCAGCGCGCCGCAGTGGTGGCCGTCGACATGCACGGCTATTCGGTGGCCGACACCGCGGCGATGCTCGGGGTGGCCGAAGGCACCGTCAAGAGTCGCTGCGCCCGCGCCCGGGCCCGACTTGCCGCCATCCTCGGCTACCTGGAAAGCGACACCGCGCCCCACCGCCCGGCCGGCTAGCCGGCCGCGTCGCGGACGAATCGCGGCGTGGCATTCGGGTTGTCGATGACGGACACTGAGGCAAATGGACGGAGTTGAGCCGGGCGAATGCGACGAGGCGGGCGCCGATCCACCGCTGACGGTGGAGGCCCTCTCCGACCTGCAGGCAGGCCTACTCGACGACGACACCGCTGCCCGGCTGCGTAAGAAAGTTCGCGCAGACCCCGACGCCCGGCAGACGATGGACGCGCTGAACCGGGTCCGCCGCGACATCGCGGCGCTTGGCACCGACGCGTCGTCGGCTCCAGAAGTCGCGCCGCAGGTCGTCGACAGCGTCGCCGCGGCGCTGCGCGCCGAGCGACCCGAACGTTCCCGGCGGCGCGCCGCCCACACCGTCCGCCCCGGCCGCCTCCCCCGCTCGGCGCGGGTGGCCGTCGCCGTCGCCGGTCTGGCCGCGGCCGCCGCGGCGGTCTGGCTGGGAACCGCGGCACTGATCACGGCGCCGCCGCCCACACCGAGCAGGCCGACCACCGCAGAACACATCACGGTGTCGCGCCCGCCGATGACCATTCCGTTGTCGGACCAACAGATCGTCGCCCTGCTCGACGGCCAACCGGACCTCGGCCCGTTCGCCGACCCACAACGCCGCACGTCATGCCTGGCCGGCCTGGGCTATCCGGCCGACGCCCGAGTTTTGGCTGCGCGCCCGGTCGAGATCGCCGGGCGCCCGGCCATGCTGCTGGTGCTGCCCGGCGACACGCCCGGCACGGTGGCGGCCCTCGCGGTGGCGCCGACGTGTAGTTCGGTGGACACCGGCCTGTTGGCTGACAGGATTGTCAACCGGCCGTAGTGTTCGCGGGAACAGCACCGCCTACCCTGGCGTTCGACTGCTTTGAAGCGGCTTGACGTATCCGAAAGGCTGGTATGAGCTCCTCATCGAACACTGTTCACAACGTGACCATCATCGGCTCCGGACCCGCCGGTTACACCGCGGCGCTGTACGCGGCGCGCGCGCAACTGGCGCCGGTGGTATTCGAGGGCACCTCGTTCGGCGGAGCGCTGATGACCACGACCGAAGTGGAGAACTATCCCGGTTTTCGGGACGGGATCATGGGTCCCGAATTGATGGACCAGATGCGCGAGCAGGCACTGCGTTTCGGTGCGGACCTGCGGATGGAAGACGTCGAATCGGTGTCGCTGGACGGCCCGGTCAAGTCGGCCACCACCGCCGACGGGGAGACCTTGCAGGCGCGGGCCGTGATCCTGGCGATGGGCGCCGCGGCGCGCTATCTGCACGTGCCGGGCGAGCAGGAGCTGCTGGGCCGCGGAGTGAGCTCTTGCGCCACCTGCGACGGCTTCTTCTTCCGCGATCAGGACATCGCCGTGATCGGCGGCGGTGACTCGGCGATGGAGGAGGCCACCTTCCTCACGAAATTCGCCCGCAGCGTCACCGTCGTGCATCGCCGCGACGAGTTTCGGGCCTCCAGGATCATGCTCGACCGGGCCCGCGACAACGACAAGATCCGGTTCATCACCAACAGCGTCGTGGTTGGCGTCGAGGGCGACACCAACGTGACCGGCTTGCGGCTACGGGACACCGGCACCGGCAAGGAATCCACGCTGGCCGTGACCGGAGTATTCGTCGCAATCGGCCACGATCCTCGGTCTGAATTGGTGCGCGGTGCTGTGAACCTGGATCCGGAAGGCTACGTGCTGGTCCAGGGCAACACCACGCACACCTCGCTCGACGGGGTGTTTGCGGCCGGCGACTTGGTTGATCACACCTACCGGCAGGCGGTCACCGCCGCCGGCACGGGTTGCAGCGCAGCGATTGACGCCGAGCGCTGGCTGACCGAGCAAGCGGAAGCACCAACATCCGCACCGACCAAATCCGCCGAAACCCCGGCGGCAGCGACACTTTGATTGGAGCACCGCGATGACGAACACCGATTCCGCCGGCACACCTGTGGACGTCTCTGACGCATCTTTCCAAAACGATGTGTTGGCCAGCAATACCCCTGTGCTGGTTGACTTTTGGGCTACCTGGTGCGGACCATGCAAGATGGTGGCACCGGTGCTGGCGGAGATCGCCGCCGAAACTGCCGGGCAGCTCACCGTCGCCAAACTCGATGTTGACGCAAACCCCGAGACCGCCCGCAATTTTCAGGTGGTCTCGATCCCGACGTTGATCTTGTTCAAGGACGGCGAGCCGGTCAAGCGGATCGTTGGCGCAAAAGGTAAGGCGGCGCTGTTGCGCGAACTTTCCGACGCCGTTCCCAACGTCGGTTAGTTCGCTACATATCGCCGCGATTTGCCTGGCGTTTTCCCGAAATCGACAAGCGTCTGCGACAATACCGCCAAGCCTGTCAACGAACGGCAGGGCTGTCACCAGCTCACCGGAGGCCTTGAATGTCGCATCCGCACCGCGGCGCCGGCGAAGCGCTGCGCTGTGGTGACCGCAGCGCAGCGGTCACCGAAATTCGGGCTTCGCTGACCGCGCTGGGGCATCTCGAGGGCCCAGACGAGAACCTCACCACCGGAAAGCATGTGGCACTCGATGTCTTCGACGAAGAGCTTGACCACGCGGTGCGGGCGTTTCAGCAGCATCGAGGCCTGTTGGTGGACGGTGTCGTTGGCGAAGCCACCTACCGGGCGCTGAAAGAGGCGTCCTACCGGCTCGGCGCCCGCACACTGAACCATCAGTTCGGTGCGCCGATGTACGGTGACGACGTCGCCACCCTGCAAGCCAGGCTGCAGGATCTCGGCTTTTACACCGGGCTCGTCGACGGATACTTCGGCCTGCAGACCCACAACGGGTTGATGTCGTACCAGCGCGAGTCCGGGCTCTACGCCGACGGTATTTGCGGCCCGGAAACGTTGCGCTCCTTGTACTTTCTCAGTTCACGAGTGACCGGCGGTTCGCTGCACGCCATCCGTGAAGAGGAACTGGTCCGTCGATCCGGGCCGAAGCTGTCGGGTAAGCGAATCATCATCGATCCCGGTCGCGGCGGTGCCGACCACGGGCTGATCACACACGGGGCCGCCGGACCCATCAGCGAAGCAGACATGTTGTGGGACTTGGCAAGTCGTCTGGAAGGCAGGATGACCGCCATCGGCATGGAAACCTTCCTGTCGCGGCCCACCAACCGCAGCCCATCGGATGCCGAGCGTGCCGCGACGGCTAATGCCGTCGGTGCCGACCTGATGATCAGCCTGCGATGCGCAACCCAGGCCAGCCCGTCGGCCAACGGCGTGGCCTCGTTCCACTTCGGCAATGCGCACGGTTCGGTCTCCACCATTGGCCGTAACCTGGCTGACTTCATTCAACGAGAAGTGGTCGCGCGCACCGGTTTACGCGACTGCCGGGTCCATGGTCGGACCTGGGACCTGCTGCGGCTGACCCGGATGCCTACCGTTCAGGTCGACATCGGCTACATCACCAACCCGCGTGATCGAGCGCTGCTGATCACCACGCAGACCCGCGACGCGATCGCTGAGGGGATACTGGCGGCGGTCAAGCGACTGTATCTGCTCGGCAAGAACGACCGGCCCACCGGAACGTTCACCTTTGCCGAGCTACTTGCTCACGAGTTGTCGGTGGAGCAGGCCAGCCGGCTCAGCGGTTCATAGCCGCGGACCCGCTGCGACCGGTTGCTGCAGCGACGAGGTCTCCAGCAGCCGTTCTAACGCCGCTTCGACCTCCGCCTTCCAACCAAGACCCTTGTCCAGCTCGAGTCGCAAGCGCGGGAAATACCGATGGTGCGCCACCACGACGAATCCCACGTCCCGAAGGAAGTCGGCCTCGATCACGCAGTGCTCGACCGAACAGTCACCCAGCGCCTCGAGCACCGGCCGCAGATCGGGATCGACGGTCTGCGGGTTGAGCAGCTCCGTGACGTTCTCGGTGCGACCGAACGCCTCCAGCGCCCGGACGCCCCGGCGGACCAATTCATCGACCACCTGCGCCACTAGGCTGTAGGGCAGCTCGTCGGCGGCTGGGCCGGGCTCCACTCGCATCGAGGTGAGCAGTACGGCGTCAGCCGACACCGGTCCGGTGGGAAACCGGTGTGCCCGGGGCACCGCACGGGGCGGAGCGTAGAAGGCGTAGCCCAGGCAGGAGGCCTCGCCCTGGCCGGCTTCCGCCGGAACCGCCGTCGCCACCTGACCGCACGATCCCCACTCCAGCATGACCATCGACAGCCACGCTTCCTTTTCGAATTCCGGGTCGGCCAGGTGGTCTTCGTTGCCAAGGGTCGCGGGGTCGACTTCCCAGAAGGTGCAGCGGCGGGCGTGTTTGGGAAGCTGGTCGAAGGCTTCGAGTCGCAGCGGTGTGATTCGAGCAGACACTAAACTCCTGGGCCTCCGTGGAGCGCTGTCATTGATGACCCTGCTTCTCCTCGGGCCATACTGGCCCGCATCGTCGCAGGGCGCCGCCGATGTCCAACTTCCCCGCGACCGGGTGGTGCCGCCACCCCTCAGCTGAGCGTACCCTCCGGGTACGGCCGACGGCGATACCCACGCGACCCCGAATTGAGGCCCGGAAACGCCTCTGCCCCGGCCGACCCGGGCCAACCAGCTACCCAGCGCCTGGCCGATTCCACGTCAACGCTGAAATGAACTGGTGCACAGCCCGATTCAGTTGACTGCGGCATGTTGGGGCGGCTTGGTTGGCCGGATTGTCACAGTGACGTAATCAGTTGGTGTCTGTGGTCAGCTGTCCGACGAGTTCATCAGACCGACGATGCGGTGCAAATCGTCTACCGAACCAAACTCGATCACGATCTTGCCTTTGCGTTTGCCCACGCTGACCGTGACGCGGGTATCGAAGGTGCTGGAGAGCTGCTCGGCTACGTCCTGAAGGCCGGGCATCTGGATCGGCTTGCGCCGCGGCGGCGCTGGCTGGTTGGTATCGCTGCGATTGGCGAGGGTGACCGCCTCCTCGGTTGCCCGCACCGACAGCCCCTCGGCGATGATCCGTGCCGCCAGGTTTTCTTGCGCGTCCGGACCGCCCTCGAGGGACAGCAGCGCCCGGGCGTGGCCGGCCGACAGCACTCCTGCTGCGACCCGGCGCTGAACAGGAATCGGCAACCGCAGCAATCGGATCATGTTGGTGATCAATGGACGGGACCGGCCGATGCGGGCGGCCAGTTCGTCGTGGGTGACGCCGAACTCGTCGAGCAGTTGCTGATAGGCTGCCGCCTCTTCCAGCGGGTTCAACTGCACCCGGTGGATGTTCTCCAGCAGTGCATCGCGCAGCAGGTTGTCCTCGGCGGTCTCGCGCACGATCGCGGGGATGGCAGTCATGCCGGCCGCCTGGGCCGCGCGCCACCGTCGCTCCCCCATCACGAGCTGATAACGCTGGCCGCCGGATCGCTGGGCTCCGTCGACTGCGCGGACCACGATCGGCTGCATGAGACCGAACTCGCGGATCGAGTGCACCAGCTCGGCCAGCGCCTCGTCGTCGAACACCTGCCGGGGCTGGCGCGGGTTCGGCTCGATGAGGGCCGGGTCGATCTCCCGGTACACCGCACCGATATCGGTTGAACCCGCTGAGCCCCCAGCCTGTGGACCCCCCAGCACTACGTTGGCCGCCGCATCGCCCATCCGCGGCCCGAACCGGGTCGAGTCATCATTGGGATCCGCCGGTCCGGTGGGGATCAGCGAAGCCAGGCCTCGCCCGAGTCCGCCCTTCCTACGGTGCGCCTGGGTCATGCTTGTCCCCCTCTTTAGGTGATGGTCCGTCACGCTCGGCGAGCTCGCGGCTGGCGTCGAGGTAACTCATCGCACCGCGCGAACCGGGATCGTAATCGATGATCGTCATGCTGTAACCGGGCGCCTCCGAGACCTTCACGCTGCGCGGGATCACTGTGCGCAAGACCTTCGCCCCGAAGTAGCGGCGGACTTCGTCGGCCACCTGATCGGCGAGCTTGGTGCGGCCGTCGTACATGGTGAGGATGACCGTGCTGACGTTCAGGCCGGGATTCAGATGGACCTTGACCATCTCGATGTTGTTCATCAACTGGGACACTCCCTCCAGCGCGTAGTACTCGCACTGGATGGGGATCAGTACCTCGGGGGCGGCGACCAACGCGTTGACGGTCAGCAGGCCCAGCGACGGCGGGCAGTCGATGAAGACGTAGTCGAAGTCGACGTCATCGAGTTCGGCCAGCGCGGTGCGCAGTCGATTCTCGCGCGCCACCATGCTGACCAATTCAATCTCGGCGCCGGCCAGGTCGATCGTCGATGGCACACAGAACAGGCGCTCGCTGTGCGGGCTGCGCCGCAGCGCGGTCTGTAAAGATATCTCGCCGAGAAGCATCTCGTAGGACGACGGCGTGCCGGAATGACGGTCGGTGATGCCCAGCGCTGTACTCGCATTGCCCTGAGGATCCAGATCGATGACGAGCGTTTTGAGGCCTTGGATGGCGAGCGCTGCGGCCAGGTTCACGGCGGTTGTGGTTTTGCCGACGCCGCCCTTCTGATTGGCGATCGTGAACAGTCGGCGATGACGCGGACGGCGCAGCGGTTTGTAGGCGGTGTGCAGTACCTGCATGGCGCGTTCGGCAGCGGCTCCGATCGGAGTGTCGAATTCCGATGTTTCACGTGAAACATGCGTAGCGGAGCGGGCTCCGTGCTCGGAACCGAACGGGTCGTGCGGCGCACTCATAGGCTCTCCCTGTTCGACCGTCGGCGCGGCACACCCCGGCCCGGAGCCGGCGAGCCGCGCCGTGCCACCACCACGGTTGTCGGCGGAGACAGATAGTTCACGCCACATTCCACCACCCTGGCATCCGCGGCGCCTAACGCGTTCATCACACGCCGATACTCGCGCACTTCGTCGGGTGCCCGCTCGCCCTTGATCGCGAGCATCCGACCGCCTGGCCGCAGCAGCGGCAGACTCCACCGTGTCACCTTGTCCAGTGGGGCCACGGCCCGCGACACGACGGCATCACATCCGCCGACGTTCTCGCGGACGGCCGGTTCCTCGGCGCGGCCCCGGAGTACTTCGACATCCAACCCGAGCTCGGTGACGGCCCGGTGCAGAAACTCGCTTCGGCGGAGCAGCGACTCGATCAGAACGATGCGGAGTTCGGGCTGGGCGATCGCCAGCGGCAATCCCGGTAAGCCGGCCCCGCTACCGATGTCGGCCACCCGCTCGCCGGGCTTCAACAACTCGGCGACCACACCGCAATTCAGGAGGTGCCGTTCCCAGATGCGGTCGATTTCGTGCGGGCCCAGGAGCCCCCACTCGACGCCGGTGTCGGCCAGCAACTCGGCGTAGCGATGGGCGAGATCGACACGGGGCCCGAAGACGGCTGCCGCTGCTTCGGGCGGTGGCGGCACCTGCGACTGCGCTCGCTTGTTCGGAACGACATGTTTCACGTGAAACATCCCTCCCGTCCGTACTCGCCGGACCCAAGCGAACTACAGGTGTGTAACTCTGCTTCTGGTTCAGTCGACCAGTACGACGACTCGACGCGACGGCTCCACGCCCTCGCTCTCGCTCCGGACTCCTCGAACCGCCGCGACCGCATCGTGAACGATCTTGCGCTCAAATGGCGTCATCGGAGCGAGTTCTTCGCGCTCGCCACTTTCCAGTACTCTCCTGGCAACCTTGTCGCCCAACGCCGCCAACTCGTCCCGGCGGCGGCGGCGCCAACTCGCGATATCGAGCATCAGTCGGCTGCGCACCCCCGTCTTCTGATGCACCGCCAGCCGGGTTAGTTCCTGCAAGGCGTCGAGCACCTCGCCCTTGCGGCCCACCAACTTGTTCAAGTCGTCGCTGCCGTCGATGCTGACCACCGCGCGAGTGCCCTCGACGTCCAAATCGATGTCGCCATCGAAGTCCAGGAGGTCCAGGAGCTCTTCCAAGTAGTCGCCCGCGATCTCTCCCTCGGCGACCAACCGCTCCTCCGTATCGGGCTCGGTATCGGTATCACCATCGTCCGCCGCCGTGTCCTCCGACGCCTCTTCTGGAACCTCTTCCGTTGGAGCTTCGTCGATGTCGTGTCCGTTTGTGTCGGTGTCCGTCATCCCTGTCTGTTTCCTTCCCGTCGTCCGGACCTGCGCCCGGCTAAGTCTGCTGCCCGGTCCCGGTACGAGCTCATCCCCCACGTCCACGATGGACCGTCGCCTTGGGTCGGCCCGATCCTCGGTCAGCGTCTGCGCTTCTTCGGCTTTGCGCCCGGGCGTGGGGTGCGGCCGGCCGGATTGCTGTTGCGCGCCACCTGATCGCCCTTGCTCGTGCCGGCCTCCGACGGTTCCGTTGCTGCAGATTCACCATCGGCACCGCCCGCAGGCGCCGGCGATCCGTTGCCGTCCGCCACCGCGCTCCTCGCCGGCCGCTTGGGTTTGGCGCCGGGCGTCGGCGCGTTCGCCGCCCGACGTTCCAACGCTTCGCGCTTTTTCGCCTCTTCCTCTTTTTCGATCATCCCGAAGACGACGTGCTGCTGGCCGAAGGTCCAGATGTTGTTCGAGAACCAGTAGAAGATGATCGCCAACGGCAAGAACGGTCCGCCGACCACCACGCCGAGCGGAAAGACGTACAGCGCGAGCTTGTTCATCATCGCCGTCTGCGGGTTGGCCGCGGCTTCGGGGCTTTGCCGCGCGATCGACGCCCGGCTGTTGAAGTAGGTGGCGATGCCGGCCAGGACCATCACCGGCAGGCCGACCGCGATGACGGCGGGCCGACTGAATTCGGTGAAGGCCGCGAGGCTGGCGCCCCGTTGTGTCATGGAGGCACCCAGGGGTGCGCCAAACAGGTTGGCGTCCAGGAAGTGTCCGACATCCGCGGCGCTGAAGACATAGTTACCCAGCTCGCGGTTGCGCTCCGGAGAGAGCCCCAGCTGTCCGATACCGGTGGTGGTCCGATTGAAGCACCGCAGCACGTGGTACAGCCCCAAGAACACCGGGATCTGCGCCAGCATCGGCAAGCAGCCGAGTATCGGATTGAACCCGTGTTCGCGCTGCAGCTTCTGCATCTCCAGCGCCATCCGCTGACGATCCTTGCCGTACTTCTTCTGCAGCGCCTTGATCTGCGGTTGCAACTCCTGCATCTGGCGGGTGGTGCGGATCTGCCGGACGAACGGCTTGTACAAAATCGCCCGTAGCGAGAACACCAGGAACATCACCGACAGCGTCCACGCGAAGAAGTTCGACGGGCCAAGCAGAAAGCCGAAGGCCTTGTACCAGACCCACATGATCGCCGAAACCGGGTAGTAGAAGTAGTCCAGGCTGAACGGATCAAACAACTTCAATCACTCTCCCCTAGCGTCGCTGGGGTGCCCCAGATTTCCACCCGGACTGCCCGGCGCTCCGGTATCGGGTCCCATCCTCCCCGATGCCACGGACCGCACTTGGCCAGCCTGACGGCTGCCAGCCCAGTCCCCCGCAGCAACCCGTACTCGGCCAGCGCCTCCACGGTGTACTGACTACACGTTGGGGTGAACCGGCACGTCGGTAGCCGTAGCGGCGACACCATGTGCCGGTACAGCTGAATGAGGAAAATCAACCCGCGGACAACCGCGGTCTCGGCGCTGTGTAGCCACTGCCCCAACTTTGACGTTATGTCATTCACCGGCCGGATCCCGTCGCCTCGATCCGCCGTAAGCCGGCCCGTAGTTCTTCTTCCAATCGAGCAGATCCGACGTCACGACTGCTCGGCAGCGCGCGGATCACGACGTGCTCGGAGCGGTCCAGCCCGTCGAGCACTCCCCGAGCGACATGCCGTAACCGCCGAGCCAATTGATGCCGTTGCACGGCCGAGCCCACTGATCGCGAAATGATCAGTCCGACCTTCGGCGCTTCGGCGTCGTTCTCGTTTCCGCGCCGCGAATAAATGACGAGGTCTGGCTGCACGGCCCGAGTTCCGTGCTTTACCGTGGCACCGAAATCGGCCGACCGCGTCATGCGGTTCCGCGCGGAAAGCACCGCTGTGACACCGGGATTCGAATCAGGCAGTCAGCGAGCGGCGGCCCTTGCGCCGCCGGTTTGACACGATCGCCCGCCCCGCCCGGGTGCGCATCCGCAGCCGGAAGCCGTGCACGCGGGCTCGGCGCCGGTTATTCGGCTGGAAGGTCCGCTTACCCTTTGCCACGACTCTCTCCTCGTTGAACCTGGCATCGCGTTCCGGCCCGGTACCGGTGGAACACGATTGCACTCACCAAGCCTTGGCAGGCTCTGTGTCTCGCTGGTAACCGGCGCGGGCCCCGTTGCATATTGCGCGGATCGCAGCCGTATCGCCGACTTTCGGGCGACTAGACGAGGGTACGCAGCAGCGTTCCCCGGGTCAAACCTGGCCGTCTCGGCGCCCGACTGCGCGGCGATATTTCACTCATGTCACACCCGCCACCGCGGCCGGCGAGCAATTCTATGGAAGCGCGCCCGAATGTTGCAGAACGGTTGGCGCGCGGACGGAAAACTTGTTAACTTCGGCCAATGCCGTTTCATACTGGAACGGCGCCCGACAACGAACCGAGGATGGCGGATCGGCTTCCTGGCCAAGTGACCTATGCTGGCTGTCTCGAGCGCCGATCCCGCGTGCCGTCAGCCGCGACCTGCGGCTTGGTGGCGGTCGTCCTGTCCACACTTGTGGATAACCATGTGGACAGTTCGTGGTCGCGGCTAAACGCTGTACTTCGACGTCATACCAGGGGGACCGTCGTTGACCGATGACCCCGGATCAAGTTTCGCGGCGGTCTGGAATGCGGTCGTCTCCGAACTCAACGGCGAGATCGCCCCAGACGCTTCCGTAACCAACGGCGAACCGTACGTCCCTGCCCTGACACCGCAGCAACGAGCCTGGTTGAACCTTGTACAACCGCTGACGATCGTCGAAGGGTTCGCTCTGCTGTCGGTGCCCAGCAGCTTCGTGCAGAACGAAATCGAACGACACCTGCGTACCCAGATCACCGAGGCGCTGAGCCGTCGGCTCGGCCAACAGATCGAACTCGGCGTCCGTATCGCCGCCCTGGCCGGTGACGAATCCGATGACGGCCTGGTGCCCGACGAATCGCTGGTCGATGTCGACGAGGTTGACGAAGACCGCGAGGCCCTCGCCAGCGCGCATCAAAACTGGCCGACCTACTTCACCGAGCGACCACAGACCGCTGACCCGGAAGCCTCCGGCGGCACCAGCCTGAATCGGCGCTACACCTTTGACACCTTCGTCATCGGCGCCTCGAACCGGTTCGCCCACGCCGCTGCCCTCGCGATTGCCGAGGCACCCGCCCGGGCCTACAACCCACTGTTCATCTGGGGCGAATCCGGCCTCGGTAAGACGCACCTCCTACACGCGGCCGGCAACTACGCGCAACGACTGTTCCCCGGTATGCGGGTCAAGTACGTCTCCACCGAAGAGTTCACCAACGACTTCATCAACTCGCTGCGAGACGATCGCAAGGTCGCCTTCAAGCGCAGCTACCGCGATGTCGACGTACTGCTCGTCGACGACATCCAATTCATCGAGGGCAAAGAAGGTATCCAGGAAGAGTTCTTCCACACTTTCAATACTCTGCACAATGCCAACAAGCAGATCGTCATCTCCTCCGACCGACCACCCAAGCAGCTGGCCACCCTGGAAGACCGGCTCCGGACCCGGTTCGAATGGGGGCTGATCACCGATGTGCAGCCACCGGAGCTGGAAACCCGCATCGCCATTCTGCGCAAGAAAGCACAGATGGAGCGCCTGGCGGTCCCCGACGATGTGCTGGAACTCATCGCCAGCAGCATCGAACGCAACATCCGCGAACTCGAAGGCGCGCTCATCCGAGTGACCGCGTTCGCGTCGCTGAACAAAACCCCGATCGACAAGGCGCTGGCCGAAATCGTGTTGCGCGACCTGATTGCCGACGCCAGCACCATGCAGATCAGCGCGGCCACCATCATGGCCGCCACCGCGGAGTACTTCGATACCACGGTCGAGGAACTCCGTGGCCCCGGTAAGACCAGGGCCCTTGCCCAGTCACGGCAAATCGCGATGTATCTGTGCCGCGAACTGACCGACCTGTCACTGCCGAAGATCGGGCAAGCATTCGGCCGCGACCACACCACGGTGATGTACGCCCAACGCAAAATCCTCTCCGAGATGGCCGAGCGACGCGAAGTCTTCGACCACGTCAAGGAACTCACCACCCGGATCCGGCAGCGGTCAAAGCGCTGAGCGCCGGCCGCAAGACCACAACGCCAAAAAACTTTGGGCACGGCCATCCCACCAGTCACAACACAGGTTGTGGATATCCCTGTGGGCAGGCTGCTTGCGTTATCACGCGGGCACAACGGTCACGTGCACAACGGCGGGTGATCCCCAACCCCTACACACAAACCACACAGCCATGCACGTGTCATTCACAACCCGGTTGGCAGCGTTGCGCAGCGCAGATGTCGTGCTGTCCCCAAGATGCACAGGCCTTAATACTGTTACTGGTATATCTCCGCAGTTTCTTCTTGGAAAAGACACCTGGGGACGGAGCGTTCCACACCCACCCGGCAAGGCAAGAACACCCTGAGTGTCATTGATTCCGATTAGCTTTCAAGATGGCGCTCAAAGCTCTACGGTTGTGGTTCGACTGCCGGTTCGGTCGTCGAAGCGGGTTTACGGGCACAGGCGTCAGTCAGCGGGAAATCGCACTCCACCGGGGGTGGGGCCGCTGAAGTTAGCCTTGTTGTTCGAGCTGATGAAGGGACGCAATGGACGTGGCGATGACCACAGTCGGTGTGACCGACTTGAAGTTTCGCTTAGTGCGCGAAGACTTCGCCGATGCGGTGGCATGGGTGGCGCGGACGCTGCCCACCAGGCCCACGGTGCCGGTGCTGGCCGGCGTCCTGCTGACCGGCTCGGACGACGGCTTGATGATCTCGGGGTTCGATTACGAGGTTTCCGCCGAAGTACGGGTGGCAGCGGAAATTGCTTCTCCGGGAACAGTTTTGGTGTCAGGCCGGCTGTTGTCGGATATCACTCGCGCGTTGCCCGACAAGCCGGTCGACGTCCAGGTGGAAGGTACCAGAGTTTCCTTGACGTGCGGCAGCGCGAGATTTTCGTTGCCGACGATGGCGGTGGAGGACTACCCCACGCTGCCGGCGTTGCCGGAAGAGACCGGTGCACTGTCGTCGGATGTGTTCGCCGAAGCCATCAGTCAGGTTGCAGTCGCGGCGGGCCGCGACGACACGCTGCCGATGCTGACGGGAATCCGGGTGGAGATTTCCGGCGCGGCGGTGGTGTTGGCCGCTACCGACCGGTTCCGGCTGGCCGTTCGGGAGCTGACGTGGTCGGCGGCCGGACCCGACGTTGAGGCGGCCGTGCTGGTGCCGGCCAAGACGCTGGCCGAGGCGGCCAAGACCGGAACCGACGGCGCCGAAGTCCATTTGTCACTGGGGTCCGGACCCACCGTGGGCAAGGACGGATTACTCGGGATCAGTGGAAACGGGAAGCGCAGCACGACCCGGTTGCTGGATGCGGAGTTCCCGAAGTTTCGGCAGCTGCTGCCGACGGAACACACCGCGGTGGCCACCATCGGGGTGGCGGAGTTGACCGAGGCGATCAAGCGCGTCGCGCTGGTCGCCGATCGTGGTGCGCAGGTCCGGATGGAGTTCGCCGAGGACGTGCTGCGACTGTCGGCCGGGGCCGACGACGTCGGCCGGGCCGAAGAGGACGTTGCCGTCGAATTCGCCGGCGAACCGCTGACGATCGCCTTCAACCCGACATACCTGACCGACGGGTTGGGGTCGTTGCACTCCGAGCGGGTGTTGTTTGGCTTCACCACCCCGAGTCGACCGGCGGTGTTGCGCCCAGCCAGCGACGACGATCCACAGCCCACCGATAGCGGACCTTTCCCGGCGGCTTCGACCGACTACGTCTATTTGTTGATGCCGGTCCGTCTTCCTGGTTAGCGGTCAGGTGTTCGTCCGTCATCTGGGCTTGCGAGATTTTCGATCGTGGGCATACGCCGAGGTCGACTTGACACCGGGGCGGACGGTGTTTGTCGGTCCCAACGGTTTCGGTAAGACGAATCTTGTTGAAGCACTGTGGTATTCGTCCACATTGGGCTCGCATCGGGTAGCGACCGACGCGCCCTTGGTTCGGGTTGGCTCATCGCGGGCGGTGGTGTCGACGATCGTGGTCAATGACGGCCGCGAGTGCGCCGTCGACTTGGAGATCGCCGCTGGTCGGGCCAACAAAGCCCGGTTGAATCGATCGCCGGTGCGCAGCCCGCGTGAGATAATAGGGGTACTCCGGGCGGTGTTATTCGCGCCGGAAGATCTGGCTCTGGTTCGGGGAGACCCCGCAGATCGACGCCGCTACCTCGACGATCTGGCAGCGGTGCGACGACCGCGGGTGGCCGCTGTGCGGGCTGACTATGAGAAAGTTCTGCGCCAGCGCACCGCATTACTCAAATCCGCGTCCGGCGCGAGGTTTCGGGGTGATCGCGGCGCCCTGGACACGCTTGATGTGTGGGACGGGCATTTGGCCGCGCACGGCGCCGAGTTGATGGCCGCCCGGATGGAGCTGGTGAACGAGTTGGCGCCCGAGGTGCAGAAGAGCTATCAGCTGCTGGCGCCGGGCTCACGGTCAGCCGCGATCGGTTATCGTGCCAGCGTCGATGTCGAGCCCGACTGCACGGACGTCGAACGGTTGCGTGCGGCGCTGCTGGCGGGGATGGCGCAGCGCCGCGACGCTGAACTGGAGCGTGGTGTCTGCCTGGTTGGTCCCCACCGCGACGACCTCGAGCTACGCCTTGGTGAGCAACCCGCGAAAGGCTTTGCCAGCCATGGTGAATCGTGGTCGATGGCGTTGGCGTTGCGGCTGGCGGCCTATGAACTGTTGCGCGCGGAGGGGGGCGACCCGGTGTTGTTGCTCGATGACGTCTTCGCCGAACTCGATATCGCCCGCCGGGAGGCGCTGGCCGCGGCCGCGGCCTCGGCGGAGCAGGTACTGGTGACCGCGGCGGTCCTCGACGACATTCCCCGTGACTGGGATGCCAAGCGAGTGACCATCGCGCTGCAGGACGGCGACAGTGGACCGGTCTCGGCGGTGCAGACGTGACCGGAGCGGCAACGATGCAGGCCGGGACGCCTGAGGTGGGGGCACCTCCCGCTCGCGGGGGAGAGCGCGACCATTGACTGATGAACCTGGCGAAGCTAGCTCAGGGCCGCCGGAGCGGCTGAGCGGGTTGCCCGGTATGGACCTGGTGAGGCGAGCGCTGGAAGAGGCTCGCGGCGCCGCCCGCACGCAAGGCAAAGATGTGGGGCGTGGGCGGCGGCTGCCGCCCACCCGCCGCGTTGCCGGCGCCGCAAGCCGGCGCCGGTGGTCTGGCCCGGGGCCCGACAGCCGTGATCCGCAACCGTTGGGCAATGTGGCCCGCGACGTGGCGAAGAAGCAGGGTTGGTCGTCGCGGGTGGCGGAAGGCACAGTGGTCGGGCAATGGCCGTCGGTGGTCGGTCGACACATCGCCGACCATGCGACCCCGACCGCACTGCGTGACGGAGTGCTAAGCGTGTCGGCGGAGTCGACTGCTTGGGCCACGCAGCTACGAATCATCCAGGCGCAGGTGCTGGCAAAAATCGCCGCCGCGGTCGGCGACGGTGTGGTGACCACGCTGAAAATCACCGGCCCGGTCGCGCCGTCGTGGCGCAAAGGACCGTTGCACATCGCCGGAAGAGGGCCCCGTGACACCTACGGTTGAGCCGCAACGATCCGCTGAGGGGCGTCACAACGGTACGACTTGGGCCGTCAAGCGTCGGGACGCAAGCTAGATCGAGAAATTCCGCACACGGCGAAGATAGCTGTGTAGAAACACCCTCGCAGAATCGGTGCTACCGCTTGTTATAGGTAGACTGGCGGAGAACTAGCGCACAGTCATTGGACTACCCGCGCGCAACCCCAAGGAGAGCTTTCCGATCGTGGCTGCCCAGAAGAAGGCCCGCAACTCATACGACGCCGGAGATATCCAGGTTCTCGAAGGGTTGGAGGCAGTTCGCAAACGACCGGGCATGTACATCGGGTCGACCGGCGAGCGCGGCCTTCACCATCTGGTCTGGGAGGTCGTGGACAACGCGGTGGACGAGGCGATGGCCGGGTTCGCCACCAAAGTCGACGTCAAGATCCTCGAGGACGGCAGCGTCCAGGTGACCGACGACGGCCGCGGCATCCCGGTGTCGATGCACGCAACCGGTATATCCACCGTCGACGTCGTCATGACCCAGTTGCACGCGGGTGGCAAGTTCGGCGGCGATGACGGCGCCTACGCGGTGTCGGGTGGTTTGCACGGGGTGGGCGTGTCGGTGGTCAACGCATTGTCCACCCGACTCGAGGTGGAGATATCGCGCGACGGTTATGAGTGGTCGCAGTTCTATGACCACTCGGTTCCCGGCACCCTCAAGCAGGGTGAGAAGACCAAGAAGACCGGCACCACGGTGCGGTTCTGGGCCGATCCGGATATCTTCGAGACCACCGAATACGATTTCGAGACCGTGGCCCGCCGGCTGCAGGAGATGGCCTTCCTCAACAAGGGGCTGACGATCGAGCTGGTCGACGAGCGCGTCGCAGCTGAGGAAGTGGTCGACGAAGTTGTCAGCGACACGGCCGACGCGCCGAAGTCGGCCGAGGAAAAAGCCGAAGAACGCAACAAACCGCAGAAAGTCAAACACCGCATCTTTCACTACCCCGGCGGCCTGGTCGACTTCGTCAAACACATCAACCGCACCAAGAACGCGATCCATAGCAGCATCGTGGATTTCTCTGGCAAGGGTCCCGGTCACGAGGTTGAGATCGCGATGCAGTGGAACGCCGGCTATTCGGAGTCGGTGCACACGTTCGCCAACACCATCAACACCCACGAGGGCGGTACCCACGAGGAGGGCTTCCGCGCAGCGCTGACATCGGTGGTGAACAAGTACGCCAAAGACAAGAAGCTGCTGAAAGACAAAGATCCCAACCTCACCGGCGACGACATCCGTGAGGGCCTGGCCGCGGTGATCTCGGTCAAGGTCAGCGAGCCGCAGTTCGAGGGCCAGACCAAGACCAAACTGGGCAACACCGAAGTCAAGTCGTTCGTGCAGAAGGTCTGCAACGAGCAGCTGACCCACTGGTTCGAAGCCAACCCGGCCGATGCCAAGACCGTGGTGAACAAGGCGGTATCGTCCGCGCAGGCCCGGATCGCCGCCCGAAAAGCCCGAGAGTTGGTGCGGCGCAAGAGCGCCACCGATCTGGGAGGGCTGCCCGGCAAGCTGGCCGACTGCCGCTCCACCGATCCGCGAAAGTCGGAACTGTATGTGGTGGAAGGTGATTCGGCCGGCGGCTCGGCAAAGAGCGGCCGCGACTCGATGTTCCAGGCGATTCTTCCGTTGCGCGGCAAGATCATCAACGTCGAGAAGGCCCGCATCGACCGCGTGCTGAAAAACACCGAAGTTCAGGCGATCATCACCGCGCTGGGCACCGGAATCCACGACGAGTTCGACATCACCAAACTGCGCTACCACAAGATCGTGTTGATGGCCGACGCCGACGTCGACGGCCAGCACATATCGACGCTGCTGTTGACCCTGTTGTTCCGGTTCATGCGCCCGCTGATCGAGAACGGGCACGTGTTTTTGGCGCAGCCGCCCCTGTACAAGCTGAAGTGGCAGCGCAGCGAACCCGAGTTCGCCTACTCCGACCGGGAACGCGACGGTCTGTTGGACGCCGGTCTGAAGGCCGGCAAGAAGATCAACAAGGAAGACGGCATCCAGCGCTACAAAGGTCTGGGCGAAATGGATGCCAAGGAGTTGTGGGAGACCACGATGGACCCGTCGGTCAGGGTGCTGCGTCAAGTCACCCTCGACGACGCCGCGGCGGCGGACGAGTTGTTCTCCATCCTGATGGGCGAAGACGTCGAGGCCCGCCGAAGCTTTATCACCCGCAATGCCAAGGACGTTCGCTTCCTGGATGTCTGACGATTCAGATCGCTCCCCTATTCACAACTTCAACGAGGAATAGATGACAGACACCACGCTGCCACCCGGCGGTGACGCCGCCGATCGGATCGAACCGGTCGACATCCAGCAGGAGATGCAGCGTAGCTACATCGACTACGCGATGAGCGTCATCGTGGGCCGCGCGTTGCCGGAAGTGCGCGACGGCCTCAAGCCGGTGCACCGACGGGTGCTTTACGCGATGTACGACTCCGGATTCCGCCCGGACCGCAGCCACGCCAAGTCGGCGCGGTCGGTCGCCGAGACGATGGGCAACTACCACCCGCACGGCGACGCCTCGATCTACGACACCCTGGTGCGAATGGCGCAGCCGTGGTCGCTGCGCTACCCGTTGGTCGATGGCCAAGGTAACTTCGGCTCCCCCGGCAACGACCCACCAGCCGCGATGAGATACACCGAGGCGCGGCTGACTCCGTTGGCAATGGAGATGCTGCGCGAAATCGACGAGGAGACAGTCGATTTCATACCGAACTACGACGGCCGGGTGCAGGAGCCCACGGTGCTGCCCAGCCGGTTCCCCAACCTGCTGGCCAACGGATCCGGCGGCATCGCGGTCGGTATGGCGACCAACATGCCACCGCACAACCTGCGCGAGCTTGCCGACGCGGTGTTCTGGGCGTTGGACAACTACGACGCCGACGAAGAGGCGACACTGGTCGCGGTCACCGAGCGTATCAAAGGCCCCGACTTCCCCACGGCCGGACTGATCGTCGGTTCGCAAGGCATCGCGGATGCGTACAAGACTGGCCGCGGTTCCATCCGGATGCGCGGAGTGGTTGAGGTGGAAGAAGATTCGCGGGGCCGGACGGGCCTGGTGATCACCGAGTTGCCGTATCAGGTCAACCACGACAACTTCATCACCTCGATCGCAGAGCAGGTCCGCGACGGCAGGCTGGCCGGGATCGCCAACATCGAAGACCAGAGCAGTGACCGGGTCGGGCTGCGCATCGTCGTCGAGATCAAGCGCGACGCGGTGGCCAAGGTGGTGCTGAACAACCTCTACAAGCACACCCAGCTGCAGACCAGCTTCGGCGCCAACATGCTGGCCATCGTCGACGGGGTGCCGCGCACCCTGCGGCTGGACCAGCTGATCCGCTACTACGTCGAGCACCAACTCGACGTCATCATCCGGCGCACCACCTACCGGCTGCGCAAGGCCAACGAACGCGCCCACATCCTGCGCGGCCTGGTCAAAGCGCTGGACGCGCTCGACGAAGTCATCGCCTTGATCCGGGCATCGGAGACGGTGGACATCGCGCGGGCCGGCCTGATCGACCTGCTCGACATCGACGACATCCAGGCCCAGGCCATCCTGGACATGCAGTTGCGCCGACTGGCGGCGTTGGAGCGCCAGCGCATCATCGACGACCTGGCCAAGATCGAAGCCGAAATTGCCGATCTGGAAGACATTTTGGCCAAGCCCGAGCGTCAGCGCCGGATCGTGCACGACGAGCTCGCCGAGATTGTCGAGAAGCACGGCGATGACCGCCGCACTCGGATCATCGCCGCCGATGGCGAGGTCAGCGACGAGGACCTGATCACCCGCGAAGACGTCGTCGTCACCATCACCGAAACCGGCTACGCCAAGCGCACCAAGACCGACCTGTACCGCAGCCAGAAGCGCGGCGGGAAGGGGGTGCAGGGCGCCGGGCTGAAGCAGGACGACATCGTGCGGCACTTCTTCGTGTGCTCGACGCACGACTGGATCCTGTTCTTTACGACCCAGGGCCGGGTATACCGGGCCAAGGCCTACGACCTGCCGGAAGCCTCGAGGACGGCGCGCGGCCAGCACGTCGCCAACCTGCTGGCCTTCCAACCCGAGGAGCGGATCGCTCAGGTGATCCAGATCCAGAGCTACGAGGACGCCCGGTATTTGGTATTGGCCACCCGCAACGGGCTTGTCAAAAAGACGGCGCTCACCGACTTCGACTCCAACCGGTCCGGCGGGATTGTGGCGGTCAACCTGCGCGACAGCGACGAACTGGTCGGGGCGGTGCTGTGCTCGGCCGAGGACGACCTGCTGCTGGTCTCGGCCAACGGCCAGTCGATCCGGTTCTCCGCAACCGACGAGGCACTGCGGCCGATGGGCCGCGCGACCTCGGGTGTGCAGGGCATGCGGTTCAACACCGACGACTATCTACTGTCGCTCAACGTAGTCCGAGAAGGCACATACCTGCTGGTAGCGACGTCCGGAGGCTATGCCAAGCGCACGGCGATCGAGGAGTACACTGCGCAGGGCCGCGGCGGTAAAGGCATCTTGACGATCCAGTACGACACCCGCCGTGGCAGGCTGGTAGGGGCGCTGATCGTCGATGACGACAGCGAGGTGTATGCGATCACCTCCGGGGGCGGGGTGATCCGAACGGCGGCCAGGCAGGTCCGGAAGGCCGGACGGCAGACCAAAGGTGTTCGCTTGATGAACTTGGGCGAGGGCGACACACTATTAGCCATCGCCCGTAATGCCGAGGAAGCCGCCGTTACCGACGACGATCCGGGTAGCGGACCGGACGCGTGAGCGATCGCCGACCGCGGCTGCGGCCGGATGCACAGTTAGGAGCCGTAGGGTGACTTCACCGAACGAGCCGGGATATCCCGGACCGGGCGACAGCCCGAACGGGAATGGCTCGGTCGACCGGGGAGGTACGCAGCGGACGCCGCATGGGTCCGGTACCGAGCGGGTCTCCGATGCCGCGGACGCACCGCGGCCGCGCGGCGGCGCCCGATCCTCGCAATCACCACCGCGCCCGTCCTCGGATGCGCCGAAACCGCGCGAGCCGCAGCCGACGGGCCGCACCTCCGGTGGCACTAATGCCGAGGCCCGGTTGAATCGCTTCATCTCGGGCATCGCGGCGCCGGGCGCGGCTAAGACGCCGTCGCACGATGAAAGCCGGTCCAGCGAGGCCTACGCGAGCGAACTGCCCGATCTGTCCGGTCCGATCCCCCGGGTCGGGCAGCGCAAACCGGCTGCCGACCAAGCACCGGACACCTCGACGTCACCGGTGCGGGCGCAACGCCGCATTCAGGTGGCCGCGCGACCCCAAGGCCCGGTCCGTGCCAGCATGCAGATCCGTCGAATCGATCCCTGGAGCACGCTGAAGGTGTCGCTGGTGCTCTCGGTGGCGCTGTTCTTCGTCTGGATGATCGCCGTCGCGTTCCTCTATCTGGTGCTCGGCGGTATGGGCGTGTGGAGCAAGCTCAACAGCAATGTCGGGGATCTGCTGAACAACACCAGCGGCAGCACCGCCGACCTGGTGTCCGCCGGCACGATCTTCGGTGGCGCCGTGCTGATCGGCTTGGTGAACATCGTGCTGCTCAGCGCCATGGCCACCATCGGCGCGTTTATCTACAACCTGACGACCGACCTGATCGGGGGCGTCGAGGTGACGCTCGCCGACCGGGACTAGCGGTTTGGGTGCGAGCGCTGCGGTGCGGTAACCTCGTCGCTCGGCCGTGTGCGCGTGCGGGCCTATAGCTCAGGCGGTTAGAGCGCTTCGCTGATAACGAAGAGGTCGGAGGTTCGAGTCCTCCTAGGCCCACAACCATGTGTTTGCCAAGACGTTTCGTGAGACTGGTGTTGCCGCTGGCAGCGATCGCCGCGCTGGCGGTGGTGATCCGATCCCGGCAGGGCGTCGAGGTCTGGCATGTGGCCGCCGACCAGACCGATGGTCGGAGTGCGGGGCCTTAGCTCAGTTGGTAGAGCGCTGCCTTTGCAAGGCAGAAGTCAGGGGTTCGAATCCCCTAGGCTCCACATACGATAGGCGCAAGTCAGGCACTATTTACCGCCCGAAGCCGTGGAGCCGAACCGCTGTCCGTGCCCACATTTTGCCCGCACTTTCGCGTTAACAAGTCGTTGATGGCGACAACGCCCACTCCCGGCGCTCGGACGGCGATGCGCCGGGCGGACCACGCCGTGGAGGTGATGGCCAGGCGGACACCGTGGATCCTGCGCGGGATGGCCCGCCTCGCCCCGGCCACCGGCCGCAGATGAGCAGCCGGAGTCAGCGCGCATCCCTCCGCGCAGATCCTTAACGACTCCGAGCTGTCAGAGAAGCTGCTCGGTGAGCTGGTGCCGATCATCTACAAGGGGCTGAAGGCGACAGCATGACGGCAGGCAGCGGGCAGCTTCATCGTCCGACGAACTGCTAACACGTCGGCGACCGGTGTGATGTAGGGCTGCTGTGGCCTACCGGTGTGTGGTGGGCCGACATGACCCTGGTCGTGGATTGGGCCGGGTGGCCAGAGCATCGATCGCATAACGGGAATGATTGGCTCCACGAAGCGGTAGAACAAAGACATGAAACTCAACGACGCCGCCCGCGAGCTCATCGGATCCGGCACCGACGCAACGCTGGTCACGCTCAACCCCGACGGCAGCCCTCAGGTGACCGTCGTGTGGATGGCCCTGGAATCCACGCCCGACGGCGATGAGCTCGTCTCCGCTCACCTTGCCGAACACAAGAAGGTACGCAATGTCCGCAACGATCCCCGCGTCGCCGTCACGGTCCTGGCCGCCCGCAAGCCCGGGCAGCAGACGCCCTACCTGGCGATCACCGGCACAGCACGGATCGTGGAAGGCGGTGCTCCCGCGCTACTCAAAAAACTCGCCAAGGTGATGCTGGGCTCCGACGAACACTTCCCGCCGCCGAATGCGCCGGAGGGGCTGCTCACCCGCGTCCGCATCGAGAAAGTGGGCGGCCTAGGCCCCTGGACGTCCTGACGCCCATGCGGCTGTAACACTGCCGACGATCATCGCGACGTGGCCGTCCGCGAGGTCGCCTGGCAGGCTGTTCGTCCCCGTATAGTTGATCTGCTTCACGAGATGCGCCATCAAGCCCCGGCTCGGCGCACGCCAACCCCATTGCTCATGGGTGGCCCGGGTGACGAAGCGGCTGGCACCAACCGGTGTTGGCAAGAGCGCCTCCCGAGCGGAGGCTCGAAAGCCTGGAAGTCTTCGTGGCCGCATACATTTGGGATCTTTCGGGCACCGATAGGCAATGCGATTCGTACGCGCCGGGCCACCAGATTCACTGGATCCATTTCAACCACTCCATGCGGGAGCCGTCAGCGGTCATCCCCGTCACCGCATCGATCGACGACGACGGCCTGGTGCATATCGAGGGCGATGACCTGTCCCTGGTGCGGTGGAATCACCGACCGGCGCTGTTGCGCGCCGCGCTGGAACGCTTCGGCGGGAGGGCCGACTGGAAGCCGCGCTGGTACCTCCTGGCGGTTCCCACCGAGTCCTTCATGGGAAGTGCGCGTAGCGTATTCAGCCTGGCAGCGCTGGACGAACGGCGAGATTGCCGCGTCACCCGCACTACCAACCCCGAGCACCTGCTTCCCAGCGGGCCGTCTCCGACGAATCTGCCGCCCTTGCGGATAGCACCCCGGTATGCGGCGGGTACGCCTGGGCCCACGGTGAGTCCGCATGATTGATGGTTGACCGCTTGTCCTCCTGTCAAGTGGTCATGCTGAACGGGGGCCAGGCAACTAAAATCCTAGTCCATGGCTATCCAGCGCGGCGTTCTCATCATTGCCGACATCGGCGGATACACGCACTACATGAATTGGAACCGGATGCACCTGGCCCATGCGCAGCTGACGGTGGCGGCGCTGCTGGAGTCGGTCATCGACGCCGGCAAAGGCCTGAAGCTGGCGAAGTTGGAGGGCGACGCCGCGTTCTTCTGGGCACCGGGCGGCGACGCCAAAGTGCTGGTGTGGGACGGGCTGTCGCGGATGCGCCAGTCGTTCCTCGCGCGGCGCGAGAGGATGAAAAACGCCGATCTCTGCGACTGCGCGAGCTGCGCACAGCTGGACAACCTGTCGCTCAAGTTCGTTGCCCACGAGGGCGAGGTGGCGGAGCAACGGGTGAAGCGCAACGTCGAGCTCGCCGGCGTCGATGTCATCCTGGTGCACCGGATGCTGAAAAACCAGGTACCGGTGTTGGAATACGTGCTGATGACCGACACCGTGGCACAGTGCCTTGACGAGTCGGTGCGCCAGCTTTGCAAGCCGCTGACTCACGACTTCGAGGGCATCGGACAAACGTCGACCCACTACATCGACCTCGCCACGTGCGAGGTGGCACCGACAGTGCCAGAGCGCAGCTCGTCCGGCCGGCTGGGGGCGAAGCTGAAGTTAGAGTTGAGCACGTTACCGTTCGTCCTGGGCATCAAGGAAGCCTGTGCGGGCTTCCGCCACCTGAGCCGCGGCACCAACCAGGAGCCGCAAATGAGCCGAGGCTAGGTTGGCAACTTGGCTACTGGACGTTTTGCAGCGCGCGACCCATCCGCGATACGGCCTCGACGAGGATGGCTTGGGAAGTCGGCGCAGGCCGCGCGGCGCGCCCCGCTCGGCGAGTGCCCAAGCGAAAGCGAAGGTGACTCTTTCGCAGAAGTCGGCCCGACACGGCCAGGACTTGTGACCACGCTGTGACACCATCAGACTGCAATCCATGCGCGATCGCGAGACGATGACACCAAACTGCGGCTACTCGCAGCGGTGCGCCGTTCGATCCGCGAGCACGGCGGCGAGCCGTCGAGTCGCCAGGTCGACGAACTTCTTGATGAGCGCCTATCGTACTGCGGCAGGGCTAGCTAGAGCGCGGCAGTCGAGGTGCCTCCCAGCTACTTGGCGGCACGGCTGATACTAGAGCCGAGCCCGGAAGTGAAAGTCAAGGCAAGCTGCAGAAAACCCCATGACGAATCGGCACACAGTGCAACACTTTGTCGGGTAATGGCAAAGCCGCCGCTACCCGTCCGCACCACTCTCGGTGGTCGCGGCTCCCCCAGCCAGTGCGGTTCTCGAAAGGCCACGAGATGAAAGCACTCGGGATTGCGGCGGCAACCGCCATGGCTTTCGCGCCGCTCTCGGTGGTAGCCACCACACCCGGTGTGGCACAGGCGGCTCCATGTGTCGGCGTTTTTGCAAACCCGACATCCTGCCAGAACTGTCTGTTTTTCGTGGAGGAGTATCACACTTCGAACGTGTGCGACGAAGCTGCGCCGTCCCGCCCAGCCCAGGCGCCCCCGAGCAGGGTGCCGGTGCCGACTCCGGAGGCTCCGCCGGAGCCCGCGCCGCCGAGCGTGACGCCGGTGCAGACCCCACAGGTCGTTCCGCCAAGTCCCGCGCCCCCGAGCACGATTCCGGTGCAGACCCCGAAGATCCATCCGCTGGCCCCCGGGGCGCCAAGAAACGCCTCGCTGGTGACACCGCCGAAGGAGCTGGATGTGCCACCGCAGGCGGTGGCGGCCGCCAAGGCCGCACCGGCGACGCGGATTAACCCCACCACCCCACCGAAGCCGCCGACGCAGATGGACTTCAACCACCAGGTGCAGAACGTGGTCAACGCCCACAGCGGCAACGTTGACGTCGTAAAGGCCGACAACCAGGCGCTGGCGCGCCCCCGACATTGGGACTACATCGACTACGACGACTATCACCGCCCGACCCTGTACAACCCGCTCAATCAGGCGATGACCTTCCGCTACTTCTACAACGGCGCCTACCGGGAGGCGTACGTGCCGGCCGGTGGCCGGATCGTGCTCGATGTCGCCACCGTTGGCCTGTTCCCGTTCACCGCGGTCGGCGACAGCTATGTGGCGTCGGGCAGCTTCTACGGCGGGGCCTGGATACCGCCGGACGGTTGGGACGGCCCACCGCCGCCGGACTACACCCCGCCGGCGCCCCCGGAGGTGTACCAGCACGTCTCGGCCTATGTCCCCGCCGATAACCAGACCGTGGAAGTCGGCCAAGTGGAGGTGGTGGGCCACGACGATAGCCAACCCGCGGGCAGCCAGGACACCTTCCTGCTCGACGACTCCACCTTGGCCTGGGGTCAGGTCAACGATCCCAGCAGTAGCGCCCAGATCAGGGTGACCAAGACTCAGTCGCTGCCGGGCGTTGGGCCGACCGACAATGGCAGCTTCTTAGTGGCACTGGCCGCTCTGAAGGAGCCCACCCAACCCACCCAACCCTGGTGGCCCTTGGCGCTGGGCTACGGGGCGTTGGCGATAGCAGTGGGCCTTGTCGCCTGGATGATCAGTCGTGGAAACGGAGCGCGGATCTGACCGCTAGCCCCTAGCGGTCGGCACGGCGCCGAACACAGTAAGCCATTTTGGCCAGGATCAGGCACATCAGACGCCGCCTTTCTCAGTCATAGTCCGCACCAACGCGAGATGGCCACGACGACCGCGCGCGGACGCCGAACGCAGCTTGACCAGCTTCCGGTCGAACTGCTTGACGAGCGCAGCGGGCTGACCGGAAGCTAAGTCCCCTACCCGGTTTGGTTCACCAAAGTGACACCGGCCGCACTGGTCTGAACCGACTTGATGCCGTTCGCCGCCAGGCGGGACCGCCGACAGCTCGGCCACGGGCCAGGCGACCACAAGGACACCAAGATCGCAGATTTTGAACTGACACCCTCGAAGGCCCGTTGGGTGAGATTATGGAGTGTTTCGGGAAGCACTCGTGAACCCGCTGAATGGCCACGGAGTCCAGAAAGGCGCGTAACCGCCATGGCAGAGGAGCTGACGCCGCACTTCCAAGACGTACAGGCACACTACGACTTGTCCGACGACTTCTTCCGGCTGTTCCTCGACCCGACCATGACCTACAGTTGCGCGTACTTTGATAGCCGACGAGATATAACGCTGGAAGAGGCGCAGATCCGCAAGATGGACCTGGCGCTGGCCAAGCTGGGTCTGCGGTCCGGGATGACGCTACCGGATGTCGGCTGCGGCTGGGGGAGCACGATGCGCCGCGCGATCGAGAAGTACGACGTGAACGTCATCGGTTTGACGTTGTCTAAAAACCAGGCCGCCCACGTGCAGAAGGCGTTCGACGTGATGGACACTGCGCGCAGCAGGCGGGTGTTACTGCAGGGCTGGGAACAGTTCGACGAACCCGTCGACCGGATCGTCTCCATCGGTGCGTTCGAGCACTGGATATGACCGCTACGACGACTTCTTCAAGAGGGCCTACGACATCCTGCCCGATGACGGGGTGATGCTGCTGCACACGATCACCATGCTGACCCCGCCGCAGATCGTCGAACGCGGCCTGCCAATGTCCGAAGAGCAGACCAGCTTCGATGAATTCATCGCCACCGAGATCTTCCCGGGCGGTCAGTTACCGCTGATCGAGATGGTGGAGTTCCACGCGTCGAAGATGGGTTTCAACCTAACCCGTAGGCAGTCGCTGCAGCTGCACTACGCCAGGACACTCGACCACTGGGCCGCAGCATTGCAGGCACACCAGAGCGAGGCCATCAAAATTCAGTCCGAAGCGGTTTACCAGCGATATATGAAGTATCTGACCGGTTGCGCCGACGCATTCCGCAACGGCTACATCGACGTTAACCAGTTCACGCTGGGGAAGTAGATGGCCGTGCGTGAGTCAGCCGCAGAACATCCATCAGGAGAACGAAGACGACAACAAGGGCACCCCGATCAAGTGACCCCCAGCTACGCCGGAGCGCCCACCTCGTGCCCACAATCTGCCCACAGTTACAGATAAATCATGTGAACTACCGTGATGCGATTCAACATGTCGGCTCCTATGTAACCCCTTGAACAGGAGCGCGATTCGCCTTTGCAAGGCAGAAGTCAGGGGTTCGAATCCACTAGGCTCCACAAGTCCAAGGGGCGACCCGCCATCGGACGCAATCAGGGGCGGGGCTGCACGTCGACGCTCGGCGGCAACGGCGATGGCTCTCGCTGCGTCGAGCGGCGGACGATCGAGAACGCCGCCGCGCCACCGGCAAGGACCACCACGGCCAATCCCGCGATCAGCAAGGGGCGCTTGCCGCGCTGCTGCGATCGGCGGGCCTGCTGAAGCGCTTGCGGCAGCCCGGTGACGACCTCCTGCGCGGCCGCCAGCTCTTGCGCCAGCGTCTCCTGGGCGGTTTGCAGATCGCGCGCCAGCTGGCCCTCGCGGTAACGGCGACGCAGAGTCGACGCGCCGGCCTGCGCCGAGTGAGCGCCCAACCCGACAATGCCGCGGGTGACGTCTACCGGCCCGACCGCCGTATAGGTCAGGCCACGGGATAGCCGCTGCCGCGGGGTAAGCCGGGTGTGGTTCCTCGCGCTCATGTCTCGCCCTTCCCGGCCGCTTTCGCAAGACCGTGGTCCGAATACTTTCAGACTGCCATCATCCCCACGCCTGCGGGCCCGATGCGCTCGAGTACGGGCACCGGATGCCCGGCGGGACACGACGTGATGGCAGACTGTGATGCCGTGACTACCAGCCCGATTCAGACTGCCACTGCCACACTGCACACCAACCGCGGCGACATCAAGATCGCGCTGTTCGGAAACCACGCTCCCAAGACCGTCGCCAA
>NZ_JBKQTQ010000184.1:0-44410 GCF_052143115.1 Mycobacterium sp.
GATACGCTCTGCCCCACCGACTTTGGTGCGGCGGTATCAACTTTTGATGGCGCCATGACTACTTACCTGTCTTTCCGACCTTGCGGCGGATCTGCTCACCCTCGTAGCGCACGCCCTTGCCCTTGTACGGGTCAGAGCGGCGGAGGCGACGGATGTTCGCCGCGATCTGGCCGACCTTCTGCTTGTCAATCCCGGAGATCGAGAACTTCGTCGGCGACTCGACCGCGAAGGTGACACCTTCGGGCGGCTCGATCACCACGGGATGGCTGTATCCCAACGCGAATTCTAGATTGGAACCCTTCAGCTGCACGCGATAGCCCACACCGAAGATCTCCATCTTCGTGGTGTAGCCCTGCGTCACCCCGGTCACCAGGTTGGACACCAGCGTGCGCGACAACCCGTGCAGCGACCGGTGGTGCCGCTCGTCGTCGGGACGGGTGACCACGATGGCGCCATCGTTGTTGCGCGCCACGGTGATCGGTTCGGCGAGGCTCAAGTTCAGGGTGCCCTTGGGCCCCTTGACCGAGACGCTCTGGCCATCGATCGTCACCTCGACGCCGGTGGGAACCGGAATCGGCTGCTTACCAATACGCGACATGGTTACCCCCTCACCACACGTACGCGAGGACTTCGCCGCCCACGCCCTGTCTGGCTGCCTGGCGGTCGGTGAGCAGGCCCGAGGAGGTCGAGATGATCGCGACGCCCAGACCGCCGAGCACCCGTGGCAGGTTGGTGGACTTGGCGTACACCCGCAACCCCGGCTTGGACACCCGCCGCAGACCGGCGATGCTGCGCTCCCGGGTGGGCCCGTACTTGAGCTGAACCACCAACGCCTTGCCGACGCGTGCGTCTTCGGTGTGGTAGTCGTTGATGTAACCCTCCCGCTTGAGGATCTCGGCGATGTTGGCCTTGATCTTCGAATGTGGCAGTGTCACCTCATCGTGGTACGCCGAATTGGCGTTGCGCAGACGTGTTAAAAAGTCTGCGATCGGATCCGTCATCGTCATCGAGCGCTGCTCCTCTTCATCGCTACGCTCTGCATCGTCGACATCGCGGTCATAACAGCGGTGTTGCCTTCCTCGCAGTGGTTCCCGGTCCGGGCCTGCTGCGCACCTGTTTCTCGGGGTGGGTCTCGTTGGGTGGTAGCGGTGTTACCAGCTGCTCTTCTGCACGCCGGGCAGTTCGCCCGCGTGCGCCATCTCGCGCAGGCAAATCCTGCACAGCCCGAACTTGCGGAGCACCGCGCGCGGGCGGCCGCACTTATTGCAGCGGGTGTACGCGCGCACCGCGAACTTGGGTTTGCGCGCACTCTTAATGATCAGTGCCTTCTTCGCCATCTGGTCAGTTCTCCTTGAACGGAAAGCCGAGGGCACGCAACAGCGCTCGTCCTTCGTCGTCGATCGTCGCCGAGGTGACGACGGTGATGTCCATGCCACGGACCCGGTCGATCTTGTCCACGTCGATCTCATGGAACACCGACTGCTCGGCCAGTCCGAAGGTGTAGTTGCCGGCACCGTCGAACTGCTTGGGTGACAGCCCGCGGAAGTCACGGATACGTGGCAACGCAATAGACGTGAGCCGGTCGAGAAACTCCCACATCCGGTCGCCGCGCAAGGTCACCCGCGCGCCGATCGGCATGCCCTCGCGCAATTTGAACTGCGCGATCGACTTTCGCGCCTTGCGGATCTCGGGCCGCTGCCCGGTGATCGCCGCCAGGTCGCTGACCGCGCCGTTGATCAGCTTGGCGTCACGGGCGGCGTCGCCGACGCCCATGTTGACCACGACCTTCACCACGGTCGGGATTTGCATCACGTTGGCGTACTTGAACTCTTGATTGAGCGCGTCCCGAATCTCTTCGCGGTAGCGCACTTTGAGCCGTGGCTGAACTTTTTCTGCCGTCGTCATGCCTGGATGTCCTTGCCGTTGCGCTTGGAGATGCGGACCCGCTTGCCAGTCTCCTCGTCGACTCGATAGCCGACCCGGGCGGGCTTGCCGTCGGAGTCGACCACCATCACGTTGGAGACGTGGATCGGGGCTTCCTGCGTAACGATCCCGCCCGACCGCGCGCCGCGCTGGTTGGTCGAGATCGGGGTGTGCTTCTTAATCCGGTTGATGCCCTCGACGAGTACCTTGTTGCGGGTCGGGTAGGCCTGCAGCACCTTGCCCTTGGCGCCCTTGTCCTTGCCGGAGATGACCAGGACGGTGTCGCCCTTGTGGATCTTCACCTACAACACCTCCGGGGCCAGCGAGACGATCTTCATGAAGCGCTTCTCCCGCAGTTCGCGGCCGACCGGCCCGAAAATACGGGTTCCTCGCGGGTCGTTGTCGGGCTTGATGATGACGGCAGCGTTCTCGTCGAACTTGATGTAGCTGCCGTCTGGGCGGCGGCGCTCTTTGACAGTGCGCACCACCACGGCCTTCACCACCTCACCACGTTTGACGTTGCCGCCGGGGATGGCCTCTTTAACCGTCGCCACGATGACGTCGCCGATACCGGCGTACCGACGCGACGAGCCGCCGAGCACGCGGATACACAAGATCTCCCTGGCGCCGGTGTTGTCGGCCACCTTCAGCCGCGATTCTTGCTGAATCACTAGATCTCCTGACCTGGTTCACGTATGCACGCCCACGCGCTGCCATCCTGGTAGGACCGCCGTTTTACAACGTTTTCCGACGACGTACTACCAGAGACCCGGCCGAGCATGGTCTTCGTCGCCGATGGGCACGCAGGGCCGACTGAATTACGCCGGCCGAGGTCTGCCCACGGCAACCCCTAGAGTCTAGGTGAAGACCTGCTCAGAGCCAAATTCCTGGCCAGCGTCGGTTACGTTGCTACTGACGCATCGCCGCCTGCCCGCGGGAAGGTGTCCCGGTTGCTCATGTTGACCCGGGTTTCGGCCCGCACGCTGCGTGTCTGGGTAGCTCTGTCGGTTTTGCTCTGCACCTCGTGCGCCCACCTGCCGGTCGCGCGTCACGGTTCCGAATCGACCCCAGGACGATCCGTCGGGCGCCCCGGATGCGGGCCGCCGATCAGCTATCAGGTGTTCCAAAAGGACGCCTACGGCGCGGACTGGTCGAAGGCCGACGATCTGCTGGCCTACAACGCCAAGGGCAGTGACGGTCGCTACCACATCTATACGGTCAAACCGGATGGCGCCAACCCTGCACAGTTCGGTGTCGGTGCAGCGAATTTCCCGCAACGCACTACCGGCTCTCCGGTGTGGAGCCCGTCGGGCAAGTTCATGGCGTTCGTCGCCGAGAAATCTGACCACCCGGGCAATTCGGTGCCCGCGACACCGGGATGGGGTAGCTACTCGGACCTGTGGGTGGCCAGCGCCGACGGTTCACGCGCCTGGCAGCTCACCGACGTCCCGACCGACAAAGACCACGGCACCATGATCCCGGAATTCTCGCCCGACGGCCGGCTGCTCGAATGGACCGAGCGCACCAAGTCCCCGAAGTTCCTGAGCCCGAACCGGTTTGCCGGATTCTGGGTGATCAAGGTGGCCGACTTCAACGTCAGCCAAGACGGCACACCGTCGCTGTCCGACATCCGCACCGTCTCGCCCCCCGGCGATGCAATGAACGAAACCGGCGGCTTCTCCGCCGATTCCTCGTCGCTGGTGTTCACCAGCGACTTCGAAAACCACAACTTTTGGCACAACCAGATCTACCGTCTCGACCTCAAGTCCGGTGCAATCACGCGACTCACCCGAGGCGACAGTTACAACGAGCATCCCCGCTACACACCCGACGGGCAGGTGTTGTGGATGTCCAATGCCGGCAACCCGTCACACGGCACCGACTGGTGGACGATGAACCCCGACGGATCAAATCCGCAGCGCCTCAGCGACTTCAACTTCAACGTAGGCGGCAACGCCGATGCGATTGGGCACAAACCCGTGTATGCCACGGTCGTACAGACCGCCAACTGGGGCCCCGACAACAGCTACTTCTACGGCGATGTCGAGACCAACCTATTGACCTCCGACAGCGTGATAGCGCGGGTTGCGCTCACCTGCCACGGCTCTTGATGCGTCAGTCCCCTTGCCGGACCCAGGCCAAGATGTACAACGCCATCGCCGTCGCCAGCGCGAGCAGCACCCATTGCACCAGGGACTGGTCGATCATGGAACCGGGCGGTGGGGCGCCGGGAAGGATGTTGCGCAGCGGAACGATGGCGAACAGGTTCGCGGCGTACCAGGTGGCGAACGGCGGCACGAACTTCCGCCTGCCCAATGCCATCGGAATGGCCACCAACAGCGCCAAGGTAGGCAGGCTTATCAGGACCACGATGATGCCCAGGTCGAAGATCAGCGGGCCCTTGGCCCTGTGCAGGGTGAGGACCACGTTGCTGTTGTTGTGGCTTCCGGTTTCGCTGGTGTCGGTAGAGCGCTGGACTTCGGCGTCCCAGCCGTCCATCGATCCGGTGACCTGGACAATGGCGGGGATCCGTTTCCGGTTGACGCCAGTCCCGACGAACACATCGGCCGACTGCGGCTCGGTGCGGTACGAGTCGAATGGCCAGCTACCGGGATCGCCGTGTGCCTCGATGGTGGTGGTGACCTGCGCCGGCGCTTTTCCTTTCGGGAAAACCAGGTCGCCCAGGTCGTTCGGCGGGTACAGCCGCACGGCAATGTCGGTGTTCAGCTCATCGAAGCGTTTGTCATAGAGCGACTCGCCCGGATAGATGATCACATTCACCGTCAGGCGATTCGTCGTGGGCTTCAGCTCTTGGAGACGTATCTGCACGACGGTGTCATCGGGCCCGGCCTGGCTGAGGTCCAGTGGCGGCAGCGGACCCTCCGATTTCTGTAGCGCCTGGACGCCGAGCAGCGATAGGCCGTAGGTTGCGAAGAAAGCCAGCAGAATCGCCAGACCGATCGCGATGCCCCGTCGCGACCGCTTGTGCGCTGGCGGCGACGGCGGCGCAGCGGGCGGAGCTTCAGTGGTCATTGGTCGTCACCGGAAAGTCGCGACAGTCGGCGCAGCACGGGGTCAGGTTAGCGAATCCCGGTGCGGGCTGCGCGGCGAAATAACTTTGCCTCGCAAGACTCCAAAATTCCGTCATCCGCTGTCCATTTAGCGGTAACGCGCAGTTCAAGATCGGTACCAGATCGGCACTTTCGCATCGCGACGCGGCGCGGTCGCGACGTTGACGAGTTAATCTGATATTTGTTTGCATGGGCATTTCAACAGCTGCAATTCTCAATATGTGTCGACGTTCCGGGGTGAGGCAATCAACATGAAGCACAAGCGATTACTGGCCGCCACGAGTTTGCTGGCTGCGGGTGCCATCGTGCTGTCGGGATGCGAGGTTCCCCACACCAGCATGGCCTACGCCAGCGAGGTCGTGACCTGCGGCGGCAAGGCGGCCATCAACGCCAGCGGCTCTACCGCGCAAACCAACGCGATGAGGGGGTTCATCAGTGCGTACGGCAAGGCCTGCCCCGGCCACACACTGAACTACACCCCGAACGGGTCGGGCAACGGAATCAGCGACTTCCTCGCCGGTAAGACCGACTTCGCCGGATCGGACATTCCGCTGTCCGACGACCAACACGCGGCCGCCAAGCAGCGATGCGGCGGCGCCGACGCCTGGAACCTGCCCGTGGTGTTCGGCCCGCTGGCCATTACCTACAACCTCAACACCGACTTTTTGGTGCTGGACGCGCCCTCGCTGGCCGGGATCTTCAACGGCAGCATCAAGCGCTGGGACGACCCAGCCATCACGGCGCTCAACGCGTCCATGCCGCCGGAGGACATCAAAGTCGTCTACCGCAGCGATAAATCCGGCAGCACGGCCAACTTCCAGGCCTACCTACAGTCCGCAGCCGGCGGAACCTGGACCCAGGGCACCGGCAAGGAGTTCAAAGGCGGCGTCGGCACCGGCGCCAAAGGCAACGACGGCACCTCGGCGATGGTGAAGAACACCGAGGGCGCGATCACCTACAACGAGCTGTCCTTCGCGATGGACGAGGGACTTTACGCCGCCGAGATCAAAACCCCGGCAAGCCGCAAGTCGAGGCGCCCGGTACGCATCGGCACCGACTCGGTCGGCAAAACCATCGCCGGGGCCAAAATCGTCGGCAAAGGCAACGACCTGGTGCTCGACCTCTCGTCGTTCTACAACCCCACCCAAGACGCCGTCTACCCGATCGTGATGGCCACGTACGAGATCGTCTGCTCCAAATACCCCGACCCCGCGGTCGGCCAGGCGGTCAAAGCGGCCCTACAAGCGACGCTTGGCCCCGGCCAGATCGACCTGGACAAGCACGGCTACATCCCGCTGCCGCCCGACTTTCAATCGAAAGTCGTCAGCGCGGTCGACGCCATCAGCTAGCGGGCAGGTCACTCACACATCGGAATCCGATGTGGGTAGTGGCGGTGTCCTGCGATTGCGGTGACCGCGCTGCCGGCCGATACCGGTGGCAGTACTCCGGTGCGCACAGGTGGGAGCCGCCCTTGAGCGTCTGCGCGATTGTTGGGTCGGCGGGCCTTGATGGTGCGCAACAGGCCTTCGGCGGCTGATTCAGCCGGTGATGGGCGGAGAATTCGGTGGTGGTCCATTCCCAGACATTGCCGATCATGTCGACAAGGCCAAACCCGTTCTGCGGGAATACACCCACCGGTGAGGTTCCGGCCCAGCCAAGCGCACCATCGTTGCGGTAGGGGAAGCTGCCCTGCCAGGTGTTGGCCATCAGCTTTCCGCCGGGTTTCTCCTCGTCGCCCCATGCATAGGTCGTGGTGGCTCCGCCGCGAGCCGCGTACTCCCACTCGGCCTCGGTCGGCAGCCGCCGCCCGGCCCAGCGCGCATATGCCGCGGCATCGGGATAGGCCACCTGCACGACCGGATGATCGGCCCGGTCCGCAATGTCGCTGTCCGGCCCGAACGGGTGCCGCCAGCTCGCGCCCGGCGCCCAGACCCACCATTGCCGCCAATCGCGCAGGTCGACCGGACCCGGCGTCGGACGAAACACCATCGCGCCCGCGCCCAGCTCGCCGGGGTCGACTCCGGGATAGAGAGCGGGGTCGATAGGTTGCTCGGCGACCGTCATATACCCTGTCGCGGAGACGAATTCGGCGAACTGATCATTGGTCACCGGATGCCGCTCCACGGCGAAGCCGGGCACGGTCACCGTGTGGATCGGCGCTTCCTCGGGGTAAAAGCTCGTCGACCCCATGCGGAATGACCCGGACGGCAGTTCGACCAGCTCGGTGGGCATACGTTCAGGGTATGACCACCGCGAAGTCCTGCATCAGCGCGGTTTTCGCCAGGTCGAATCCAGGCGTGTTGGCCGGCCCTTCCAGGTGCATGGTGACCAGGTATTTGTTTGTGTTAGTCCAGATGTGGGTGATCCGGTCGGCGAAATCGAGCGTGCCCGGCGGGCCGAGGAATGAGCCGGTGAGCCTCTGGCTGCTGTATCCGCAGAACTTGGCGCCGGCGGTGTCCACCTGCAAATCGGGCTTAGAGCGCCGCAGCATGGCCGCGTAGTCGGCGAAGGCCGCGGCAGGGTCGAGCGTTGTCGCGGCAATGGTCACCGTCCCCGTCATGGCGTCGGGTCCGCTGAGCGTCAACGCCACATCACCTTGTCCAGGCTCAGAAGTCCAACCGTCGGGCACCGTGACGGTGATTCTCGGTGCGGCCGGGTCGGCGACTAGCGCGACTGTACCCACGCCGACCCCGGTCGGCTCCGGAAAACAGACGAATGCGTTGGGTGGGATGTGGTCCGGCAGCGTTGTCTCGATCCCGGGAACGGGTGTACCGCCGCTCGTTGTGGGTTGCTGCGTCCCCGACACGTTGGTTGTCGTGGACATGACCGGCTCGCCGGCCCGGACGGCGCTGCCTCCGGTTGCCCTCACGCACCCGGAAAGCACAGCGATCGCCACCAGGCACGCCGCCGCCGACCTCAAACGGACCTCAGTCACGCGAAAAAGCCAGCGCCAGTTCCTTTTCCAGGTCTTCGTACGGCCGGCCGGAAAGGTCCACAGTGACCTGGGCGATGGTCCCGCCGGTGAACGCGAACGGCGCCTTGTAGCGGCTGGACACTGCCGAACCGCCGTTGCGTCCGACCGTGATGCCGGCACCCGCCAATCCAAAGGTCCCCGGGTGCGCTGTCACCTCGGCGAGCGCGCCCACCACGACGTCATCGATGAACAACGTGGCATCACCGAGCGGCGTGTGGCTGTTCTGCACGGTTCCAGTCCGCGAATAGCGAACGCCGAGCACATGTCTGCCCAGCGGCACCGGCTCCGACGACGAAATCAGCTGCTGGCGCTCACCGAGGAAGTTGTAGACGTAGTGCAGCCGTCCATCCTGGATGAACAGCACATGCCCGCCGTGCGCGCCACCTTGCTTGAACAGCACGCCTTCCGCGCCGGTGGTGTCCACAGTCACCTCGGCCAGCACCGCGAACGAGCGGCCCCGAATTTCGGCCGCGGCGCCGATGCCGACGTCTGCGCAGTCGGGGTAGTAGACGTAGCTATCCCGTTCACTCACCAGGTACGGCCGCGTCCGCGACAGCGTTTCGAAGATGTTCAGATCTGACAGTGGCAGTCCGTTGTACTTGGTGGCCTCGGAAAACCACAGCGCCTTAAGCTCTTCCAGCTTGTCGGGGTGCTCAGCGGCCAGGTCGTGGCACTGGCTGCGGTCGGCTTCGATGTGGAAGAGCTCCCAACGATCGGCGTCGAAGTGGCCCCAGCCTGCCGGAGTGGCCGCATGGATGGTATTGGCAAACCAGCCGTTGTGCCAGATCCCGCGGGTACCCAGCATGGTGTAGAACTGGGTCTGCTTGCCGGTGTCGATAGTCGGATCGGCAAGTGCCGCTTTGAAACTCACACCGTCCAACGGTTTCTGAGGGATGCCCTTGACTGTCTCCGGCGGTCTGATCTCCAACAGCTCGTAGACGGTCGGGGTGATGTCGGAAACGTTGACGTAGTTGTCACGGACCTCGCCGTGCGCCGCAATGCCGTTGGGCCACGAGATGATCGCCGTATCGGCAATACCACCTTCATGCGAGGCGTAGCGCTTGTAGAGCTTGTAGGGCGTGTTGAAGGCCATCGCCCACCCGATCGGATAGTGGTTGTAGGTCTCCGGCCCGCCGAGGTGATCGAATAACTTCATGCTCTCTTCGACGGTGTCGATGTAGCCGTTGAAGAACTTGCCTTCGTTCACCGATCCGTTCGGACCGCCCTCACCGCTGGCGCCGTTGTCGGAGATGACCACGATGATCGTGTTGTCCAGCTGGCCCGATTCCTCGAGATAGTCCAGTATTCGCACGATCTGGGCATCGGTGTAGCTCAGGAAGCCGGCGAAAACCTCGGCCATCCGGCTGAACAACCTCTTCTCTTCATCGGTCAACGAGTCCCACGGACGCACCGTGTCTTGCAGTGGCCACGGCTGCCCGTCGGGCCCTTTCACGTCGAGGTACGGGTTTATCGGAGACAGCTCGGTGTCCGGCGGCACGATCCCCATCGCCTTCTGCTTCTCCAGCACGATCTCGCGGTAGCGCTCATAGCCCATGTCGAACTTGCCGGCGTAACGGTCCGCCCACTCCTTGAAGACGTGATGCGGAGCATGCCCGGCGCCGGGGCAGACATAGCTGAACCACGGCTTGTCGGGCGCGATCACCTTGGCATCCCGGATGAACTCAATCGTCTTGTCGGCGATGTCCTTCGACAGGTGATAACCGTCCTCGGGCGTCCCCGGCGGAGGCACCGGATGGTTGTCATAGACCAGGTCTGGATACCACTGATCGGTTTCGCCGCCCATGAACCCGTAGAACCGTTCGAAGCCGCGCGACGTCGGCCAGTGTCGCTTGGTGGACGCCAGATTGGATTCCTCAAGTGGCGTCAGGTGCCACTTGCCGACGCAGTAGGTGTTGTAGCCGCGTTCGGCGAGCACCTCCGAAAGCAGCCCGGTTTCGAACGGAATCCGACCGTTGGAGTTGGGAAAACCCTCGGTGAATTCTTCGATCATGGCCATGCCGACGGTGGTGGCGTTGCGACCGGTCAGCAACGACGCCCTGGTCGGTGAACACAGTGCCGTGGTGTGAAATTGCGACAGCCGGACGCCGCGCTCAGCGATGCGCGTCATCGCCGGCATCTCGACCAGGCCGCCAAAGCAATCCCAGGTCGCGATACCGGTGTCATCCCACACTAGATAGAGGATGTTGGGGGCGTTCTCCGGCGCCGTCGGCGCTGCGAACGGACCCCAATCCGGTTCGGAATCACGGATATCCAGCTCGATCTTGCCGTTGAACTCGGTCGCCATCGCTGGCCTCACTCTCGTGGTAGACCCCCGGGATTCCGGATGCAGCCTATACCCGCAGGGGCAATGGCCGATGACGAGACGCAAAAGCCCCCGAAACACGGGGGTTTCGGGGGCTCTGCGATCGACTAGGCCGTTACTTGGCCTTTTCCAGGATCTCCACGAGCCGCCAACGCTTCGTCGCCGAGAGCGGGCGAGTCTCCATCAGCGAGACGCGGTCGCCGACGCAGGCGTCGCCGTGCTCGTCGTGCGCCTTGACCTTCTTGGTGGTCCGGATGATCTTGCCGTACAGCGGGTGGCGCCTACGGTCTTCCAGTTCGACGACGATGGTTTTCTGCATCTTGTCGCTCACCACGAAGCCGATACGGGTCTTACGCTGACCGCGGGGCTTCGGGGTACGCGGTGTCTGCTTGGGGCCCTTGACACCGCCGGCCGTATCTTTCGTCGCGGCTTTTGAAGCGGCCTTGGACGCCTTCGGCGCGGCCTTCTTCGGCGCGGCCTTCTTCGCCGCGGCCCCCGAGCCGGTTTTCGCTTCTGCCATTACGAGTCCTCACCACCGGGCCCGGAAGCCAGGCCCAGTTCACGTTCACGTAGCACGGTGTAGATGCGTGCAATCTCGTGGCGCACCGTGCGGAGTCGACGATTGTTGCTGAGCTGTCCGGTCGCCATCTGGAAACGCAGATTGAAGAGCTCTTCCTTGGATTCGCGCAGCCGCTCGATCAGCTCCTCATCGGTGAGCTCGCGCAGTTCGCCAGGGGAAATTCCCACTGCCATCAGAACTGCTCCTCTCGGGTAACGATGCGTGCCTTGATCGGCAACTTGTGGATTGCTCGGGTGAGCGCCTCCCGGGCTACCGATTCATTGGGGTAGCTGAGCTCGAAGAGTATCCGGCCCGGCTTGACGTTGGCGATCCACCACTCCGGCGAGCCCTTACCGGAACCCATTCGGGTCTCCGCGGGCTTCTTGGTCAGCGGGCGATCCGGAAAGATGTTGATCCACACCTTGCCGCCACGCTTGATGTGCCGGTTGATGGCGATACGTGCGGCCTCGATCTGCCGGTTGGTGATATAGGCATGCCCCAGTGCCTGGATGCCGTAGTCGCCGAAACTGACCTGTGTACCGCCGCTGGCGATCCCGCGCTGACGGGGATGGTGTTGCTTACGGTGCTTGACCTTGCGGGGAATCAACATGATTCAGCCCTCCGTACTCTGCGTCTCGAGGGCCGGCTCGTCCGGCAGCGCAGCGGCCGGTGGGGCAGAAGCCTCCTCGGCGCCCGAGGCGGCGCGTCCGGCCTCAGTGCTGGTCGCCGTGGTGCCCGCGGCGCCGCTGCGGCGCGGACGGGTGCCCGACGGCCGCTCGCGGCGAGGACGTTCGGCACCGGTCGCTGAAGGAGCGACCAATTCGCGCTTGCCACCAACGATGTCGCCCTTATAGATCCACACTTTCACCCCGATGCGGCCGAAGGTGGTCTTGGCCTCGTAGAGGCCGTAGTCGATGTCGGCGCGCAACGTGTGCAGCGGAACCCGGCCCTCGCGGTAGAACTCCGAGCGGCTCATTTCCGCGCCGCCGAGGCGGCCCGAGCACTGCACCCGGATGCCCTTGACGTTGGGCTGACGCATGGCCGACTGGATGGCTTTGCGCATCGCGCGCCGGAACGCAACACGGTTGCTCAGCTGCTCTGCGACACCCTGTGCCACCAGCTGAGCTTGCGACTCAGGGTTTTTCACTTCCAGGATGTTGAGCTGGACCTGCTTGCCGGTCAACTTCTCCAGATCCGCGCGGATCCGGTCGGCCTCGGTGCCGCGGCGGCCGATGACGATACCCGGCCGGGCGGTGTGGATGTCCACCCGAACTCGGTCCCGGGTGCGCTCGATCTCCACGTCGGCAATCCCGGCGCGTTCCAAGCCGGTGGACAGCAACCGACGGATCGCCACGTCCTCCTTGACGTACTCCGCGTACTGCTTGTCCGCGTACCACCGGGATTTCCAGTCGGTCGTGATACCGAGGCGGAATCCGTGCGGATTGATCTTCTGGCCCACTACTGCGAGCCTCCCTTCGCTTCCGAAGTCTCAGAAGTCCCAGTGGACTTCGCGGCGGATGCCTTCTTTGCGGGCGCCTTCTTCGCAGGCGCTTTTTCGGCGGCAGCGTTCTTAGCCGGGGCCTTCTCCGCAGCGGCCTTCTTGGCCGGTGCCTTCTTAGCCGGCGCCTTCCCCGCGGCAGCCTTACTGCCCTGCGCGCGGCGGGCGCGGGCCGCACTGGCAGATTGCGAACCCCGGACATCCTTGGTCGGCCGGCTTTCCACCACCACGGTGATGTGGCTGGTGCGTCGGCGAATCCGGAAGGCGCGGCCCTGGGCGCGCGGGCGGATTCGCTTGGCGGTCGGACCGTCGTCGGCGAAGACCGAGGCCACCACCAAAGTCGCCGGGTCCAAGCCGTTGTTGTTCTGGGCGTTGGCCGCGGCGCTCGCGATGACCTTGGCCACCGGCAGGCTGGCCGCCTGCGGCGCCCAGCGCAGAATGTCCAGCGCCTCTGCCACCGACTTGCCGCGCACCAGGTTGATCACCCGGCGTGCCTTGGTAGGCGATACCCGCACAAAGCGTGCCTTGGCGACCGCAGAAGGAAATTCAGTAGCAGTGGTCATCGCCGCTTGGCCTTCCGGTCGTCCTTGATGTGTCCCTTGAAGGTGCGTGTCGGCGCGAACTCACCCAGCTTGTGGCCCACCATCGCCTCGGTAATGAACACCGGCACGTGCTTGCGGCCGTCGTGGACCGCGAACGTGTGACCGATGAAGTCGGGAATGATGGTCGACCGCCGCGACCAGGTCTTGATGACCTGCTTGGTGTTCTTCTCGTTCTGCACGTCGACCTTCTTCAGCAGATGGTCGTCGACGAACGGACCTTTTTTTAGGCTGCGTGGCATCGGCTGCTCCTAGCGCGAGTGTTTCTTGCCGGTGCGCCGGCGTCGGACGATGAGCTTGTCGCTTAGCTTGTTCCGGTGGCGGGTGCGCCCTTCCTTCTTGCCCCACGGGCTGCACGGGTGACGGCCACCAGAGCTCTTACCCTCACCGCCACCCAGGGGGTGGTCTACCGGGTTCATGGCCACACCGCGGACCGACGGGCGCTTGCCCTTCCAGCGCATACGACCGGCCTTGCCCCAGTTGATGTTTGCCTGCTCGGCATTGCCCACCTCGCCGACCGTTGCGCGGCAGCGTACGTCGACCCGGCGGATCTCACCGCTGGGCATCCGCAGCGAGGCGTAAGTGCCTTCCTTGCCGAGCAATTGGATGCTCGAACCGGCCGAGCGAGCAAGCTTGGCTCCCCCACCCGGCCGCAGCTCCACAGCGTGGATCAAGGTACCGGACGGAATATTGCGCAGCGGCAGGTTATTGCCCGGCTTGATGTCGGCGTTGGCGCCGGACTCGACCACGTCACCCTGCGAAAGACCATGCGGGGCAATGATGTACCGCTTCTCGCCGTCCAGGTAGTGCAGCAGCGCGACGTTCGCGGTGCGGTTGGGGTCATACTCGATGTGGGCGACCTTCGCGTTGACGCCGTCCTTGTCGTTGCGGCGAAAGTCAACCACCCGGTAGGCACGCTTGTGCCCGCCACCCTTGTGGCGAGTGGTGATCCGGCCGTGCGCGTTGCGTCCAGCACGACCGTGCAGCGGTCGAACCAACGACTTCTCCGGAGTGGAGCGAGTGATCTCGGCGAAATCGGAGACGCTGGCACCGCGGCGACCCGGAGTCGTCGGCTTGTACTTGCGAATTCCCATGTCTGTTAAGTCTCTCTATCCCCGGCTACGCCGGTGCTCCGAACAGGTCGATCGGCTTGCTGCCGGGCACCAGCGTCACGATGGCGCGCTTGGTGCTCTTCCGCTTGCCGAATCCGGCCCTGCTGCGCTTGCGCTTGCCCTGGCGGTTGGCGGTGTTCACCGCCGCCACCTTGACCGAAAAGATCTTCTCGATCGCGATCTTGATCTGCGTCTTGTTCGAATCGGGGTGCACCAGGAACGTGTACACGTTGTCGTCGATCAGGCCGTAGGACTTCTCCGAGATGACCGGGGCCAGGATGATGTCGCGGGGGTCAGTGACGGTCGCCATCAGGCCGAAACCTCCTCAGCAGTCTTGTTGTTGGCCTCGATGTAGGCGTTGAGCGCCTCGACGGAGAACACCACGTCGTCTGCACGCAGCACGTCGTAGGTGTTGAGCTGGTCCGGCGTCAGGATGTGCACACCAGGCAGGTTGCGCACGCTCTTGGCACCGGTTTCGTCGCTACGCCCGATGACCACCAGCACCTGCTTGCGATCGGTCAACGTGCCCAGAAAAGCCTTGGCGCTCTTGGTCGACGGAGTCTGGCCGGACACCAGCTCGGTGATCGCGTGGATGCGGTCATTGCGGGCCCGGTCCGACAGCGCGCCGCGCAGCGCAGCCGCGATCATCTTTTTCGGAGTGCGCTGGCTGTAGTCGCGGGGTGTAGGACCGTGCACGACGCCACCGCCGGTGAACTGCGGTGCGCGCGTCGAGCCCTGGCGGGCGCGACCGGTGCCCTTCTGCCGGTACGGTTTGCGGCCACCGCCGCGGACCTCGCCGCGGGTCTTGGTCGAGTGCGTGCCCTGCCGGGCCGCCGCCCGCTGCGCGGTGACGACCTGGTGCATCAACGCGATATTCGCGGGCGCATCGAACAGCTCAGCAGGCAGCTCAACGGAGCCTTCGGTCTTCCCGGCCGGCGTCTTGACGTCGATCTTCTTTGCTTTCCCGGCCTTTTCGGCAGCCATTACTTCTCACCTCGTTTGATCGCGCTCCGGACCATGACGAGTCCACCCGTGCGGCCGGGCACGGCCCCCTTGATCAACAGCACACCGTTCTCGGCATCGACCTTGTGCACCAACAGGTTCTGCGTCGTCACCCGGTCGTTACCCATCCGGCCGGCCATCCGAGTGCCCTTGAACACCCGCGACGGAGTGGCGCAAGCGCCGATGGAGCCAGGGCGACGATGTACCGCCTGAGTGCCGTGGCTGGCGCCCTGCCCGCGGAAGCCGTGCCGCTTCATGGTTCCGGCGAAACCCTTACCCTTCGAGGTACCGGTCACATCGACATAGGTTCCGGCAGAAAAGATCTCGGCCGTCAGTTCCTGGCCCACCTGATAATCGGCTGCAGCGTCGGCATCATCGAGACGCAATTCGGCCAAGTGCCGACGGGGGTTGACACCGGCGGCGGCGTACTGACCGCCCAGCGGCTTGTTGACCTTACGAGGACTGATCTCGCCGTAGGCCAGCTGCACAGCGCTATAGCCGTCACGTTCGGGTGTGCGGATACGGGTCACCACGTTCGGCCCGGCTTTGACCACCGTCACCGGCACAACGCGGTTGTTCTCGTCGAACACCTGCGTCATACCCAGCTTGGTGCCCAGAATGCCCTTTCTCGCCATTGCTCGCAGATCTCCTACTGGATGTTGACGTCGACGCTGGCAGGCAGATCGATGCGCATCAGCGCGTCAACGGTCTTCGGTGTCGGATCGAGGATGTCGATCAGTCGCTTGTGGGTGCGCATTTCGAAATGCTCCCGCGAGTCCTTGTACTTATGCGGAGAGCGAATGACGCAATACACGTTCTTCTCGGTGGGCAGTGGTACCGGACCCACCACGCTGGCGCCGGTTCGGACAACCGTCTCGACGATTTTGCGCGCCGAGGCGTCAATGGCCTCGTGGTCGTAGGCCTTGAGCCTGATGCGGATCTTCTGTCCCGCCACGCTTCTCCTACCTCACTCTCCCGTGTCCGGAACCCGTGTTCCGTTGGGCGCGCCCGAATCGATCTGGCGTCACGCCCGGATGTTGCGCCGCTGTTTACCTGTCTTGGTCCACCGGCCCCCGCGGTCGGGTGTGTCGCCCGCACGCGGCCTTGGCGCGCTTATTTCAAAGCTGAAATTCGTCGCGCTCCAAGGATGGGACCGGACGCGCCCGTTTGGGCGCTGGTCGCATGCCCGACCAGGCCTAAACCCGGCGCAAGGCAACCTGAACAGTATGCCCTAGATCCTGGTATCGGCCAAATCCCGTCACTCTGATGAACGGTCCGGCTGAGCGGCAGCGCCATCGCGAGCCGCACCAAGGCGTCGCCGGACCGAACCGGGTGTCCTTACTCCAGAGTAAGATAGGTCGGCATGACCAGCCCGACCAGCAGGTATGCGGCATGGCGGCGGCTTTCCGGCCGTCCAGGTGGCACTCGACTCTTCTCCGCGGCGGCGACGGCGCGGGCTCAGCTTGAGCCGCCCGCTTTCACGCAGATCACCGATGGCTCTGATGGCTTTGAGCTCGTCGTGCCGGTCACGGTGACCGACCGCAGCGGCACCGAGGTGGTGCACGCAGACATCACCACCTGGGTCACGCGGGTCGGCTAGGTGGGAGTTAGGTACGTCCCGTGCCCGCGACACACGAGCCAGCCGTCGAACTCCAGCACCTCGTTCACGAGGGCGCCGCTCTGATTGCGGTAGTTGATGACCACGACCGACTCCCCCTGATACACACCGACGATATCGAAATGAAGGTCGGGCATGGTCTTCAGTGCGGCGTTCCAGTACTCGCGCAATGCCGCCTTCCCGCGGACCATTCCTCCGGACTCGGGCACCACCCGAGCCGCAATCGGTGAGGTGAACAGGACGTCGTCGTGGAAATGAGCGAGCACCGCATCGATGTCATGGCCGTTCCAGGCCGCCAACCAATCTTCGGTGAAGGGGCCCGGCTCTGGCGTGCTCACGACCTGCCCTTCAGCGACGCCCAGAATGGGCACTGGTGTAATTCCTCGAAGTTGTTGATGACCCTGCTGCCGTCCGGACGTAACGACATCCAGAAATTGTGGTCGGGATCGCCATTTTTGGCCGGCCAACGAGGCTGGCCGGTGGCCTTCGGTGCGCCAGTGGCGACGAAATGGCTCCAGTAGCTGATCATCTGGTCGGACAGCATCCGCTGTTCGGGATCCAGCGCCGCCGCCCCGCCGACGTTGAACAGGTACCGCAGCTCCAATGCGTGGCTGGCGCCGAGCGGAAACGGAGCCTCTCGCAACGGATTCGGCGGCGGCGCGTGAGGGTCGTCGAATTCGTAGGTATACACCGGTGCGCCTTGGCTCAGCGAGTCGGCCAATCGGTCGGCGGCGCAAGAGAAGACGCCGTCAGTGACTGCGGCCGAGTAGGCAAGCGACGCGTCCCCGCCGTAGTGATCGGGCGGGTAATGCGCCACCACCGGGGCACCGTCGGCACCGAAGATGTCGGCGAGCAAGCGGGGGTACTCGGCAGACCTGACACCCCGACCCAACTTCACATAGCGCAGCGCCGCGAACATGGTGAACTCGTCGTGGTTAACCCCGATCAACACCGGAACGCGGGCCGCCCGACCGTCGGCGAATGCCGCAACCGGCCCGTCTGGCAACCCCGCTGTCCCGGTGACCGGGCCAGACAGCGCGTCGGAGTCCCCGATGAAGACGTACCAGGGCGGACGGTCAAGCGCGCTCGCCGGCAGCGCGCGCAGACACTTCGCCGTCGTAGCGGGATTGCGGCACCCCACTGACGCCGCGTAATCCACACTGTGCCCCCGCCCAGTGGCCAGATCGGCCTGCGCCTGACATGGCGCGCTTTGGATGATGGCCGCGCGGAACAGCCCCGCCGATCCGGGCGCCACCAGATGATCGCACACCGACATGCCACCCGCGGATTCGCCGGCGATGGTCACTTTGCGCGGATCACCGCCGAAATCGGCGATGTGGTCGCGGACCCAGCGCAGCGCGGCCTGCTGGTCGGCCAGCCCGTAGTTCCCGAGGTATCCCAGCAGGCCCAGTGATGGGTGGGCCAGAAATCCCAGCGCACCCAGCCGGTAGTTGATCGTGACGACGACGATGTGGCCCTTCGCGGCCAGCGAACGCGACTGGTAGATGTCGCTGCTGCCGGTGACGAAGCCCCCGCCGTGGATCCACACCATCACCGGGCGTTTATCGGCGCCTCGTCCGCGCGCCGGAGTCCAAACGTTGAGAGTGAGGCAGTTTTCGCTGGTCGGCTTGCCGACGTGCGGGTCGGGGCCGGTGTCCTGCATGCACTGCGGCCCCGGCTTGGTGGCGTCCAGCGTCCCCGACCACTTCGCCGCCGGCCGCGGTGGCTGCCACCGCAGCGGCCCTACAGGCGGTGCCGCATACGGAATGCCTTGAAACAGACGGTAATCCGCGGCGACCATGCCGCGCATCAGGCCCATCGAGGTGCGCACGACACCGGCGTCCAGCGGGCCGGCATACGCCGGTTCGGACTTCACCGATGTCATCCCGCCGCCCCGGCCGCAGCATGCCACCACCACTGCCGTCACCAGCAGCGCAGCCCATGCTCGTCGCGGACGAGATGATCGGGTCGGCACGGTATCCCAGCCTACGGATCGACGAAAACCGCCTCGCCGTAATCGGCGATCACGGATACTGTTAAAGTTGACACCTGTCAAAAAGCCGCGCGAACCGGTGAGAAGGCCGATGAGCACACCAATCATTGACGAGGCTGCGAAGGTATTCGCCGATCCGACATCCTATGCGGACGAGCCGCGGCTGCATGCAGCATTGACCCATCTTCGCGCACACGCGCCGGTGTCGCTGGTTGACTGCCCGCCCTACCGGCCCTTTTGGGCGATCACCAAACACGCCGACATCGTGGAGATCGAGCGGGCGAACGATCTTTTCATCAACGAGCCGCGGCCGCTGCTGGCCACCGCCGAAGCCGACGATTCCGCGCATCAACAGCTCGACGCCGGCATGGGGTTGCGCACCCTGATCCACATGGACGACCCCCAACACCGGGTGGTACGCGCGATCGGTGCGGATTGGTTTCGCCCCAAGGCGATGCGGGCGCTGAAAGTCCGCGTCGACGAGCTGGCCAAGATCCATGTCGAAAAGATGATGGCCGCGGGCAACGAGTGCGACTTCGTGCAGGAGGTCGCACTGAATTACCCTCTCTACGTGATCATGTCGCTGCTCGGCCTGCCGGAATCAGACTTTCCCCGCGTGCTCAAACTCACCCAAGAACTGTTCGGCGGTGACGACGCCGAATTCCGGCGCGGCACCACGCTCGAGGAGCAACTGCAGGTTCTGCTCGACTTTTTCGGCTACTTCAACTCACTCACCACGTCGCGCCGCGAGCATCCGACCGAAGATCTGGCGTCGGCGATCGCCAACGCGCGAATCGACGGCGAGCCGCTGTCCGACGTCGACACCGCGTCCTACTACGTCATCATCGCCACCGCGGGTCACGACACCACCAGTGCGACGATCGCCGGAGGTCTGCATGCTCTCATCGAAAACCCGGACCAGCGGGAGCGCTTGCGCGACAGCCTCGATTTGATGCCGCTGGCCACCGAGGAAATGATCCGCTGGGTGACCCCGGTCAAGGAATTCATGCGGACCGCCACCGCGGACACCACGGTGCGCGGGGTGCCGATCGCCAAGGGCGAAGCAGTGTATCTGTCCTACGTCTCTGGCAACCGTGACGAGGATGCCTTCGACGATCCGTTTCGCTTCGACGTCGGCCGTGATCCGAATAAGCACGTGGCGTTCGGTTACGGCGTGCACTTCTGCCTGGGTGCCGCGCTGGCGCGGATGGAGGCGAACAGTTTCTTTACCGAGCTGGTCCCACGGCTGAAATCCGTTGAGCTGAACGGAAATCCGGAGCTGAAAGCCACGACGTTCGTCGGTGGCCTCAGGCACCTGCCGATTCGCTACGAGCTGTGTTGAGCGACGTGCCCTGCGTGCGCTGCACGTGCAGGAAGCCGTCAACAGCGGCTCGGGCGCATTCCCGGTAATCGAAATCGGGCAGGGTGGACAGCCGGCCCAATACCACCGGGCCGATCAGCAGCGCGATCGCCCGGGTACGGTCGATGTCGCCCAACTCGGCTGCCTCAGGGCTATCGAAGACGGCGTCGAACGGCGCGGCGTACTGCTGAGCGATCCGTTCGCGCAGAGTGCTGACCGCCGGGCTGTCGGCTGTGCGGCCCTGACGGGCCTCTGGCAACTGCTCCAAGTCCGGCCCCAGCGCCAGCCAACTCATCGCCGTCACCATGCCGGGGGCCTCAGCGATCGATTGTCCCCAGGCCACCACCAACGTGATGAGGCGATCGCGCAGCGGCCCATCCTCGGACGGCATCGGCGCCGGCGGTATCAGACTGTTGAATGCCGCTGCCAGCAAGTCGTTTCCGCTCGGGAAGTGGCGATACAACGTGGCACGGGCCACATTGGCAGCACGGGTGACCGCATCGACGGTAACCGCACTTGGGCCACCAGAGCGAAGCAGCGCGGTGGCGGCTTCAAGCAAACGAGCGCGAGATCGCGCCGGCCGTGGATCGGTCTTGTCGGTGATGTAGACCACCTCCGTGTTTAACAACAAGACTGTCCGTCTATGTACGAGACTGTTAGTCTCAAACTTAACTCGTCGCCGAAAGGAGACGCATCGCTATGGTCGAAACCCTCGTCCGATCTGACCAGCGTACTGAAGCGACGGCCGTCCTCGGTTCGAACCGCGCACGAATCTGGACAATGGTCGTGGCATGCATGGGCGTCACGCTGGTGATCGCGTCAATGGTCGCGTTGAACACCGCGCTGGGCGACATCGCCGTAGCCACGTCGGCGACGCAGTCGCAGCTGACCTGGATTGTGGACTGCTACTCGGTGGTCTTGGCATGCCTGTTGTTGCCCGCCGGGGCCATCGGCGACCGCTACGGCCGTCGCGGCGCTTTCCTATTCGGCTTGGCCGCCTTCGCCATCGCGTCCTTAGCGTTGACGGTTTTTTCCAGTCCCCTGCAACTCATCGTTGCCCGCGGGATCGCCGGCGCCGGAGCGGCGTTCATCATGCCCGCTACCTTGTCGCTGTTGCGGCCACCCACCGCGACGACCAGCGCGCGAAGGCTGTCGGCATTTGGGCGGGCGTCGCGGGCTCGGGCGCCGTCATTGGCATGCTCGGGTCTGGGACGCTGCTGCACTTCTGGTCGTGGCGATCCATCTTCTGGGCCTTCGCGGTCTCTGCGGCGCTGATCTTCGTCTTGGCGTGCACGGTGCAGTCCTCACCCGACGAGGAGGCCACCCCGCTGGATTGGGGCGGTGCGGCGTTAATCGCCAGTGCTGTCGCGGTTTTCGTATACGGCGTGCTCGAGGCACCCGCACGCGGCTGGACTCACCCACTGGTCTGCGGGTCGATGGGCGCCGGGGCGGTGCTCGCGGTCGCGTTCGGATTCGTCGAGGCACGACGGCGCCATCCCCTGCTCGACGTTCGGTTATTCCGCAAACCAGACTTCGCCACCGGATCGGCGACGATCACCGTGTTTTTCCTGGCGATGTTCGGCTTCTTTTTCCTCATCATGCAATACATCCAGCTGGTGATGGGCTACAGCCCGATCCAGACCGCCTTGGCGTTGAGTCCGCTGATGGTGCCGATGCTGACGTTGTCCGCGCTCGCCCACTGGTATCTGCCCCGAATGGGCCTGCGGCTGGTGGTGTTCGTTGGTCTACTGCTGATTTCGGTCGGATTCCTGTGCCTGCGTGTCCTGCAGCTTCACTCGCCGTACTGGGACATGATGTGGCCATTGCTCGTGATGAGTACCGGCATCGGATTCTGCACGGCACCGAGCACATTCGCGATCATGGCGGCAGTGCCCGACGAGAAGCAGGGTGTCGCCTCGGCCGTGAACGACACCACCCGCGAGGTTGGCGCGGCCCTCGGCATCGCCCTAGCGGGTTCCATCCTGGCGGCGCGGTACACCCACGCCATCGCTTCGCATCTGGCGGCCTTCCCGCAACCGCTGCGGGCACCGGCGTCTCATTCGCTGGCTCAGGCACTCCAGGTTGCCAAGACGCTTGGCCTACGGGGTGCTCAGCTCGCCGAACTCAGCCAAACCGCATTCCTGCGGGCGATGGAGTCGTCGTTACTGGTAATGGGCGTGATCATCGCCGTAGCAGCACTGGTGATCGGCGCCTGGGCGCCGGGTCGCGACGGCCAACAGCTGCGCCCGGTGCGCCGAATCACCTCGCTCCGCCGCGGCGACGCGGCCGGCCGGAACCAGGCCTGACGTCAGCTCACCAACTCGGCTGCCCGGTGGCCGAGCATCACGATGCTGGCGTGCGGGCCACGGCTGGTGATCGCCGGCAGCACTGAACCGTCGATCACCCAAAGGCCGTCGATACCGCGCACTCGGCACCGGTGATCGACGACAGCCGTCGGATCCCCTTCGGCGCCCATCTGTGCACTGCCGCACAAATGCTGTGATGTCGCCCATGCCGGTTCGCCGAGTTGGGTTGTCGAAGCAACCAATTCGCGAGCCAACGCGCAGCCTTGCTGTAACGCGGCCACATCGCTGGGTTCACTGTCGTAGCGATGCTCGATGCGCGGCGGCACCAGAGGATCAGCCGATACCAGCGCGATGCGACCGCGGGCGCGCGGCTGCATGAGCGCTACACCGATGTGCGGCCAGTCCGGATGGCCCGCGGTGCCGTCGCCGACCATCGCCACGAAACCTCCGGTATACGGCCGTATCTCAATGTTGTCGGGGGTGCTGAGCACCACTTCGAGCACCGGTCGACCGGGAGCCACTTCCCAATTGGTCGGCAGCACCCATTCAGGATGGTCGCTACACGCCATTCCGACCGGCAGCCGGGCCACGACTTCTATCCCGGCGGCACGCAGCACGGCCTCGTCACCGACACCGGAAAGCATGAGTAGGTGTGCGGATTCGATAGCTCCGGCGGACAGCACAATTCGATCGGCCGTAGCGGTGATCGGGCCCCCCGTTCCGATCGCGTTCACACCGACGGCGCGGCTGCCCGAGAAACGCAGCCGCACTACTCGTGTCTGGGTCATAAGCGAGAGATTCGCTCGTTCCAACGCGGGCAACAGATATGCGGCACCCGAGCCGGTGCGCACACCGTCGACGATGTTGAGTGGGACGGCACCGACACCCGGCGGTAAGGCGGAGGCATCTGTCACATCGTTGAGATCGGATATCCAGGGAAACCCGGCCTGCTCTGCCGCCACTACGAAAGACTCTGTACTGCCGACGATTTCGCGAGCTCGACGAACCGGAATCGGGCCGGAATCACCGTGGGCGGGTCCGGTGAAGTCCAGGTCGGTCTCAATGGCCCGGAAGTGATCGACGACGTCTGACCACGCCCACCCGAGCACGCCGTAGCCGTCGAAGTCCCGGGGCAAACCCCGGCAGAAGTATCCGCCGTTGACGGCACCGGAACCGCCGATCGTTGCGCCACGCATGATCGTGATCTGCCGAGCCGGCCGCTGGGTAAGTTGGGTTTGATACCGCTGGACGAGCGGGCTGGCTGGGCCGATCGGCAGCCGCGATCCGTTGGTCGTTTCGGCCCGCAGTGCCGGATCGGCGAGCCCGAGTCCGGCCTCCAGTACGGTTACCACGCAGTTGGGATCCACCGAAAGACAGCTCGCAACAACAGATCCCGCGCTTCCCGCACCGATGATCAGCACATCGCTGTGCAGCGCAGCTGCAGTCAGGAGTCAGACTCGAATCTGCGGTTTGAGCGGGCCGATATTGCGCTCCCGTACCACGCCGTACCACAGCCCGAGGCCGTAGGCCAGGTCATCGAGACGCTTGAGCAGTATGTAGGTCAGCAGCCCGATCGGTCGGGCATCTTCGTCGGCCGACCGCCGGCGGCTGGCCCAGTCCACCACCCCATCGACAACGGCAGCGATCAGCACGACGCGGCGGCAGGGCCGGAACACGATGGCCGCCAGCAAAGCGATAGGCCAATAATGCCGGCAAATCGCCGATGCCAGTTGCATCGCCGACGACCACAGGCCGCGGGCGGCTACCGCCAGCACATCCCAGATCTGGGTGTCAGACCCCTGCAACGTTTTCGCGATGCGACGACCCGTCAGCGCAGCCACCAGCAGCGACGCCAGATAACTGAAGCTCGAGCCGATGGCCATCAGGACCCATGCCGCAAGTGCCCAGCCGGATATCATCAGCGGCGCGATCTTGTCCGGGTGACGCACCGACAACGGGGCCGCGGATTCACCGTAAAACGCTTTGCGCGCAATCCAATCCCGCAATTGCGTTCGATGATCGTGGCCCACCTGAGCGATCGGCTCGTAGCGCAGCCGGGCACCGGCTTCGACAAGTCGCCAGCACAGATCCACATCCTCACCGGAGCGCAGGGTCTCGTCGAAGCCCCCGATGTCGCGCAGTTTGGACGTCCGGCAAATGATCGCCGCGCTGGGCACATAGGAGACGCTCGTGTACGGGATGACCGGGGCTTCACGCTGCCCAAGGTCCAGGGACGAGCGCACCGCCTCATAGCGGGCTACCAAATGGTCGGTCTGGCCCAGACCGACGATTCGGGGGGCGACCAGCGCCACGGTGGGGTCACAGAAATGACCGAGCAGCACCTCCAGCCATCCGCGGCGCGGAACGACGTCGGAGTCCAGGAAGGCGACGAAGCCCGTTTTGCAGGCGGCAAGACCGGTATTGCGGGCTGCCGCGGGCCCTTTGCTTTGCCCATGCCGCAGCACCTCTATGTCGGAGTGCTGGCCCGCAATGTCGTCGCGCTCGATCGGTGTCGATGAGCCGTCGTCAACGATGATGATGCGCAAGTCACGTAACGCGGTGACCAACCGGCACAAGCCATAAGCGTTGTCCCGCACTGGAATTACCACAGTCACGTCGCGATGAGACGGGCCACCCGCGGGCCGCGGGTGAGCCACCGTCGCGTCCAGCAAGGTTCGGGCCAGCTCGGCACTCACTGCGTCGTGGACCTTGAGGCGGCCGTCGGCGAGCATGTCCTGGGCGGCCGGCGCCAACCGCAACAACCGGGTGGGAGAGCCGCCCAGCAAAGTGGAGCCCTGGCCAAGCACCCTCACCCGCCGGTCGACCTGCACAGCAAACCCGTCCGGCAACCGCGCCTGAGTCATGTGCGCCACTCCTCAGTGCCGGCTGCGCCGGCACCGTCGTCGTCGGCGCGGGTCATGTGAGCATCCCGTCAGCCGCGGGCGCCCAACGTCCGACCCGGCTCAGGCAATCGTCGACCATCTCCCCGAGCATCCGCTCCCCCTCTGCAGCGGTCGCGGTGGTGGGGTCACCCAATACCCCGACCTCGCTGACCGCCGCGACTCCTCCGCGCCGCATCGACGGTAGCAGGTCGGACAACGGCGCACCGTTGCCCGCATGCCACCGGTCGGTTAACACGTCGCCAGGCGAAATATGGAGCAATACTGAAGTTTCTGCATGCCCGGCGTGGGCGTCAGCACCTGCCACCACGCACGGGCACCACCCGGCGTCACGTCCTTCGGATCGCAGTTGGCCTACCGCGCGGCGCAGCGCCGTGACATTGCCGCCGTGGCCGTTGATGAAGAGAAGCCGCTCCGCCCAACAGGTAGCCGACCTGCCGTACTCCAGCAGCAGCGTAGTCAGGGCCTCGGTGCCGATGGAGATAGTTCCGGGGAAGCTTTGGTGCTCACCGCTGTCGCCGTAGGCGATGGCCGGTGCCACCGCCCAATCCAGCTGGAGGCCGCCGGACCCCGCGGCGCCGGCCAGGCGGGCAGTCACCCCGTGGGCGACGGCAGTCGCAATCCGCGTATCGGTGTCCAGCGGCAGGTGAGGGCCATGCTGTTCGGTGGATCCAACCGGAATGGCCACGCCCAACGACATGCCTTGGAGCTGGCTCGACGTCGAGCCCCCAAGTTCGGCGAGGAGAGCCACTCGGTGATGGTAGGCCGAATTCACCTGTCGTGCATTGATTGTTGGCGCTCCCGAAAAATTTTTTGCCGCCGACCGTTCATTAAACCGGGTCACCGCTGCCACGTCCGCCACGTGAGTATCAGGATGCTCGCTGGTCTCGCATGCGTCGTGTCTACATTTCCGGCGCGGGTGGGGGCACCCCGAGCGCTCGAGCAAACCCGGGCGGCGCCAGGATGTCGTCCGGGTTGAGGTCGTGCACGGACGCGCGTCCGAGCCCCATCAGCGCGGAGTCGATGCCGCCGCGAAGGATGTCGAGAACGTTCTCAACACCCTGTTGCCCGGCGGCCGCCAGGCCCCAGAGGTACGCGCGGCCGATCATGACCGCACGCGCTCCCAACGCCAGCGCCTTGACGACGTCGCCGCCGCGGCGGACACCGCCGTCCAGCAACACCTCGATCTGGTCGCCGACCGCGTCGACAACCGCGGGCAGTGCGCGGATCGTCGCCGGCGTGCCGTCTAGGTTGTTGCCGCCGTGGTTGGACACCGAGATTGCCGAAACACCGGCGTCCACAGCTTTTTTGGCGTCGTCGACGCGCATCACGCCTTTGAGCATGAACGGCCCGCCCCACAGCTCGCGCAGCCAGACGATGTCCTCCCAGGTGGGCGGTGGCGTCGCCATCCACTCCCCGTAGGCGGCGAAGAACGGCGGCCCGGGCTCGCCGCGGGTGGCCTGGTTGGGCACCCGCAGGTCCGGCGGCCGCAGCGTCTTGCCGTACTTCCACAGCCAGCCCGGACGGGTGATGGCCTCCGACGATAGCCGCAGGATGGTCCGTAGGTTCATCTGCTCCGGGATCGCGGGGCTACCCCAGTCCCGCCCGTGGGAGAACGACCAGTCGGTGGTCGCGATCAGGCCAAGGGCGCCGGCCTGCCGGGCCCGCTCGACGCGCTGCGCGATCGCCTCGCGCCCGCCGAGCCAGTAGACCTGGAAGAACAGCTTTCCGTTGGCGGCGATGACCTCCTCGATCGGTTTACTGGCGAACGAGGACAACCCCATCGCCGTGCCGCGCGCGGCGGAGGCCCGCGCGACCGCCACTTCACCGTCCGGATCGACCGCTTGCACACCTGTGGGCGAGATGATGACCGGCAGGGAAATCTCTTGTTCCATAACGGTTGTCGAGAGGTCACGCTTTTCGATAGCCCCGACCACATGAGGTGCGAAGCCGAGCTCGCTGAACGCCTCGACGTTGTCGGAGACGGTCAGCCCCTTCTCGCTGGCGGCGACCAGTGCGGCATACACCGATTTCGGCAGTCGCCGTTTCGCCCGTTGCTGCGCGATGGCGACCGTCTCGAACCAGACGTCACGGGCCACGACTAGACCGGGCTTTCGTTGCAGAGCCGCTTCGGCGCTAGAGGTGGCTGCATGGGGGGATGTAACGACAGCGTCAGCGGCACTGGTCCGCTGCGCCGCCGTCCGTGCGAGTGATCCCCTGCGGGGCGGGGTTTGTCGCGCTCTTGCATCAGAGCGGGGACGCCGTAGCCCTGAACGCATTCCGGATCAGGGCCGTCGATCGGCAGACCGGTGAAGAACTTAGCCGCCATGCATCCGCCCCGGCAGCTGTCGTAATGCCCACAGCTGCCGCAGGCGCCGGCCGACTGCGGCTCGCGTAGCTCACGAAATAACGGAGCGTTCTTCCATACGTTGGCGAAGCCAGTCCCAAAGCCGGAGTCGGACAAGATGTTTCCGGCGAGGAAGCGGTCATGGATGGCGAACGGACAAGCATACACATCGCCGACCGGATCGATGAGGCACACCACCCGCCCGGCTCCGCACATGTTCAGACCGGACAGCGCGCCCGGTTCGCCGAGTCCCGAGAGGTGGAAGAAGGAATCGCCGGTCAACACTCGCTCGCCCTTGGCGACCAGCCATTGGTAAAGCTGGACCTGCTGGTCGGCGGTTGGATGCAGCTCATCCCAGACATCGGCGCCACGGCCCGACGGGCGGAGCCGAGTGATACGTAGTGTGGCGCCGTAACGGCTTGCCAGCGAGGCGAATTCGTCGAGCTGGTCGACGTTGTGTCTGGTGACGACCACTGAGATCTTGGCGTCGGAGAATCCGGCGGCGGCAAGGTTTTCCAGAGCGCGGATGGCCATCGCGTAGGACCCGGTGCCCCGGACCGCGTCGTTGACCTCGGCGGTCGCGCCGTCCAGCGAGATCTGGACGTCGACGTAGTCGCTGGCGGCCAACCGGGCGGCTACCTCGGGCGTGATCCGAACCCCATTGGTGGAGAATTTCACGCCGACGTGGTGAGCGGTGGCGTAGTCCACCAGCTCCCAAAAATCCGGCCGCACAGTCGGTTCCCCGCCACCGATGTTGACATAGAACACCTGCATGCGTTCCAGCTCATCGATGATGTCTTTGCACGACTGCGTGGACAGTTCGCGCGGATCGCGTTTGCCCGACGAAGACAGGCAATGCACGCACGCCAGATTGCATGCGTAGGTGAGCTCCCAGGTGAGGCAGATCGGTGCGTCCAACCCGCGCTCGAACTGCTCGACCAGGCGCGGCACGACGGTTGTCACGCGGCCTCCCTTGGCCCGACGGGCACAAGCATGTTGGACCGGGCCAACACGCTCAGTGCATGTAAGTAAGGACCCTGTCTGGTGTCCTCGACTCCGGCGGCGCGACAGGCGGCTCGAACGTCCGGGTAGTCGACCAGGGATTGCACCACCGCAAGGATGGTGCGGTTCTTGAGGAACGACAGTTTGCGGGTGCCGAAGTGATACAAAAGCGCGCCGAACGGTTCGGGCCGCACGGCCACCTGCGGGTGCAAACGCCACGCGCGTTCGGGATCAAACGCGCAGTCGCCCGCCTTCGCGGAGGCGGCCACGATCAGTAGACCCCGCACATCCCGTCGATGGACACCTCTTCCACCAAGGACTCGGTGACGAGCTCGGTGTCGGATGTCGCCGGCAAGGCGGCTCCGGCGTCCCTCTCTGTCTGCTGGTTCGGCTCCATGACGTTGCCTTTCGTTATCAGGGGCTCGACAAGTCGCGTCGATCCGGTGAGAATCTTCGTCAGGATATGGCATCGAGTGCCAGAATGGGAAGAGGCAATCTAAAAAGGAGTGGTACATGCTGCAGCAGGCGCGGGTCGGCCGGCGCCGTTCCACGACCCCGCAGCACATCACCGATGTTGCCCTGCGACTCTTCGCCGACCGCGGCTTCGGCGAGGTGAGCGTCGACGACGTCGCACAGGCCGCAGGGATCGCCCGTCGCACCGTGTTTCGTTACTACGCCTCCAAGAACGCAATCCCGTGGGGAGACTTCGACGGGCATCTGCAGCACCTGCGCGAGCTATTGGACAATGTTGATCCGGGTATGCCGCTCGGCGAGGCGCTGCGCGCCGCGCTGTTGTCGTTCAACACCTTTGACGCGTCGGAAACGATACGACATCGCCAGCGAATGCGGGTGATCCTGCAAACCGCTGAACTGCAAGCCTATTCGATGACGATGTATGCCGGCTGGCGCGAGGTAATCGCCGAGTTCGTGGCACGCCGATCCGTTGCTCGAACTACCGACCTGCTGCCTCAGACCGTCGCATGGACGATGCTTGGTGTCGCCCTGAGCGCTTACGAGCACTGGCTGGACGACGAATCCGTTTCGTTGCCAGACGCTCTCGGGGGTGCGTTCGACGTCGTCCGCGCCGGACTTGACGAGCTGGACCAGTGAGCCCCACCGGCGACAGCCGCCTGGTGCGGTCTCTCCACTTGCAGGGCCAGGTCTGCGCGGGCATGGGCTCGCCGATGTATGGCGAGCTGCTGGACCGGGTGACCGCCGACGTCGAAGCCGGCGGTGTCTTCGCGGAAATCCTGTCCGGGCACGAAAGCGATTCTGGTCGGCTGGCGCTGCCGCTGCGACTGCTCGGCGGGTTGCACCGGCTGGCGCTCGACGGCCGCGCGTCGCGACTACGCCGCTGGTATCCGAGCACGGGCGGGCAGTGGAATGCCGAAGCGGCTTGGCCCGACATCGCGCTCGCCGCGTCTGACCACGCCGACCATCTGCGCGCCGCCCTCAATCAGCCGCCGCAAACCAACGAGGTGGGTCGCGCCGCCGCGCTCATCGGCGGCCTGCTTATCCTCGCCCACCGATTCGCCTTGCCGGTCCGGCTTTTCGAGATCGGCTGCAGTGCTGGACTCAACCTGCGAGCCGACTATTACCGCTATCGCTATGCGAACGGCCAGTGGGGTCCGACCGACTCATCGGTGGCCATCGACGACGCGTGGCGCGGCCAATTGCCGCCCGCCGCGGCCCTGCGGATCGTGGAGCGTCATGGCTACGACATCGCGCCGCTGGATGCCACCAGCCGGGACGGGGAATTAACCCTGCTGAGCTATGTCTGGCCCGATCAGCCGGCACGACTGGACCGGTTGCGCGGCGCGATCGGCATCGCTCGGCGCGTCCCGGCGCCGTTGCACCGCTGCGATGCCGTCGACGCGGTCGCCGGCCTCAGTGTCGCCGTCGGCGCGGTAACCGTGCTGTGGCATTCCATCATGTGGCAGTACCTTTCGGCGGACGACCAGGCCGCCGTCCGAGCCGGGATCGACGCACTCGGAGCCCAAGCCCGAGCCGACTCGCCGTTGGCCCATCTGATGCTGGAGCCGCAGCGGCGAGCACCCGATTCTCCGGTCGAGTTCACCGTTCGCGCCCGCTGTTGGCCGGGTGGTGACGACACGCTACTCGCCGTATGTTCGCCGCACGGGCCGCCGGTGACCTGGGAATAGCGGCGAGTTGCAGGTCGACCGGTTCCTGACCGTCGGATTACTGCACGCTCCCGCGTGCGGCGGCCAAGAACGGCGCGGCGATGGCCAGGAATCCCGCGGGGTCTGAGGAAAACGGGACGTGGCCTGTTGGCAGAACTTCCAGCCGCGAGCCGGGAATCGCGGCCGCGGTGGATCGGCCCAATCGCATGGGGATTGCCGTATCTTTCGATCCCCAGACAACGAGGCACGGCGCTGTGATGCGGTCGGCGTGCGGGCGCAGATCATATTCGGGCGCAGCGAAACTGCGCCACAATGCAGCCGTAAGAATGACACCGTCTTGGGTGTGCGCGCGCGCTAACGCGCGTTCCTGCACGGCGTAGTCGTTGTCGCTAGTCGCCTTCATGTAGCTGCGGATGGACCGCGGCAGGACCCGTTTCATCACCGCCGGCGTTCCGAGCGTTCGGCAGTAGAGGTTGGTGATCGGGCTGGCGGTAAATCCGCCGGCATTGACCAACACCAACCGCGAAACCCGTTGCGGGTCAGTGATCGCCAACCGTGCCGCGGCGAAGCCGCCTACGGAGTTGCCGACGAATGCGGCGGGTGGCAGGTCGAGTGCGGTCACGACGTCGGCGAGAACGTCGGCGAAAGCGGCCGCGGCCGGCGCATAGCTCGGCGCCGGGGCCGGCGAGTCACCGTGGCCCGGCCAGTCCAGCGCGATCACGCGGTGGTCGTGAAGAAGGTTCGGCACGATGGCGTCGAAGTCGCGCCGATCGTGCAGCGTCGCGTGGAGCAACACCACGACAGGTCCTTCCCCGGCATCGCTGTAGGCAACCTGCCCCACTCGCGTCTCGACCATGTTGATCATCACAGGCCCTCTCGTTGACCGACTGGTCGGTCAACCATATCATTGCAACTGTTCAGGCCTCAAGGAGTAACCGATGAGTGTTCCCGCAGCCGACGCACCGTTTTCCGAGAAGATGGCCCACTACCGAAACCAGCATCTGACCCGCGGTGTGACGATCACGCACATGATCGGCGTCCCGGTGATCGCAGCAGGAATTCTGCTGCTGGTGGCGAAACCCCGTGTGGGAGCGCTGATGTTTGTCGGCGGCTGGCTCTTGCAAATCGCCGGGCACCGCCTTTTCGAGCACAACCTGCCCTCGACGCACAAGGGCTGGATCACCTATCAGCTCACCGGGGTGATCCACGTGTGCGAACAGTACGGCGAGCTGCTCGCCCGCCGCAGTCGCCGCAAAGCCACGGCTAAAGTGCTCACATGACCTCGACGCCGCCCGCGACTGGAACGGGTCGGCGCAAGGAGGCGATGGCCAGAACCCGAGAAGCACTGATCGATGCGGGTCTACGCCTGGCCGAAAGCACCGGCCTCACCGGATTGAGCGTCAATCTCATCGTTGCGGACGCCGGAGTGGCAAAAGGAACGTTCTTTCACCACTTCGGCGACCGCGCCTCGTATCTGCTTGCGCTGCACCGTGAATTCCACGAACGCTTGGCCACCCGGATACAGGCCGCCACCGTCGGCATGCCACCCGGACGCAACCGTCTGACCACCATCGCAAACACCTACCTCGACGGGTGCCTGAGCGACCGCGGCGTGCGCGCCCTGCTGCTCGAAGCGCGCGCCGAGCCGGCCGTAACCGACGAAATCACGCGCCGCAACACCGCCAGCGCCGAGCAATGCCGAGCCGACTTCGCCGCGCTGAAACGCCTGCACCCCTACGAAAGCGCACAGTTGTGGGTGGGCATGGTCGCCGAAGCCGCCCTCATCGAACACCAGGCGGGAACGGCACTTCCCGACATCCGCAAAGCCCTTGAACAGTTCTTGAATTGACGTCTTGGCGTCAGGTCAGCACCTCGGAAATCGGCGCCGCGGCGGCGATCTTGGCTCGAGCCTTCATGACCTTGCCGGGCATACCGCCGCCGACAACGCCGGCCACCACGCCATCACGCTCGTAGTACGCGAGGAATCTGCGGCCATCGTCCTCGACGAGATGCACGGTGTCAGTGGCGATTGGTTCGCCCAGGCATTGAATCTTGACGTCATATTGATCGCTCCAGAAATACGGAACGACGACGTTCGACGGCGCATCTTGCCCGAGCATCGCAGGCACCACAACCCGGGCTTGCTCGGCGACATTGCTCCAATGTTCCACTCGGACCTGATGTCCCATCGGGTCACGCCAAGAAGCGACGTCACCGAGCGCCCACACGTTCGGCGCGCTGGTCCGTCCGGCCGCATCACATATCACGCCGTTGTCGACCTCGACGCCGCTGCCGTCGAGCCAATCGGTCGCCGGCCGGGAGCCGATGCCGACCACTACCAGGTCGCTCGTCAGCTCGGCTCCGTCGGTCAGTTGCACGCTCTCGACGTGATCGTGTCCGCGGACGTCGGCCACCCCGACTCCGGTGCGCACATCGACACCTTCGGCGCGGTGCAGCCGCGCCACCAGCCCGCCGATCTGCTCGCCTAGCACCGCTGCCAGCGGCGCGGGCTGTGGCTCCACCAGCACGACGCCGACACCCAGCCCGCGCAGACTGGCCGCCACCTCACACCCGATGAAACCCGCGCCGACCACAACTGCGTGCTGCGCGGAGGACGCGTGCTTGCGCAACGCCAGACTTTCATCGAACGACCGCAACACCCGGATGCCGTCAAGGTCGGGGAACGCCGGAATGCGCCGCGGCACTAGGCCGGTCGCGATGACGAGTTCGTCATAACCCAGCGTCGTTCCGTCGTCGAGAGTCACCGTCTGAGCCGCGGTGTCCAAGCCGGTGGCCGCCGACCCGAGCCGCAGCGTGATGTTCTGCTCGTCGTAGAACTCCCGCGGTTTCAGCGTCACGTCGTCGACTTCGCTGCGCAGCACCTCTTTGGACAGCGGGGGCCGGTCATAGGGCAGATGGACCTCATCGCCGACGATCGCCAGGGTGCCGGTGTAGCCGACGCGGCGCAATTGCTCAGCGGTCCGGGTCGCAGCGAGCCCTCCGCCCACGATCAGTATTCCGTTACCGCCTGAGCTAATGGTCACGTGGAGTTCATACACGATTACGGCGGCGGATAGTTGCTCACCCCGCGTCTCGTGGTCGAGGGTATCGATGCAGCGCCGCGGTCTCCTCGGCCCGGGACCGGTCGATGAGGTTGGACAGCACCACGATGCTTTCGGTCCGTTCAATGTCGGCGCTGGTGCGGATGCGCTCCAACGCGTCTTCCAGATGCCTCATGTCGTGCGCCAGTACACGCAGGATGGCGTCGGCGGTCCCGGTCGCCGTCGCGGCGCTGACCACCTCGGGGATATCCATCCAGGCCTGGCGCAGCTCGTCGGGCGAGATCCTGCCGTGGCAATACACCTGCACGTAGGCTTCGGTGTTCCAACCCACCGCACTGCGATCGATGACCGTGGTGAACCCCCGGATCACCCCACTGTCAAGCATCCGATCGACGCGCCGCTTGACCGCCGGGGCCGACAGATTGACCCGCTCACCGATCTCGGCGAACGTTGCCCGGGCATGTTGGGCGAGCTCGGCAAGAATCTGCTCGTCGATGCCATCCAACCGGTTCATCATTCCTCCTGCGCAACAGATTGCCGCAATACAGCTTCTTGCGCAATGAACAACACACATAGAAGCAACGATCGTCGTTTGATTGCGCGCCGCCGCTCCCATACCGTCGATTTATGACGATCTTCGCGGAGCCCGCGGCGGTAGCCCCGGGGCGTGAGAGCGTCAAAACGACCGAACGCACGGCGCGGATTCGGCGCTACGCCATGACGTCTCCGCAGTTTTTCGCTGTGGACTATGCGATCAATCCGTGGATGGACACCGACAACCCCGTCGACACCGCCGTCGCGGTCGCACAGTGGGAGCACCTTCGCGACACATACCTACGGCTTGGGCACGTCATCGACCTCGTCGCACCCGTTCCCGGCCTGCCCGACATGGTTTACGCCGCCAACGGCGGGCTGATACTCAACGGCACGGCGGTCGTCGCACGGTTCAAATACCCTCAGCGCCAACACGAGTCCGTCGCCTACGCGGACTGGATGCGATCGCAAGGCTACACACCCGTGCAGACTCAGCACGTCAACGAGGGTCAGGGCGACCTGCTGCCGGTGGGCGAAACGATTCTGGCCGGAACCGGGTTTCGCACGGATCCGCGGGCGCACGCCGAGATCGCCGGGATCTTCGGCCGGCCGGTCGTCAGCCTGCAGCTGGTCGATCCGCGCTTCTACCACCTCGACACCGCACTCAGCGTGCTCGACGACGCCACCATCGCGTACTATCCACCGGCCTTTACCGAATCTTCACGCGCGCAACTGGAAACGCTGTTTCCGGACGCCATCGTGGTCGAAAGCGCCGACGCCTACGTGTTCGGCCTCAACGTCGTCTCGGATGGCCGCCACGTGGTGTACCCGGCCGCAGCGGTCGGGTTCGCCGAGCAGTTGACCCAGGCTGGCTTCGAGCCGATCGGTGTGGAGATGTCCGAGCTGCTCAAGGGCGGCGGATCTGTCAAATGCTGCACTCTGGAGGTGTATTCGTGACCGTACTGGACACCGTGACCACCAGCCCCGGCGCACTCGCCGCGTCGGCGATCGCGCTGGACGAGCAGCACGCGGCACACAACTACTCGCCGCTGCCGGTGGTGGCCGCCAGTGCCGAGGGAGCATGGATCACCGATGTCGAGGGTCGCCGCTATCTGGATTGCCTGGCCGCGTATTCCGCAGTGAATTTCGGGCATCGCAACCCCGAAATCACCGCGACCGCACATGCCCAGCTCGACCTGGTCACCCTGGTCAGCCGGGCATTTCACGCCGAGGCGCTCGGCCGCTTTTGTGCGGCATTGGCGACGCTGAGCGGCAAGGACATGGTGTTGCCGATGAACAGCGGCGCCGAAGCGGTCGAGAGCGCTATCAAGGTCGCACGCAAGTGGGGCACCGACGTGAAAGGCGTTCCGGCCGGTCACGCGAACATCGTGGTGGCCGACAACAACTTTCATGGCCGTACCATCAGCATCGTCAGCTTTTCGTCTGACCAGACAGCACGCAGCGGCTTCGGGCCGTTCACGCCCGGCTTTCGTTCGGTGCCGTTCGGTGACGCCGACGCGCTGGCCGATGCGACTGACGAGCACACCGTTGCAGTGCTGCTGGAGCCGATTCAAGGTGAAGCCGGCGTCATTGTGCCGCCGGACGACTATCTGCCTGAGGTTCGGAAAATCTGCCGTGCCCGCAATATTTTGATGATCGCCGATGAGATCCAGTCGGGGCTGGCCCGCACCGGCCGCACCTTCGCTTGCGACCACTGGGACGTGGTGCCCGACATCTACCTGCTCGGCAAGGCGTTGGGCGGCGGGGTGGTGCCGTTGTCCGCGGTGGTGGCCGATCGCGGCATCTTGGGGGTGCTGCATCCCGGTGAGCACGGTTCGACGTTCGGTGGCAACCCATTCGCGGCGGCGATCGGCAGCACCGTGGTGTCGATGCTGGCTCGCGGCGAATTCCAGGACCGCGCGGCGCACCTCGGCCGACGCCTGCAGTGGCGGCTGCGAACCTTAATCGGTCACGGCGTGCTGGCGGTGCGCGGCCGCGGATTGTGGGCCGGCGTCGACATCGATCCGGCGCTCGGCACCGCAAAGCAGCTCAGCCTGCGACTGGCCAAGCGCGGTGTTCTGGTCAAAGACACGCACGGATCAACGTTGCGCGTTGCCCCGCCGCTGGTCATCACCGCAGCGGAAATCGATTGGGCCGTTGACCGATTCGCCGACACGCTGGCGGAGATGGCGAGCTAGCAGGGCGTCGGCGGTACGTCGGCGCCGTCTACCGGTCGGACAACCTGCCGGTCGTCTGGAAGATGACCCGACGCGCCAGTTGGACGGCATGGTCGGCGAAGCGCTCGTAATACCGGCCGAGCAAGGTCACGTCGACGGCGGCGGCGACACCATGCTTCCATTCCTGATCCATCAGCACGGTGAACAGGTGGCGGTGCAGTTCATCCATCGCGTCGTCGTCTTGGCGGATGCGCGCGGCCTTCAGCGGGTCGCGATTCAACACCACCTCTTGCGCGTTGTTCCCCAACTTGACAGCGATCCTGCCCATTTCGGCGAAGTATCCGTTGACTTCTTCGGGCAACGCGTGCTGGGGATGACGCCAGCGGGTGATCTCGGCGACGTGCAGGGCCAGCGCCGCCATCCGATCGATCTCGACAACCATCTGCAGGGCGCTGACGATCGCCCGCAAGTCACCGACAACCGGGGCGTGCAGGGGAGCCAGAAGCGCGTACGCGCTCTCCTCAGCGGCGGTGCTCATCGCGGCGATTTTGTCGTGGGCGGTAAGAACCTGTTCGGACAGCACAAGATCCGCCTGCAGCAGCGCTTGGGTTGCGTGTTCCATGGCAACCCCGGCCAGCCCGCACATCTCCCCCAGGTGCTCGGTCAACCTGGCGAGTTCCGCATGGTAGGCGGTCCGCATGCGGCCCAACATACGTTTTAAATCGTGGTTATACCGTCAAGATGCATGTGAAATCACGATGAATGTCGGCTTACGTTTGGTTCAAACAGCCGGCAACGGCTACTAAGGTCTTAGTACTTTAAGACGCCCTTGTCGACGGGGATCTGCGCTCCCGTCAAGGTACCGGAGCCGGCGCCGGCCAGCCACACCACGACATCGGAAACCTCGTCTGCTGCCATAAATCCATTGGGCTGCAGCAGCATTGGTCCGAAGCTGTGCACATAACGGGGATGCTCGGCGAACACCTGCATCATCAACTCCGGCTCGATCATCGGCGTGTCGACCGAGTAGGGATGGATGGAGTTGACACGGATGGCGAACTCGCCGAGCTCAATTGCGAGCGTATTGGTCAGCCCGACGAGGCCGTGCTTGGCCGCCGAGTAGTGGCCGTTGCCCGGGGTGGCCTTTAGGCCGGCCGACGAGCTGACCACGACGATGGAGCCGCCGTTGCCGGCCTCGATCATCGCGGGTATCACCGCTCGCAGGCTGCGCCAGGTGCCCGATAGGTTGACACCGATGACGGCGTCCCACTGCTCGTCGGTGAGCTCCCAGACCCGTCCCCAACTGAGCACACCTGCGTTGGCGACCAAGATGTCGAGCCGGCCGAACTGCTCGACGCCGTCGCTGACCAGTTGGCGCAATGCGGCATCGTCGCGGATGTCGACCTCGCGGGCCAATACCTTGCGCCCTTCGGCCTCCACCGCACGGACGGTCTCTGCCAGCTCCTCCGGAGTTGCGGCCGCATAGGTAATGCTCTCGGAAACCGGTGCGCAGATGTCCAGCGCGATGATGTCGGCGCCTTCTCGCGCTAGCCGGATCGCATGGGCCCGCCCCTGGCCGCGTGCGGCACCGGTGATGAATGCCACGCGGCCTTGCAGTGCCCCGGACACACCAGACACAACAGCCCCTTCCGCCGACTGCCGATCAGGCTAGCAGCGAAACTGAAACGTGTTTCAGCCCGGCGACGATGCACGCCGCCGGTCCTGCTTGCGTCGCCGCTCGGTAAGTCAGATCTCGGAGATGATCTGCGCCTGTTTGCTGGCGTATTCCTCGGCGCTCACCGCGCCGGATTTATGCAACGCCTCCAGGTCCTGCAGCCGCTGACCAACGGACGCCTGCGGTGGCGCCGCTGCCGCTGCCCCGATCCCGGCCCCGGCGGCGGCCGGCTGCTGGGCGGCGGCCCGCCGCACCACGGCCATGACCTGCTGGCGCACTACCGGCAAGGAGCGTATGTCGACTTTGCCACTGATCGGCAGGTTGTTGGCCCTGTATATCTGCAGGATTTCCATCAGCGGCCCTGCTTGCCCGCTCAGGTCGTAGGTTTGGTTGTCCTCTGCGATATTGAATTGCGCAGGAAGCACGCCGCAGATCAATCCGCTTGCTTGCCAGTCGATCTCGTAGTCACGGGTGTTCGGGTCCACCCACACGACAAGCTTGCGCGCCGTGACGATGGCCTGCTTGGTGATGTCGACGGTAACCCGCTTTTGGGTGTCGAACGCGAACCCGGGTCCGGCGATGTGCGAGTCCAAGTTGACCACCGGTCGCTCGTTGATGCGCATCCCGGTCTCACCGAGACCGGTGATCTGGGCCATCGTCAGCACACCGGTCTGGTGAAGAGCAGCGCTCTTGGCCGAGGACTTGGCGCCGCGGTTGGCCAACCACAGCGCGACGAGCACGGCGCCGGCCGTGATCAGCAACCCGACCCAGAGCATCCACTGAATGGACTGCTGCGTCAGGGAGGACACGGTGGAGGACATCGAGGTGTCGTAAGAACTGACCTCGGAACCAAACAGGCTGGGCAGCGCGAAGTACAGGGCTATAAGGACGGGCCCGGTCGCACCGCCACACAGCAGGACCCAAAATTGGGCCTTGAGATAACGCGCTAGCATCGCAAGCTGCTATCGTCAGCCGCCGACACCGACAACGATGCGGGTCAGCGTATCGCTGCACACAAAACGGCGCCCACCTTTCGGTGAGCACCGCTTTGCTGTCGGACTAACTATTTGATGATCTTGGTGACCCGGCCGGCGCCGACGGTACGGCCACCCTCGCGGATGGCGAAGCGTAGGCCCTCGTCCATGGCGACGGGCTGGATGAGCTTAACCGAGATGTCGGTGTTGTCACCGGGCATCACCATCTCAGTGCCCTCCGGCAGCGTCACCACGCCGGTGACGTCGGTGGTGCGGAAGTAGAACTGCGGACGGTAGTTGTTGAAGAACGGCGTGTGCCGACCGCCCTCGTCCTTGGACAGGATGTAGACGCTGCCCTCGAAGTCGGTGTGCGGCGTGGTGGTGCCGGGCTTCACGACGACCTGTCCGCGCTCGACGTCCTCGCGCTTGATACCGCGCAGCAGCAGACCGACGTTGTCGCCGGCTTGCCCCTGGTCGAGCAGCTTGCGGAACATTTCCACACCGGTGACCGTGGTCTTGGCGCTGGTCGGCTTGATGCCGACGATCTCGACCTCCTCGTTGACGTTGATCACGCCGCGCTCGACACGGCCGGTGACGACGGTGCCGCGGCCGGTGATGGTGAAGACGTCCTCGACGGGCATCAGGAACGGCTTGTCGGTGTCGCGGACCGGGTCCGGAATCGACTCGTCGACCGCGTCCATCAGCTTTTCCACCGACTCGACCCACTTGGCGTCGCCCTCGAGGGCCTTGAGCGCGGATACCTGGATCACCGGGGCGTCCTCGTCGAACTCCTGGGCGGCCAGCAGCTCACGGACCTCCAGCTCGACGAGCTCGAGCAGCTCCTCGTCATCGACCATGTCGGCCTTGTTCAGCGCCACCAGGATGTAGGGCACACCGACCTGACGGGCCAGCAGCACGTGCTCGCGGGTCTGCGGCATCGGGCCGTCGGTGGCGGCGACCACCAGGATCGCTCCGTCCATCTGGGCGGCGCCGGTGATCATGTTCTTGATGTAGTCGGCGTGGCCCGGGGCGTCGACGTGCGCGTAGTGACGCTTCTCAGTCTGGTACTCCACGTGGGAGATGTTGATGGTGATACCGCGCTGACGCTCCTCGGGCGCATTGTCGATCTGGTCGAATGCGCGCGACTCGTTCAACGTCGGGTACTTGTCATGCAGGACCTTGGTGATAGCCGCGGTCAGTGTGGTCTTGCCGTGGTCAACGTGACCGATGGTCCCGATGTTGACGTGCGGCTTCGTCCGCTCGAACTTCGCCTTCGCCACTTCTGTGTCCTCCTGGACTTGTTGGTGCTTGTTAAAGCAGTGTTGTTATTTCAGTTGTGCCGCGGTAGTGACCGGGCAAGGTTACTCCCCGTCGCGCCAGCATCGATTACTCGCCCGTCGCCTTCGCTTCGGTCGACTGCTCCCCTCCGGGCTCGTGAGCTTGTGCTGATTGCTCGGCTCCTCACTCGTGAGCTTGGGCTCACTCGCCGTCGCCTCGCGGCACTCACTCGCCCGTCGCCTTCGCGATGATCTCCTTCGACACGTTCGCCGGCACTTCGGCGTAGGAGTCGAAGACCATGGAGTAGTTCGCCCGGCCCTGAGTCTTCGACCGCAGGTCGCCGACGTAGCCGAACATCTCCGACAGCGGCACATGCGCCTTGACCACGCGCGCGCCGCTGCGCTCGTCCATGGCCTGGATTTGGCCACGGCGGGAGTTCAGGTCGCCGATCACGTCACCCATGTAGTCCTCGGGCGTAGTGACCTCGACGGCCATGATCGGTTCCAGGATCACCGGCTGCGCTTGCTGCGCAGCCTTTTTCAGCACTTGCGAACCGGCGATCTTGAACGCCATTTCCGACGAGTCGACGTCGTGGTAAGCACCGTCGAGCAGGGTGACCTTCAGGTTCACCAGCGGGTAGCCGGCCAGCACGCCGTACTGCATGGCGTCTTGGGCGCCGGCGTCCACAGAGGGGATGTACTCACGCGGGATGCGTCCACCGGTGACCTTGTTCTCGAACTCGTAGGTCGCACCGTCTTCGCCGGTGAAGGGCTCGAGGGAGATGAGCACCTTGGCGAACTGGCCCGAGCCGCCCGTCTGCTTCTTGTGGGTGAACTCGACCTTGTCGACCTTGCGCTTGATGGTCTCTTTGTAGGCCACCTGCGGCTTGCCGACGTTGGCCTCGACCTTGAATTCGCGGCGCATGCGGTCCACCAGGATGTCCAGGTGCAGCTCGCCCATGCCGCCGATCACGGTCTGGCCGGTCTCTTGATCCAGGTGCACCTTGAACGTCGGGTCCTCCTCGGCGAGCTTCTGGATCGACAGGCTCAGCTTCTCCTGGTCGCTCTTGGTCTTCGGCTCGATGGCCACCTCGATCACCGGAGCGGGGAAGGTCATCGACTCCAGCACGACCTGCTTGTTCGGATCGCTCAGGGTGTCACCGGTGGTGGTGTCCTTGAGCCCGATCACCGCGTAGATGTGACCCGCGCTGGCCCGTTCGACGGGGTTCTCCTTATTGGAGTGCATTTGGAACAGCTTGCCCAGCCGCTCCTTCTTGCCCTTGGTGGAGTTGATGACCTGGCTGCCCGACTCGACGGTGCCCGAGTAGACCCGGATGTAGGTCAGCTTGCCGAAGAACGGGTGCGAGGCGATCTTGAACGCCAGCGCGGCGAAAGGCTCGTCGGTCGTCGCGTGGCGCACGACCTCCTCGTCCTCCTTGCCGGGCGCATGCCCGACGGCCGGCGGCACGTCCAGCGGCGACGGCAGGTAGTCCACGACGGCGTCGAGCATGGGCTGCACGCCCTTGTTCTTGAACGCGCTGCCGCACAGCACCGGATAGATCTCGGAGGTGATCGTCAGCTTGCGGATCGCGGCCTTGATCTCTTCGATGGTGAGTTCTTCGCCGCCGAGGTACTTCTCCAGCAGCTCCTCGTCGGTCTCCGCGACGATCTCCAGCAGCGCGGTGCGGTATTCCTCGGCCTGCTCGGCGAGTTCGGCCGGGATCTCGACGGTGTCGTAGGTCTCGCCCAGCTTGGTCTCGCCGCGCCACACCTTGGCGTTCATCTCGACCAGGTCGACGATGCCCTCGAAGTCGGCCTCGGACCCGATCGGCAGCTGGATCGGCACGGCCTTGGCCCCGAGCCGCTCCTCCATGGTGCGGACCGAGAAGTAGAAGTCGGCGCCGATCTTGTCCATCTTGTTGACGAAGCAGATGCGCGGGACGTCGTACTTGTCGGCCTGCCGCCAGACCTGCTCGGACTGCGGCTCGACACCCTCTTTGCCGTCGAACACGGCGACGGCCCCGTCGAGCACGCGCAGGTTGCGCTCCACCTCGACGGTGAAATCGACGTGGCCGGGGGTGTCGATGATGTTGAGCTGGTTGTCTTTCCAGAACGTCGTCGTGGCCGCGGAGGTGATGGTGATTCCGCGTTCCTGCTCCTGCTCCATCCAGTCCATGGTGGCGGCGCCATCGTGGACCTCACCGATCTTGTAGTTGATGCCGGTGTAGTACAGGATCCGCTCGGTAGTCGTGGTTTTACCGGCATCGATGTGCGCCATGATGCCGAAGTTTCGGACCTTGCTCAGGTCGGTCAGCACGTCCTTCTGTGCCACAGAAGTCTTCCCACTCTTTCGATTGCTTGTTTCGCTATTCCTATTGCCCCGGCCACTCAGCCGAATGTCGCCGCCTACGCGGCTCCGCGCGCAGCCCGCTCACCAGCGATAGTGCGCAAAGGCGCGGTTTGCCTCGGCCATCTTGTGGGTGTCCTCGCGTCGCTTGACGGCCGCTCCGAGGCCATTGCTGGCATCCATGATCTCGTTAGCCAGCCGCTCGATCATGGTCTTCTCCCGGCGCTGCCGCGAGAAGCTGACCAGCCAGCGCAGCGCCAGCGTGGTCGACCGGTCCGGACGCACCTCGACGGGCACCTGGTAGGTCGCACCACCGACGCGGCGGCTCCGCACCTCCAGGGCCGGCTTGACGTTGTCGAGAGCTCGCTTGAGCGTGATGACGGGATCGGTGCCGGTCTTGTCGCGGGCTTGCTCGAGCGCACCATAAACAATGCGCTCGGCGAGCGATTTCTTCCCCTTGAGCAGAACTTTGTTCACCAGTTGGGTGACCAGCTGCGACCCGTAGACGGGGTCGTTGACCAGCGGACGCTTGGGCGCGGGCCCCTTGCGCGGCATTAGCTCTTCTCCTTCTTGGCGCCGTAACGGCTGCGAGCCTGCTTGCGGTTCTTGACGCCCTGGGTGTCGAGCGAACCGCGGATGATCTTGTACCGGACACCGGGCAGGTCCTTAACCCGGCCACCACGCACCAGCACCATGGAGTGCTCCTGCAGGTTGTGACCCTCGCCGGGGATGTACGCCGTGACCTCGACCTGACTCGTCAGCTTGACGCGCGCGACCTTCCGAAGCGCCGAGTTCGGCTTCTTCGGAGTGGTGGTGTACACGCGGGTGCACACGCCACGACGCTGCGGGCTGCCCTTCAGCGCCGCGGTCTTGACCTTGGCGACCTTGTCCCGGCGGCCCTTGCGGACCAGCTGCTGAATGGTTGGCATCTACCGGCTTTCTGTATTGAAGTTCGTTTCTGGCTCAGCTATTAAGTCTGTGTACTGCAGTTTTCCCCCGCCTCGGAATAGCTCCTGTACCCCGCGGCCGGGTGTGTCGCAAGCGCTCAGCACGGAATTCGATCCGGTGCGTCGTGGACATGCGAATTAGCCCGGCATCCGCTCCCTTACGTCAGGCGCCGTAAGCCGCCAGGCACGAGCTACCACAATACCCGTCGCCGGTCTCGCAGGTCAAAGCGGCGGCCGGTCGCCTAATTCGGTCCGGCATGCTGGTGCGCGGTGCGCCCGTCAAGCCCGTCCAAACCCCGAGCCAGGCGTAACACCATGTCGGAGAACAGCGCGTCCGTGTCGATGTCGTCCATCACGCCGGTCATCTCCAGCAGCACGAAGCCGTGCATCGCCGACCAGAACTCCAGCGCCGCGTGGAAGGCGTCGGCACCGTCGAGGCCGTAGGAGGCCAGCACGGAGATCACCGGTGCGGCCGCGCCCCTGGTGGCGGCCGCGTACTCGGGGTCGTCGCCGCCCAGCGGCATCCGGGTGAAGGCCGAGTACCGACCCGGGTGGTGATGCGCGTAGCTGCGGTAGGCGCCGGCCATGACGAGCACGGCGTCGTCGCGGGCGCGCCCCTCGCCGACCCGGTTCAGCATCGTGATGATGTCGTCGATGACCCGGATCCGCACCGCGCGGCGCAGGTCCTC